>NZ_ACQT01000008.1 GCF_000175235.1 Acidovorax delafieldii 2AN | reverse complement strand
GCTCCAGCTCGACCCCACGCGCCCCGCGCTGGTGCTGCTGAGCCGCCCCCTGGGCAACAACCCCGCCCGCGCGCTGCCGCTGGTGGGCGAGGCTCTGCCCGTGCCAGCGGGGAAGAAAGGCGTTTACATCAGCGAAGCCGTGGTTGATCTGTACGGCCTGCGCCCCGGCATGGACTGGCCCGCACTTTCAAAGTCTTTCAACCCTGTAGCGCATATGGCACAAGCGCAAGCAGCTTCTTTTTTCATAGCAGGCGTCTGGCGCGACTATGCGCGCCAATCGGGCGCCGTGGTCATGGACCGCCCCAACTACGTGGCCCTCACGGGCGACACCCGGGCCACCGACCTTGCCCTCTGGCCAAGCGAAAAGGCTGACCTCGCGCAACTGCAGCAGGCCATCCGTGCCCTGGCTGGCGCGGACCAGGCGGGCGTGCGGGGCTCAGGCTCAGATGAGGGTGCGCAATCCCCAGCCGGCGCTGGCGCGGCCGATCTGGAGTTCGTCTCGGTGGGCGCAATCCGGGAGCGCTCGCTGCGCATCTTCGACCGCAGCTTTGCCGTCACCTACTGGCTGCAGGCCGTGGCCATCGGTATCGGCCTGTTTGGCGTGGCGGCAAGCTTCAGCGCGCAGGTGCTGGCGCGGCGCAAGGAATTCGGCCTGCTGGCGCACCTGGGCCTCACCCGGCGGCAGATTCTGGCCGTGGTGGCCGGCGAGGGAGCGGCATGGACCGGCGTGGGCGCCGCAGCAGGGGTACTGCTTGGCCTGGCCGTGGCGCTGGTCCTGGTACACGTGGTCAACCCCCAGAGCTTCCACTGGACGATGGAGCTGCGCGTGCCCGCAGAACGGCTGCTTGCGCTGTGCGCGGCCGTGGTGGCCTCGGGCACCGTGACGGCCTGGCTCGCCGGCCGTGCCGCAGCGGGGCGCGACGCCGTGATGGCGGTGAAAGAAGACTGGTAACGCCTGCCCGTGCATCGCCACCCGCGGACAGGTCAAAATTTGTTTGCCTTCCTGGCGCGGCTTGCCCATGATCCGAGCCCGCCCCTGCGCCACCGCTCCGAAAACAAAACGGGGCCACCTGCGGGGGCGTAAGAACCTGTTGACGATCTTTTCGGGGATCGCATTGGAGTGCCATCGGGATAAGTGGATGCCTCGGATGCGCCGCATGGGCTCATGCCCATGCAAGCAGCTGAGGCGTTCCATCGCCCGATTTCACGCCCACCTTCGGACAAGTGCCTTGCCGGGCGGCCTGCGGCGTTGCAGCGCCTGTTGATAGCCGAGCTATCCACTGCGCACCGCTGCCCTGCAGCCCATCCCGGCAAGGTGCTTGCGCGACCCCGAAAAGATCGCCAACAGGTTCTGAGGAGGCACTTTCGCAACCATCCAGATCCGACAAAGCCGCAGCGCGGCCGCTTTTGCAGAGCCGCGCTCCAGAGGGAGTTCCGCGAAGACGACGTTTCGCCAGAGGGCCGCCATGGCCACACTGCTGTATGGCCTGGCCTCGCCGGGCTGGGCCCAGTTCGCAGTTCCCTTCGGCGCCACCGTGGACATGCCGGCAGGCACCCTGGTGGACGTGG
Organism: Acidovorax delafieldii 2AN; assembly: GCF_000175235.1. Classification (GTDB taxonomy): domain Bacteria; phylum Pseudomonadota; class Gammaproteobacteria; order Burkholderiales; family Burkholderiaceae_C; genus Acidovorax; species Acidovorax delafieldii_B. Next base: position 54,844 of record NZ_ACQT01000008.1, on the reverse strand, counting down.
GGTGCACGCCTGTGCAGGTAGACGGCAACCTGAATCTGCGGACCACGCAAATGTCCACCGCCAGCAACTTCGACATTGGCGGTACGGGGGTGGTGAACGGCACGGTGGGCACGCTCACGGTGGGAGGCAATCTGACCAGTGGGGGCACGTTCAACGCAGGCACGACCTCGGTGGTGCTGACCGATGGCTGCACTGGCGGCAACACCACCCAGCTCGCGGGCACGATGGTGTTCCAGGACCTGACCCTGCGCAGCACCACCGGCCGCGCCTTTGTGATGCCGGCGGGCAGCCAGATCACGGTGCTGGGCACCTTGACGCTGCAGGGCACGCCGGCCCAGCCCATTCAGCTGCTCTCGTCGGGTGCCGGCACGGCCGCGATCACCCTCGGCCCCTCTGCCGTGCTGAGCCAGGACATGGCCATCGTGGCGGGCAATGTGCAGATTGGCGCCCTGCCAGCGGGCGCTGCCGTGCGTGCCGTTCCCGCCACCGGCACGCGCGGCGTAATGCTGCTTTCGCTGCTGCTCGGCCTGGCCGCCCTGCGGTACCGGCGCAAGGCTTGAACCGGGCCCTTGCGCACCCCGGGGTGACCTGCGCCGAAGGCCCGCGCCAGCCGAGCGACAGCGACTGAAATCGCCACACGGCGCCACCAGGGTTGAGAATCACTCGGCGGGACGGCCGACTGCGACAATGCACCCCATGCAGACACCGCCCACCCCTTCTCACTGGCTGCACGAAGCCATTGCCCGCATCGAGGCCGACTACCAGCGCAGCGCCGACACGCACCTGATTCCGCTGCCCCTGCCTGCATTCACGCGTGCGGGCATCGACCTGTACCTGAAGGACGAATCCACCCATCCCACGGGCAGCCTCAAACACCGGCTGGCGCGCTCGCTGTTTCTGTACGCGCTGTGCAACGGATGGGTGCACGAAGGCTCGACCATCGTCGAGGCATCCAGCGGTTCGACGGCTGTGAGCGAGGCCTACTTTGCACGCCTGCTGGGCCTGCCATTCGTGGCGATCATGCCCCGCAGCACCTCGGCCGAGAAGATCGCGCTGATCGAGTTCCACGGCGGCCGCTGCCATTTCGTGGAAAGCGCGGGCGAGGTGTACGGCGCCGCCCGCGCCATCGCGGCAGAAACAGGCGGGCATTACATGGACCAGTTCACCTACGCCGAACGCGCCACCGACTGGCGTGGCAACAACAACATTGCCGAGAGCATGTTCACGCAGATGCAGCGTGAGCGGCACCCCGTGCCGCGCTGGATCGTGGTGGGTGCCGGCACGGGCGGCACCAGCGCCACCATCGGCCGCTACGTGCGCTACCAGCGCCACGCCACCCAGGTGTGCGTGGCCGACCCGGCGGGATCGGTGTTCAGCGCCTACCACCGCACGGGCGATGCAACGCTCACCGCCGCAGGTTCGCGCATCGAAGGCATTGGCCGGCCACAGGTGGAGCCCAGCTTCATCCGCACGCTGGTGGACCGCATGGTCGAAGTGCCCGATGTGGATTCGATTGCGGCCATGCGTGCCCTGTCGCAGTTGCTGGGGCGGCGCACCGGCCCCTCTACCGGCACCAACTTTTTTGCCATGCTCACACTGGCGGGCGAGATGCGCGAGCGCGGCGAACGCGGCTCCATCCTTTCACTGTTGTGCGATGCCGGCGAGCGCTATCTTCCCACCTACTTCGATTCCGAATGGGTGGCCCGTTGCATGGGCGACTGCACGGCGGCACGCCAGCGCGTGGACGCCATGCTGGCCTGAGGCCATGCCGCGGCAAGCCCCCATGCCGGCGCCAACTTTCTCCCTGGAACAGGCGCCCTTGGGCCGCCGCCAATGGCTGGCCTTCGCGGCCGCGGCGGCGGCCCCGGGTTCCTGGGTCACAAGCGCCTGGGCCCTGCCCGCGCGCACGCTGCTTTTTCCGCGGGACCATGGCAGCCACCCCGACCACCACACCGAATGGTGGTATGTCACGGGCCATGTCCAGGCGGCGGACCGCCTGTGGGGTTTTCAGGTCACGTTCTTTCGCTCGCGCGTGGAGGCCGCGCAGCGCATGCAGTCGGCCTTTGCAGCCAAGCAATTGCTGTTTGCCCATGCCGCCCTCACCGATGTGAAAGGCCGGCGCCTGCGCCACGACCAGCGCATCGAGCGCGCGGGCTTCGGCGTGGCGCAGGCCAGTGAGTCCGACACCGCCGTGCGGCTGCGCGACTGGTCACTCGTGCGCGAGGACATTCCTTTGCCTTCTGCCGCCGGGCAGACGGGCAGCGGCAAGCCTGCTGGCGCCGCGGGCAAGGACGGCACGGCAAGCCGTTACACCGCGCGGGTGGAAGGCACAAGTTTCGGCTTGGATCTGCAGTTGGAATCGGCCGGGCCGCCACTTTTGCAGGGGCTCCAGGGGCTATCGCGCAAGGGGCCCGAAGCTGCGCAGGCCAGCTATTACTACAGCCAGCCCCAGCTGGCGGTAAGCGGCCACATCGTGCTCGAAGGCCGACGCATGGCCATCGAAAGTGCGCCCCATGCCAACCGTGCCTGGCTGGACCACGAATGGAGCGATGCATTGATGCACCCCCAAGCCGTGGGCTGGGACTGGATCGGGATGAACCTGGACGACGGCAGCGCGCTCACGGCCTTTCGCCTCCGGCGGGCCGACGGCTCTGCGCTGTGGTCGGGCGGTTCGTTCCGTTCGGCAGGCCAGGAAACGCAGGTATTTGCGGACAACAGCGCGGCATTCACCGCAGAGCGGTATTGGGACAGCCCCTCCAGCGGTGCTCGCTACCCCGTGCAGTGGCAGGTGGAAACACCGGTCGGCACTTATGGCGTGCTTGCGCTGGTCGACGATCAGGAACTCGACAGCAGCAGCTCAACCGGCGCGATCTATTGGGAAGGCCTGTCAGAGCTGCGCAGTGCAGCCGGTGCCGTGATCGGTCGCGGCTACCTGGAGATGACCGGATACAAAAAGCCGCTGCGCCTGTGACGCAGCGGCTTGCATGGCACCGGAGGCAACAGCCTCAGCCTTTACTGCCCGCGCGTCGGCGCACAAGCCACGCAATGATTTCGCCCATCACGCCACGGCGGAACGCCAGCACGCAGATCACAAAGATCAGGCCCGTGACCATGGTGACGGACTCGCCCAGCGTGTTGAACCAATCGACGCTGGTCAACGTGGCCAGGAAGTGGCCGATTTCGCCCAGCTTGTTCTCCAGCAGCACCACCACGGCCGAGCCCACGAGTGGCCCCGACAGGGTGCCCAGGCCCCCGACCAGGGTCATCAGCACCACATGGCCCGATGCCGTCCAGTGCACGTCGCTGAGCGTGGCAAAGCCCAGCACCAGCGTTTTGAGTGCACCAGCCAGCCCGGCCAACGCGGCCGACAGCACAAACGCCAGCAGCTTGAAACGGTTGGTGTCGTAGCCCAGCGACGTGGCGCGGGGTTCGTTCTCCTTGATGGCCTTGAGCACCTGACCGAAGGGCGAGTGAATGGTGCGCACGATCAGCAGGAAGGCCGCCACGACGATGACCAGCACCACGTAATACATGGTCAGATCACTGGCCAGATCAACCACGCCAAACAGCTTGCCGCGCGGCACGGCCTGCAACCCGTCCTCGCCCCCCGTGAAGGGCGCCTGCAGGCAGGCAAAGAACAGCATCTGCGCGAGTGCCAGGGTGATCATCGTCGAATAGATGCCCGTACGGCGGATCGCAAAGAAGCCGACGATGAGGCCCAGCAGCCCGCCAGCGGCCGTGCCCAGCAGCAGCCCAATCTCGGGCGTCAGGCCCCAGACCTTGAGGGTGTGGCCGGTGACGTAGGCCGCGCCGCCCAGGAAGGCCGCGTGGCCGAAAGACAGCATGCCGGTATAGCCCAGCAGCAGATTGAAGGCCGACGCAAACAGCGCAAAGCACATCAGCTTCATCACGAAGATGGGGTAGGCGCCCAGGAAGGGAGCCGCAATCAGGCCCAGCAACAGCAGCCCGTAACCAAAGTTGGCGATTTTCTTGAGGTTCATGCTCGCGGCCCCTTATTTTCTTTACCGAACAAGCCGGCGGGGCGAATCAGGAGGACGATCACCATGATGACGAACACCACGGTGGAAGATGCTTCGGGGTAGATCACCTTGGTGAATCCCTCGACAATGCCCAGACCCAGGCCCGTGAGGATCGAGCCCATGATGGAACCCATGCCACCGATCACCACCACGGCGAACACCACGATGATGAGGTTCTGGCCCATGAGCGGAGACACTTGGTACACCGGGGCCGCCAGCACACCCGCGAAGGCGGCCAGCGCGGCACCAAAGGCGTAGGTGAGCGTGATCATCAGCGGCACGTTCACCCCGAACGCCTCGACCAGGCGCGGGTTTTCGGTGCCAGCGCGCAGGTAGGCGCCCAGTTTGGTTTTTTCGATCACATACCAGGTGCCGATGCAGACGGCGATGGATGCGACCACGACCCATGCACGGTAGTTGGGCAGGATCATGAAGCCCAGGCTGGTGGCGCCCTCGAGCAGTTCCGGCGTGTCGTAACCCAGCCCCGAAACCCCATAGATCGAGCGGAACACACCCTCCACCAACAACGTCAGGCCCAGCGTGAGCAGCAGGCCGTACAGGTGGTCGAGCTTGTAGATCCAGCGCAGCAGCAACCGCTCGATCACCACCCCGAACGCTCCCACCAGCAGCGGAGCAAGCACCAGCATCCACCAGTAGCCAATACCGAAGTAGGTCATGGCCATCCAGGTAATCACGGCCCCCATCATGAACAGCGCACCATGCGCAAAATTGATGACGTTGAGAAGGCCAAAGATCACGGCCAACCCCAGGCTGAGGATTGCGTAAAACGAACCGTTGACCAGCCCCAGAAGGAGCTGGCTCAACAGGCCCGGCAATGAGACACCAAAGATTTCCATGGCAGACGGCAGCAGGTGGGAGTGTTCAGGTTAAAGGCTTATTTCCAGAGCGCGCACTTGGAGTCGGCCTTGGCGGTGAAGACCTGTTCGCCCGGCATCTTCTTGATGATCTTCAGGTAATCCCAGGGCTTCTTCGATTCGGCCTGCGACTTGACCTGCACCAGGTACATCTCGTGGACCATGCGGCCGTCTGGACGGATCACGCCACCCTTGGCGAAGAAGTCGTTGATGGGCGTCTTCTTCATGTATTCCATGACCTTGTCGGCATCGGTGCTCTTGACGGCTTCGACGGCCTTCAGGTAGGTCATGGTGGCGGAATAGTCGGCCGCCTGCACGTCGGTGGGCATGCGCTTCATCTTGGCGAAATAGCGGTCGCCGAATTTGCGCGACTCGTCATCCTTGTCCCAATACCAGCTCGTGGTGTGCAGCAGGCCCTCGGTGTTCTTGAGGCCCAGGCTGTGGATGTCGCTCAAGAAAACCAGCAGGCCCGCGGTCTTCATGGTCTTGTTGATGCCGAACTCTTTCGCCGCCTTGATGGAGTTGATGGTGTCGCCACCGGCATTGGCCAGGCCGAGGATCTGGGCCTTGGAGTTTTGCGCCTGCAGCAGGAACGACGAGAAGTCGGAGGCATTGAGCGGGTGCCGCACGGCGCCGGCCACCGTGCCGCCCTTGGCCTTGATCACCGCCGTGGTGTCGTTCTCCAGCGAATGGCCGAAGGCGTAGTCAGCGGTCAGGAAGAACCAGCTCTTGCCGCCGCTGTCCACCACGGCACCGCCGGTGCCCTTGGCCAGCGCCACGGTGTCGTAGGCGTAGTGCACGGTGTAGGGGTTGCACTGCTCATTGGTCAAGGCAGACGTGCCCGCGCCGTTGTTGAAGTAGATGCGCTTTTTCTCGGCAGCCACCTTGGACGTCGCCAGGGCCGTACCCGAATTGGTGCCGCCGAAGATCATGGTCACGCCTTGCGTGTCGATCCACTCGCGGGCCTTCGAGGCCGCGATGTCCGCCTTGTTCTGGTGGTCTGCGGAGAGCAGCTCGATCGGCTGGCCCAGCACCTTGCCGCCAAAGTCGTCGATGGCCATCTGGATGGCGGTTGCGCCACCTTTGCCCTCGACATCCGAATACAGGCTGGACATGTCGGTGATGAAGCCGATCTTGACTTTTTCCTGCGCATGGACGGCCGGGGCGGCCAGGCCGGCAGCGCCGAGCATCAGTGCCAGTGCGGTGAGTTTGTTGCTCATGGTGGTGTCTCCTTTAGATATGGGGTGGTCCGGGAAAAACGGTGCGCTTGCAAACAGAGGGTTATTTCCAGAGAGCACATTTGCTCTCGGCCTTGGTGGTGAACACCTGCTCGCCTGGCAGCTTGCTCACCACCTTGTAGTAGTCCCACGGCTCCTTGGACTCTGCGGGCGCCTTGACCTGCACGAGATACATGTCGTGCACGAAGCGGCCATCAGGGCGGATGTGCCCCTTCGCATAGAAGTCATCAATCGGCGAGGACTTGAGCTTCTCCATGACCTTGTCGGCGTCGGTGGTCTTGGCTGCCGCAAGGGCCTTCAGGTAGGTCATGGTGGCGGAATAGTCGGCTGCCTGGATGTCGGTAGGCATGCGCTTGGTCTTGGCAAAGAACTTGCGGCCGAATGCGCGCGACTGGTCGTTGAGGTTCCAGTCCCAGCTGGTGGTGAGCAGCAGGCCTTCGGTGTTCTTGAGACCCAGGCTGTGGATGTCGGTAACGAAAACCAGCAACCCGGCCATCTTCATGGTCTTATTGATGCCGAATTCCTTGGCCGCCTTGATCGCGTTGATGGTGTCGCCCCCCGCATTGGCCAGTCCGAGGATCTGGGCCTTCGAGTTCTGCGCCTGCAACAGGAAAGAGGAAAAGTCCGAGGCGTTGAGCGGGTGCTTGACGCTGCCCATCACACGACCGCCCTTCTCCTTGACCACCCGAGCGGTATCGTTCTCAAGCGCCGCGCCGAAAGCGTAATCCGCCGTGAGGAAGAACCAGTCCTTGCCCCCCTTGTCGACCACTGCACCACCGGTCCCCTTCGCGAGGGCCACGGTGTCGTAGGCGTAGTGCACGGTGTAGGGGCTGCACTGCTCGTTGGTCAGCGCCGACGTTCCGGCGCCATTCACCATGAACACACGCTTCTTTTCCTGAGCCACCTTGGCCATAGCCAGGCCCGTGCCGGAATTGGTGCCGCCCAGCAGCATGGTCAGTCCCTGCGTGTCGATCCACTCGCGTGCCTTGGAAGCGGCGATGTCTGCCTTGTTCTGGTGGTCTGCGCTCACCAGTTCGATGGGCATGCCCAGCACCTTGCCACCAAAGTCGTCAATGGCCATCTGGATGGCCACAGCGCCATTCTTGCCATCCACGTCGGAGTAAAGGCTCGACATGTCGGTGATGAAGCCGATCTTCACCTTGTCTTCGGCATGGGCCAGCGGCGCCGCAAAACCTGCTGCAATCAAGACCGAAGCCAGAACCGTGCGTTTGTTTTTCATTGTGTCTCCTGGGTTGTCAAGGCGAATTCAGGGAAGGAGCGATCGGAGGTGTCACACACCGAGCAGCTCAGTGAGCACTGGCATCTTCTCTGCCAGTTCGGCCGCGCCAAAGCGCTCGACGATGCGCCCATGCTCCATGACGTAGAAGCGGTCGGCCAGCGGCGCGGCAAAGCGAAAATTCTGCTCAACCATCACCACGGTGTAGCCACGCTCCCGCAGCATGGTGATCATGCGGGCGAGGGCCTGCACGATCACAGGCGCCAAGCCCTCAGATATCTCATCAAGCAGCAGGAGCTTCGCACCGGTGCGCAGAATGCGGGCCACTGCGAGCATCTGCTGTTCGCCCCCCGACAGGCGCGTGCCCTGGCTGTGGCGGCGCTCTGCCAAGTTTGGGAACATGGCATAGATTTCATCGAGGGGCATGCCCTGGGTGCCTGTCTTGAGCACCGGCGGCAACAGCAGGTTCTCCTCGCACGACAGGCTGGAAAAAATGCCGCGCTCTTCAGGGCAGTAGCCCACGCCCAGGTGCGCAATGCGGTGGGTGGGCAGGTGGATGGTCTCTACCCCGTTGATCTTGACCGAGCCCTTGCGCGCACCCGTCAGGCCCATGATGGCCCGCATGGTGGTCGTGCGCCCGGCGCCATTGCGTCCCAGCAGGGTGACCACTTCGCCGGGTTGCACCACGATGTCCACGCCGTGGAGCACGTGCGACTCGCCGTACCAGGCTTCGAGATTGCGAATCTCCAGTGCGGGAGTTTTGGAGGCAGCGTTCACCATGTCAGTGCGCCCCCTGCAGTTGGCCGTCGGTCGTACCCATGTAGGCTTCCATCACTTGCGGATTACTCGAAACTTCGGCGTAAGGCCCCTCGGCGAGCACAGCGCCCCGCTGCAGCACGGTGATGCAATCGGCAATGGTGGACACCACTTTCATGTTGTGCTCGACCATGAGGATGGTCCGCCCGGCCGACACCTTCTTGATGAGCTGCGTGACGCGATCGACGTCTTCATGGCCCATGCCCTGGGTGGGCTCGTCCAGCAGCATGAGTTCAGGCTCCATGGACAGCGTGGTTGCAATTTCCAGTGCGCGCTTGCGCCCGTAGGGCAAATTCACCGTGACTTCATCCGCCAGGTCTTCAAGGCCGACCTCTCGGAGCAATTCCATGGCCCTTTCATCCAGCTGGCGCAACGTGCGCTCACTGCGCCAGAAATGGAACGAGGTGCCCAGTTTGCGTTGCAGGCCCAGACGCACGTTCTCGAGCAGCGTGAGGTGGGGGAACACCGCCGAAATCTGGAAGGACCGGATCACGCCACGCCGCGCAATTTGCGCGGGCTGTTCAGCGGTGATGTCGTGCCCGTTGAACCGGATCACCCCCGACGTGGGAACGAGGAACTTGGTCAGCAGGTTGAAGCACGTGGTTTTGCCCGCCCCATTCGGGCCGATCAACGCATGGATGGACCCTCGGCGCACGGCCAGATTCACATCGCTGACTGCGGTGAAGCCTTTGAACTCTTTGGTCAGGCTTTGGGTTTCAAGAATGACGTCGCTCATTGCGCCTTGGTCGCTCCATGGATGCTGAAGAATGAGCCTTGCCACAAGGTCTCGGGGGTGCTTTTTGTTGCATCGCATCGTAAGTCCCGCCACGGGGGAGCAGGTACTGGGACAAATGCCTATGTATAAATGCCTACGTAGGAACGCCCCCTCTATCGCAGTTCGAATCGGCTCCTTTTCAGCGCTGCTGCGGCCTCTGCAAACTCGGGAAAGAAGGGGTGCGACGCACCTGCAGAGCGCGGCATCCACCACTCCGCCAACGCACCCCACCACAGGCATCGGACTGTGTGGGAACAGTGACTGTCTATGACGCTGCGTGTCGCCCCGCAAGCAGCGGCGCACCGCCCCACGTCCATGCGTGGCGCCAATGCAGCCTACACTGCCCTCATGGCGAAACCTCCCTCCATGCGCGCTCAGAGCACCCCGAGATCGTTGTCCGGCCTGATGCCCTTTCTGTCACCCTACCGTGGCCGCATCTTTCTCTCGCTCGTATTTCTGCTTTTGGCTGCGACGGCTACGTTGGCGTTTCCATTGGCGCTCAGGAACCTGATCGATGGCGGCCTGCTGGCCTCCGACCGTGGCAGCCAGGCCATGGCCTTGCAGGGGCACTTCCTGGCACTCTTCGGCGTTGCCATTGCGCTGGGCGTTTTTTCCGCCGCCCGCTTCTATATGGTCAGCTGGCTTGGCGAGCGGGTCACTGCCGATCTACGCAATGCCGTCTACAGCCACGTGCTGCGACAAAGTCCGGCGTTTTTTGAAACCACCCAGACAGGCGAAGTGCTGTCAAGGCTGACAGCCGACACCACGTTGGTGCAGACGGTGGTTGGCTCCTCGCTCTCGATGGGCTTGCGCAATGCGGTCATGGGGGCTGGTGCCCTCGTGATGCTGGTGTGGACCAATCCGTACGTCATGTCCGTGGTGCTGCTGGTGCTGGTGCTCGTCGTGCTGCCGAGCATGTGGATCGGACGGCGCGTGCGCCGCCTTTCGCGCGATAGCCAGGACCGCGTTGCCGACTCGAGCGCCATTGCGGCCGAAGTGCTGAACGCGGTGCCCGTGGTGCAGAGCTACACCGCAGAGGCGGGTGAATCAACGCGCTTCTCGCAGGCCACCGAAAGTGCATTCCAAGCGGCCGTGCGCCGCTCGCGTGCGCGCGCAGTCCTCGTTGCATTCATCATCATTGCCAATGCCGGGCTGCTGCTGTGGGGTCTGTACCGGGGCACCCAGGCCGTGCTGACCGGCCAGATGACAGCCGGCCACCTGGGGCAGACCGTGGTGTATGTGATGCTGTTGGCGGGCGCAGTGGCTGTGCTGGGCGAAGTCTATGGCGACTTGCTGCGCGCGGCGGGCGCCACCGAACGGTTGATGGAATTGATCGCTAGCCAGTCACCTGTGAAAGACCCGCCGCAGCCCCGTCCGCTGCCGCTGAGCTGTGGGGGCTTGCGGGTGGATTTTGACAACGTGGGTTTTCACTACCCATCACGCCCCCATCAAGCGGCCCTGCAGGATTTCACACTCCACCTCAGTCCCGGCGAAACCGTAGCACTGGTGGGCGCCAGCGGAGCTGGAAAGACCACGGTGTTCCAACTCCTGCAGCGCTTCTACGACGTGGATCAGCACGACAACAAAGCCTTGCCTGCCCGCATCGCCCTCAATGGCGTGGACGTACGAGAGATGGCACTTCAGGATCTGCGGGCCCACATCGGCACGGTGCCCCAGGACGCCGTGATCTTCTCCGCATCTGCCTTCGACAACATCCGCTACGGGCGCCCGGAGGCTTCGCACGAGCAAGTGATTTCCGCAGCCCGCGCCGCGTTCGCACATGACTTCATCGAAGCATTGCCCGAAGGCTATGCCACTTTTCTCGGGGAGCGCGGTGTGCGCCTTTCTGGGGGCCAGCGCCAGCGAATCTCCATCGCTCGCGCCATGCTTAAAAATCCCCCCCTCCTGCTGCTCGATGAAGCCACCAGCGCGCTCGACGCGGAAAGCGAGCGCATGGTACAGGCGGCGCTGGAAATGGCCATGCAGCGCCGCACGGGACAACGGACCACGCTGGTCATCGCGCACCGCTTGGCCACCGTGCAGAGCGCCGATCGGATCGTGGTGCTCGAAGACGGGCGCATTGTGGAGCAAGGCACCCATGCAGAACTCAGTGCACTGGGCGGGGTGTATGCGCGCCTGGCAGCGCTGCAGTTCGCACACTGAGGACGGGGCGCCACCCCGGCTGATCCCCGCCCACCTCGCGTCTGGGCACGTCAGGAGCCTTACTGCAAGGTTTCCTTGGCGGCTTCGGGCAGGGGTAACGGCAGGACGTCGATGCCTTCGTCCAAAAGACGCACGGCCTCTTCAGGCGATGTCCGGCCCCGGATGGCACGCTCTTGCACTTCCCCCCGGTGCATACGCCGGGCCTCCTGTGCGAACCGGTCACCCACATCCTCGGTTCGAGCCGCGACCGTACGTGCCAGCGCAAGCCATGCAGCCTGCAGTTCTGCCGTGGCCACCGCGGGTGCGTCGGTCGGTTGAATGCTCCCGGCTGCCGACGCAGCGTGGCGCGGTTGCCGCGCCCCCAAATTCAATCTGGGCGCACTCACGCTCTTGGAGATTTGCACGTCCATGCACATGGGGCACTGCAGCATCGATCGTTGCAACTGGTCCTGGAAATCTTCTTCCGAGGCGAACCAGCCTTCGAACACATGGCCCTGCCGGCAGTGCAGGTCAAGCACCTTCATGAAGAGCAGTAATCAGCCGCCTCAGCCGTGGCGCCGCAGCAGGTAGCGGTAAACGAAACCCGGAAACGCCAGGGTGAGAAACAGGGTGCCGGTGATGGCGTAGAACTCCCAACCCTGCGGAGCGATCTGCCCTGCGCGACGCTCAAGAAGCAAGGCCATGACACCCACCAGCAAGTAAAACGCCAGCAGTTCCAGCAACCGCACAACGAGGGACTTCCTGGGCCGGATTACTGGCCCCAGCACCAAGGCGCGGTGGTTGATGAAAGGCAGATTCGCCGCAACGAACGCGGCCACAATGACAAGCCAGACAGAACCAGTTTGTGACACAGGCGCAATCGGATCAGGTAGACAGGGCGCGCACGATGGCTTCGGCGCAAAGGGCCATCAGGCCGCCGGGCAACAGACCCAACACCAGCACCAAGGCGCCATTGATGGTCAACACCACACGCACGTCGATTGGCGCAGACACGCTGGTCGCCGTGAGCGGTTCATCAAAGTACATCACCTTCACCACACGGAGGTAATAGAACGCACCGATCAGCGACATGACGACGGCAAAGACGGCCAGTGCGAGATGCCAGCCCTGGCCTGAAGCCACAAGCGCCTGCAAAACCGACAACTTGGCATAGAAGCCGACCAATGGAGGTATACCCGCCATGGAGAAAAGGCAGACCGCCATCACACCGGCATAAAGGGGGCTACGTTGGTTGAGGCCAGCGAGATCCGCGATTTCTTCGCTCTCGAAACCTTCACGTGCCAACAGCAAAATCACGCCGAAGGCTGCCAGGGTGGTGAGAACATAGCTCACCACATAGAACATGGCGGAGCTGTAAGCGCTTTCCACCGCAGTGGCATCCACGTTGCCATTGATCACACCCGACATCAGGCCGAGCAGAACGAAGCCCATCTGCGAAATGGTGGAATAAGCCAGCATGCGCTTGAGGTTGGTCTGGGCAATTGCGGCCAGGTTACCGACAAGCAGTGATCCGATGGCCAACACTGCCAGCATCTGCTGCCAATCGATCGCCAGGGGTAATAGGCCGTCGACCAGCAAACGGATGGCGATGGCAAACGCAGCGAGCTTGGGTGCGCCGCCGATCAACAGCGTCACGGCCGTGGGCGCGCCCTGGTATACGTCAGGAATCCACATGTGGAAGGGCACTACACCCAATTTGAAGGCCAAACCTGCCACGACAAAGACAAGGCCGAACACCAGCACCTGGTGGCGGATTTGGCCCGAATTGACGGCCTTGAACACCTGACCGATGTCGAGAGAGCCTGTCGCGCCGTAGAGCATGGAAAGACCGTAAAGCAGGAAGCCGCTGGCCATGGCGCCAAGCACGAAGTACTTCATGGCGGCTTCCGTCGCCGTGGCATTGTCACGCCGCAGCGCCACCAGCGAATAGCTCGACAAGGTAAGCAGTTCAAGGCCAAGATAAATGACCAAGAAATTGTTACCCGAAATCATGATGAAGATGCCGAGCAATGCCAGCATCGAGAGGGTAAACAATTCCCCGCCCCGCAGCATGCCGCGGTCTGCCGCATAGGGACGCCCATAAACCAGCGTCACCATCATCGCAACGGTCGCGAAACACTTGAGCCAGTTGCCCATGGCATCGCTGACCACCATGTTGCCAAACCCATAAAAAGTATTGCCGCTGCTGGCGTACAGCCCCTGCAGTACCGCCACCACGGCCAGGGTGAGCATGGTGAGCACGTAGGTGCCCGTACGGCGGTGGCTGTGGACGCCCAAATCCACCAGCGCGATCACGCAGGCCATGGCCAACAGCACGATCTCTGGGTAGACGGCGAGCCAGCTGATGTTGTCAATCATCTCGAATCTCTCAGTTCAGTCTGGTCAGTTCAGCTTGGACAGCGCCACATGCTTGAGCAACTCCGCCACGGAGGTGTCCATCACATCGGTGAAGGGACGGGGGTAGAGTCCCATGGCCAGTACAGCCAGGGCCAGCAAAGCCAGCACAAGGAATTCGCGGCTGCTGATGTCGCTCAGCGCCTTGACGTGGTCGTTGGCCACGGGACCCAGGTACACGCGCTTGAACATCCACAGCGTGTAGGCCGCACCCAGAATCAGCGCCAGGGCAGCTGCGCCCCCCACCCAGAAGTTGGCCTTCACGGCACCCAGGATCACCATCCACTCTCCCACGAAACCAGCGGTGCCGGGGAGTCCGCAGTTGGCCATGGCAAACAGCAAGGCGAAGGCTGTGAAATTCGGCATGGTGTTCACCACCCCACCATAGGCAGCGATCTCGCGGGAATGCACACGGTCGTAGAGCACGCCGATGGAGAGGAACATTGCGCCCGAAACAAAGCCATGCGCAATCATCTGGACCAAACCGCCGGAAACGCCCAGATCATTGAAGATGAAGAACCCGAGCGTGACAAACCCCATGTGCGCGACGGACGAGTAGGCCACGAGCTTTTTCATGTCCTTCTGCACCATGGCCACGAGCCCCACGTACACCACCGCCACCAGCGACAGGACGATCATCAGCCACGCCCACTCACGGGCTGCATCGGGTGCGATCGGCATCGAAAAACGCAGGAAACCATAAGCCCCGAGCTTCAGCATGATGGCGGCCAGCACTGCGGAACCACCGGTAGGCGCTTCGACGTGCACATCGGGCAGCCAGGTGTGAACCGGCCACATCGGCACCTTGACCGCAAAAGCCGCGAAGAATGCAAAGAAAAGCAGTGTCTGGGCCGTCGAACCCAGGGGCAACTTGTGCCACGCCGCAATGTCGAAGCTACCGCCAGACTGGTTGTACAGATAGATCAGCGCAATCAGCATCAGCAGGGAGCCGAGCAGCGTGTACAGGAAGAACTTGAACGCCGCGTAGATCTTGTTGGGCCCCCCCCAGATACCGATGATCAGGTACATCGGAATCAGGGTGGCTTCGAAGAACACGTAGAACAGCATGCCGTCCAGTGCGGAGAACACGCCAATCATCAACCCCGAGAGGATCAGGAAGGCTCCCATGTACTGGTTGATGCGCTCGGTGATCGACTCCCACGAAGCGATCACCACAATCACGGTGATGAAAGCCGTCAGAGGGACGAACCAGAACGAGATGCCGTCCACGCCCAAGTGGTAATGGACATTGAACCGTTCGATCCAGACCGACTTTTCAACGAACTGCATCGCAGCTGAACCCAGCTGGAAACCCTCATACAAGGGCAGCGTGACCAAAAGGCCGATGACGGCGCCAATCAGTGCAAGCCAGCGAACGGAGCGGGCGTGCTCATCGCGGCCGACAGCCAGCAGCAGCGCGCCAAAGGCAATCGGCGTCCAGATTGCAAGACTCAACAGACCCATTTTGTTCTTTTCCTTATTTGATGAGCTGCAGGAAATAATCGCGCCAGACGAACCAGGTCATCAAGCCGAATACGCCGAGAATCATCACGAGGGCGTAATGGAAGATGAAACCGGTCTGAACCCAGCGCACCACGCCGGAAATCCAGCGCACCAGCTTCCACGAACCGTTGACCAATGCACCGTCAATGATGGCCTGATCGCCCACCTTCCACAGACCGGTACCGAGCATGCGCGCGCCCCGGGCCACGATATTCTCGTTGATCCAGTCAAGGTAGTACTTGTTTTCAAGAACGGTGTAGACCGGCATCAGGCTCCGCTTGATTGCAGCGGGCAAGGCGGGGTTGACCATGTACATGTAGTACGACAGGGCCACACCGGCCAGCGCCAGCCAGAAAGGCGCCGTCTGCAAACCGTGCAATGCCATGGTCCATGCTCCATGGAAGTGCTCCGCCATGTGCGCCATGGAAGGATGCTTGGCGGCGTCCACGAAGACTACATCCTTGAAGAAATCACCAAACAGCATGGGCTGGATGAATATGAAGCCCACCACCACCGAAGGAATGGCCAGCAGTACAAGCGGTACGGTCACCACCCACGGCGACTCATGGGGTTCGTGGTGATCGTCATGGTGATCGCCGTGATGGTGGGCATCCGGGTTCTGGTCATAGCGCTCCTTGCCATGGAACACCAGAAAGTACATACGGAACGAATAGAACGCCGTGATGAACACCCCCGCCAACACCGCGAAATGCGCGAACCCTGCGGCCGGCAGATGGCTGAAGTGGACCGCTTCGATGATGCTGTCTTTCGAGTAGAAACCCGAAAACAGCGGCGTACCGATCAGCGCCAGTGAGCCCAGCAGCGACGTGATCCAGGTGATGGGCATGTACTTGCGCACGCCTCCCATCCAGCGGATGTCCTGGTTGTGGTGCATGCCCATGATCACCGAACCGGCGCCCAGGAACAGCAACGCCTTGAAGAACGCATGCGTCATCAGGTGGAAAACTGCCACCGAATACGCCGAAGCGCCCAGCGCCACCGTCATATAGCCCAGTTGCGACAACGTGGAATAGGCCACCACGCGCTTGATGTCATTCTGGATGATGCCCAGAAAACCCATGAAAAGGGCCGTGATGGCGCCAATGACGAGAATGAAGTTAAGCGCAGTGTCCGACAGTTCGAACAGTGGTGACATGCGAGCCACCATGAAGATGCCGGCTGTCACCATGGTCGCGGCGTGGATCAGCGCCGAAATTGGGGTGGGGCCTTCCATGGAGTCGGGCAGCCACACATGGAGGGGAAACTGTGCACTCTTGCCCATCGCACCGATGAACAGGCAGATGCAGATCACCGTGATCAGCATCCAGTCCGTGCCGGGGAACGCCATCCCACCGAGTTGTGCCGTCTTGCCGAACACCTCTGCATAGTTCAGGGTGCCAGCATAGGCCGCAATGAGACCGATGCCCAGAATGAAGCCGAAGTCGCCCACGCGGTTGACCAGGAACGCCTTCATGTTGGCAAAGATGGCCGAAGGCCTGTTGAACCAGAAACCGATCAGCAGGTAAGACACCAGGCCCACGGCTTCCCAGCCGAAGAACAACTGCAGCAGGTTGTTGCTCATGACCAGCATGAGCATGGAGAACGTGAACAGCGAGATGTAGGCGAAGAAACGGTTGTAGCCGTCGTCCTCTTCCATGTAGCCAATGGTGTAGATGTGCACCATCAACGACACGAACGTAACCACCACCATCATCATGGCCGTGAGGCTGTCGATCAGGAAGCCTACTTCCATCTTCAGGCCGCCCACCACCATCCAGGTGTAGAGCGTTTCGTTGAAGCGCGCGCCGTCCAGAGCAACGCTCTTGAGCGTCATGGCCGACAGTACAAAGGCCACCAGCACGCCCAGGATGGTCAGTGTGTGGCTGAGGCGGCGACCGATCCAGTTGCCGCCGAACGTGGTGCCAAAAATACCAGCCAGCAGGGCGCCCGCCAGCGGTGCCAGCGGAACCGCCAGAAGCGTTGAAGCAGAGAGGGTTTGACTCATTCTTGAGAACCTTGGGAATACCGGCGACTCAACCCTTAAGGGTGTTGAGATCTTCCGCGTTGATGCTGGACTTGTTGCGGAAGAGCAGCACCAGGATGGCCAGCCCGATGGCCGATTCGGCCGCCGCCACTGTCAGGATGAAGAACACGAACACCTGGCCGTGCATGTCACCCAGATAGTGCGAGAACGCCACGAAGTTCATGTTGACCGCGAGCAACATCAACTCGATGGCCATCAACAGCACAATGAGATTCTTGCGATTGAGGAAGATACCGATCACGGCCAACGCGAACAGCATGGCGCCCAACGAAAGAAAATGGCCCAGCGTCAAAGTCATGCTTTCTTCTCCTCAAGGGCGGGCTCGCCGGCGGTCTCGGGGTCGGGCTTGCGAGTCACCGCCAACTTCACCACCTGCAGACGGTCCTTGGCGCGCACCCGGATCTGGCTCGACGGATCAATCGCCTTGGTGTCCTTGCGCTGGCGCAGCGTGAGCGCGATGGCAGCGATCATGGCCACCAGCAAAATGACAGCGGCAATTTCAACGGGATACAGGTATTCGGTGTAAAGCAGCTTACCCAGAGCCTTGGCATTGGAATAGGGAACCACCTGGCCTGCCGCATCCAGGACCACGGCCGCAGCCTTGGGTTCATCCAGGCCACGAAATCCCCCCATGAGGACAGCCGCCATCTCGAGGGCAATCATGGCGCCGATGAACGCGGCCAGGGGAAAGTGCTTCCAGAACCCCTTGCGGATGGTATCGATGTGGATATCCAGCATCATCACCACGAAGAGGAACAGCACCATGACCGCGCCCAGGTACACCAGCACCAGCACGATGGCCAGGAACTCCGCCTTGAGAAGCAGCCAGATGGCGGCAGCCTGCGAAAAAGCCAGGATGAGGTGTAGTACCGCATGCACGGGATTGCGCGCGGTGATCACTCGGAAGGCTGCGAAAAGCAGCACAACCGAGAAAAGATAGAAAAAACCAGTCTTGGCGTCCATGAATCGTTTCTTTGTAGAAGGTCTGGCCTTGAGAAACTCGCACAAACCGCGTCAGCGGTACTTGGCGTCGGCGGCCTTCGCCGCAGCAATTTCACCTTCATAGCGATCGCCCACGGCGAGCAGCATGTCCTTGGTGAAATAGAGGTCGCCCCGCTTTTCTCCGTGGTACTCGAGGATGTGGGTTTCGACGATTGAATCGACCGGGCAACTTTCTTCGCAGAAGCCACAGAAGATGCACTTGGTCAGGTCGATGTCGTAGCGCGTCGTACGGCGCGAGCCATCGGCACGCACATCCGATTCGATGGTAATTGCCATCGCGGGGCAGACGGCCTCGCACAGCTTGCAGGCAATGCAACGCTCTTCGCCATTGTCATAACGGCGCAGGGCATGCAGCCCCCGGAAACGGGGCGAGAGTGGCGTCTTTTCTTCAGGAAACTGCACCGTCACCTTGCGGCGAAAGGCGTAGCGCCCGGTCAGGGCCATGCCCTTGACGAGTTCCACCAGCATGAAACTCTTGAAGAAGTCTTTCAGCGAAAAAGGTGCAGCAGCAACAGCAGTCATTTGTGTCCCCGCTTATTTCCAGATATTCCAAGGCGAGAGCAACCACCCGCCGACGATGAGCAGCCACACCAGGGTGACCGGAATGAAGATCTTCCAGCCCAGACGCATGATCTGGTCATAGCGGAACCGCGGGAACGTGGCACGGATCCAGATGAACATGGACACCACGACGAACGTCTTGAGACCCAGCCAGATCCAACCGGGAATCCAGTTGAACAGTGCGCTGTCGATGGGTGGAAGCCATCCGCCCAGGAACATCAATGCCGCCAGGATGGACACCAGCCACATGCTGGCGTACTCGGCCAGGAAGAAGATGGCAAAACCCATGCCCGAATACTCGACCATATGACCTGCCACGATTTCGGCTTCACCTTCGACAACGTCGAAGGGATGGCGGTTGGTTTCGGCCACGCCGGAGATCAGGTAGACCAGAAAGATCGGCAGCAGCGGCAACCAATTCCAGGAGAGGAAAACGAGACCCTTGTCGGCAGCCATGCCGCGTCCCTGCCCCATCACGATTTCGGTCAGATTCATGCTGCCCGAGACCATGATCACCACCAGGAAGCAGAACCCCATGGCGATTTCATAGCTGACCATTTGGGCCGAAGCCCGCAGAGCCCCCAGGAAGGCGTATTTGGAATTGGACGCCCACCCGGCAATGATCACGCCGTACACCTCGATGGAAGTGATAGCCATCACCAGCAGCAAACCCGCATTCACGTTGGCCAGCGCAACGTCAGGACCGAACGGAATAGCCACCCATGCCGCCAGCGCAGGCATGATCGCCATGACGGGACCCAGCACGAAGAGCCCTTTGCTCGCGGCGGTTGGCTGGATGATTTCCTTGGTCAGCAGCTTGAGCGCATCGGCGATGGGCTGCAGCAGTCCCATGGGACCGACGCGGTTGGGGCCGTAGCGGACCTGCATGAAGCCCAGCAGCTTGCGCTCCCACAGTGTCAGATAGGCCACAGCGCCCATCAGCGGGGCAAGGATGACGACAATCTTCAAAAGAATCCACAGCACCGGCCATGCGGCGGCGGTCCACCAGCCATAACCCATCAGGTGCAGGCCTGCGTTGTAGAGCGCGTCGATCATGCTGCGACTCCTTCCTGGGCGAGGCGGCCATCCGCAGTCAACTGCAACGAGGGAGCGCGGCGCACCAGCCCATCGAGCTGGTAGATGGCAGCCACTGCGGGCTCGCCCACCACTGGTGTTGCCGCTGGAGGCAGCATGGCCTGCGCATTGTTCAATTCAGCCGGGGACACCGATGGCACGCCACCGGCCGGCGTATGGGTAGCCTGGGCCAGCACATCCTGCGAGGTTTCAAAATCGAAGCCCGGGATACTGAGCAAATTCGCCAATACCCGCAGAACCTTCCAGGCGGGCCGTGTCTCAGCCAGTGGACGGACCACGGCATGGAAACTCTGCAACCGCCCTTCAGCATTTACAAAGCTGCCGGATGTTTCAGTGAAGGGTGCGATGGGCAGCAGGACGTCACTGAACGCCATGTTGGTCTTGAAAGGACTCAGTGTGACCACCATGTCCGTCTTGGCAAGCGCCTGGCACGCGGCCTCGCCGGCGGCCGAATCGAAGGCAGGTTCGGTGTTCAGCAAGAGGGCTGCCTTCAATCCGCCTGCCAGCATCTGACCCGCATTCTGGCCGCCCTGGAGCGGGAGTGCCTTGGCGTACTGGGCACCCACCGTGTTGGCGGCTTCGGTGAGATAGCCCACCGTTGCGCCCACCTGCTCAGCAATCCACTGCGCGAGCACCAGCAACCGGCTGGCATGCCCGTGGTGGGCCGCTGCATTCCCCAGCAAGATCGCCTTGCGCTCGCCGGCGAGCAAGGAACGGGCGATGGCCAGCGCGGATTCGTCCACTTGCGCAGCCCCATCGGGCGCTTGCACGCCTTTTTCCTGAGCGATGGCGGCTGCAACACTTGCCAGAGCCTGCTCCCACGCGGCAGATGGCTGCACCAGCGTGTGCGCCACGGGCATGGCCCAGTCATGCACTACCGAATTAATAGCACTGACCACACAACCATGGCGCGCTGCCTGGCGAATACGCTGCGCAAACAGCGGGTGATCCTTGCGCAGGTTGGAGCCGATGACCAGCACGCGCTGCAAGGTAGACAGCGAGGCAATGGACGTCCCCAGCCAGCGGATACCGCTGGCGGCGGGGAATTCGGCATTGCGCAACCGGTAGTCGATGTTGTCGCTCCCCAGACCGCGCACCAGGGCGCCGGCCAGATACAGCTCTTCCAATGTGCTGTGCGGGCTGACCAGGGCACCGATGGCACCCGCTCCATGGTCGTTGCGAACACACCGCAAGCCATTGGCCACGTACTCAAGGGCGGTCTGCCAGTCGACCTCGCGCCATTCACCACCCTGTTTGAGCATGGGCTGGGTCAATCGCTCATCGCTGTTGAGGGCCTCATACGAGAAACGATCGCGGTCCGCAATCCAGCACTCGTTGACTTCCTCGTTCTCAAAGGGCACGACGCGCATGACCCTGTGGTTCTTCACCTGCACGATGAGGTTGGCGCCGGCAGAGTCGTGGGGACTCACCGACTTGCGGCGCGAAAGCTCCCAGGTGCGGGCGCTGTAGCGGAAAGGCTTGCTGGTCAGCGCCCCCACGGGGCAGATGTCGATCATGTTGCCCGACAGTTCGGAATCAACGGTGTCGCCAGTGACCGTGGTGATCTCGGAGTGCTCACCCCGGTGAATCATCCCGAGTTCCATCACGCCTGCCACTTCTTGGCCAAAACGCACGCAACGCGTGCAGTGGATGCAGCGCGTCATCTCTTCCATCGAGATCAGCGGGCCCACGTCCTTGTGGAGGACTACCCGCTTCTCTTCGCCATAGCGCGACGAAGACGCGCCATAGCCCACCGCCAGATCCTGGAGCTGGCATTCGCCGCCCTGGTCGCAGATGGGGCAATCCAGCGGATGGTTGATCAGCAGGAACTCCATGACCGACTTCTGTGCCTGAATGGCCTTGTCCGTCTTGGTGCGCACGATCATGCCCTGCGTGACAGGCGTGGCGCAGGCGGGCATGGGCTTGGGTGCCTTCTCCACATCCACCAGGCACATGCGGCAATTGGCCGCAATGGAGAGCTTCTTGTGGTAGCAGAAATGAGGAATGTAGGTGCCGGCCTTTTCAGCGGCGTGCATCACCATGGAACCCTCGGTGACTTCTACCTTCTGACCGTCCAATTCAATTTCAACCATATGCTTTTCTCGCGATCAGGCAGAGGGCGCGGCCTGAGGGGTCTTGTTCGGAATCAGTGCTTCGAACTCGGGACGGAAGTGCTTGATCATGGCGCGCACGGGCATCGCCGCCGCATCGCCCAGCGCACAGATCGTGCGGCCCATGATGTTGCCAGCCACGGAATCGAGCACATCCATGTCCGCAGGGCGGCCTTCGCCGCGGTGGATGCGATCCACCAGGCGCCAGAGCCATCCGGTACCTTCCCGGCATGGCGTGCACTGTCCGCAGGACTCGTGCATGTAGAAATAAGACAGCCGCTTGAGCGATTCAACCATGCATCGGCTGTCGTCCATGACGATCACGGCGCCGGAGCCCAGCATGGAGCCGGCCTTGGCAATCGAGTCGTAGTCCATGGTGCAATCCATGATGATCGATGCCGGCAGCACCGGAGACGACGAACCACCCGGAATCACAGCCTTGAGCTGGCGGCCCGTGCGCACGCCACCTGCTAGCTCAAGCAGCTTGGAGAAGGGCGTACCCAGCGGGATTTCATAGTTACCGGGGCGCTCCACGTCACCGCTGACCGAGAAAATCTTGGTGCCACCGTTGTTCGGTTTGCCACAGGCCAGGTAGGCCGCGCCGCCATTGCGGATGATCCACGGCACTGCGGCGAAGGTTTCGGTGTTGTTGATGGTGGTGGGCTTGCCATACAGGCCGAAACTGGCCGGAAACGGTGGCTTGAAGCGTGGCTGGCCCTTCTTGCCTTCCAGCGATTCGAGCAGCGCGGTTTCCTCGCCGCAGATGTAGGCACCGAAGCCATGGTGGGCGTGCAGCTGGAAACTGAAACCCGTTCCGAGGATGCCGTTGCCCAGATAGCCAGCGGCGCGCGCTTCTTCCAGTGCTGCTTCAAAGCGCTCGTAGACTTGGAAGATCTCGCCGTGGATGTAGTTGTACCCGACCGTGATGCCCATCGCATAAGCGGCAATGATCATGCCCTCGATCACGATGTGCGGGTTGTACATCAGGATGTCGCGATCCTTGCAGGTTCCCGGTTCGCCCTCGTCGGAATTGCACACCAGGTACTTCTGGCCCGGGAACTGGCGGGGCATGAAACTCCACTTCAGGCCCGTAGGGAAGCCCGCACCGCCCCGGCCGCGCAAGCCGGATTCTTTGACCGTAGCGATCACTTGGTCCTGGGTGAGCCCCTCACCGCCATCCTTGCCCAGAATGGTGCGCAGTGCATGGTAGCCACCGCGTGCTTCGTAGTCCTTGATGCTCCAGTTGGAGCCATTCAGGTCGGCATAGATCTGGGGCGTGATATGGCGGTCATGGAAGCAGGTCTCGACGCCCGCCGCCTGGAACTGGGAAAGCACCTGTGCTGCGGAAGTCATTGTTTGGCCTCCGCTGCCCGCAGGCTGTCAACCAACTGGTCGAGTTTGTCATTGCCCATGAAGCTGCACATGTTGCGGTCGTTGACCAGCATCACTGGCGCGTCGGCGCAAGCGCCCAGGCACTCGCATTGCTGCAGGGTGAACAGACCATCCGGCGTGGTTTCCCCCATTGAAATACCCAGTTTCTGCTCCAGATGCTCAAGAGCTTTGCCGCCGTCTCGCAACAGACAGGGCAGATTGGTACAGACGTTGAGCTTGTACTTGCCCACCGGCTGCTGGTTGTACATGTTGTAGAACGTGGTGACTTCGTGCACTGCGATCTGCGGCATGCCGAGGTACTCGGCAATTGCGGCCTCGCTGGCTTCGCTGACATACCCCAGCTCCTGCTGCACGATGGACAGACAGGCCATCACGGCAGACTGCTTCTGCTCAGGTGGGTATTTGGCCACTTCGCGCGCGAATCGCGCCTTGGTCGCTTCGGTAATCATCGGTCAATTTCTCCGAACACGATATCCATGGTTCCGATGATGGCCACGGCATCCGCAATCATGTGGCCCCGAGCCATTTCATCGAGCGTCGCCAAGTGCGCAAAACCCGGAGCGCGAATCTTCAAACGGTAGGGCTTGTTAGCACCGTCGCTGACCAAGTAGATGCCGAACTCTCCCTTGGGGTGCTCGACTGCAGCATAGGCTTCGCCCTCGGGGACATGGAAGCCCTCAGTGAACAACTTGAAGTGGTGGATCAGCTCTTCCATGTTGGATTTCATGGATTCGCGATCGGGAGGGGCAATCTTGTGGTTGTCGGTAATCACCGGCCCCGGATTGGCGCGCAACCAGTCGACACACTGCTTGATGATGCGATTGGACTCGCGCATCTCCTGAATGCGAACCAGATACCGGTCGTAGCAATCGCCCGTCTTGCCCACAGGCACGTCGAAATCGACGCGGTCGTAAACGTCGTAAGGCTGCGTTTTGCGCAGATCCCAGGCGATGCCCGAGCCACGCAGCATCGGGCCAGTCATTCCGAGGTTCAGGGCTCGCTCGGGCGAAACCACGCCGATGCCCACGGTGCGCTGCTTCCAGATGCGGTTGTCGGTAAGCAGCGTCTCGTACTCGTCCATGCAGCCAGGGAAACGGCGCGTGAAGTCGTCGATAAAGTCGAGCAAGGAACCCTTGCGGTTCTGGTTCATCGCCTCCAGGGCCTTGGCATTCTTGATCTTGCTGACCTTGTACTGCGGCATGCTGTCCGGCAGATCACGGTAGACGCCACCGGGACGGAAATACGCTGCATGCATGCGCGCGCCCGACACGGCCTCATACATGTCGAACAGATCTTCACGCTCGCGGAAGGTGTAGATCAGAATGGTCGAGCTGCCGCAGTCGTTACCGTGCGAACCCAGCCACATGAGGTGGTTGAGCAAGCGCGTGATTTCGGCAAACATCACGCGTATGTACTGCGCGCGCACCGGCACTTCGATACCCAGCAACTTCTCGATGGCCAGGCAGTAAGCGTGCTCGTTGGACATCATCGAAACGTAATCCAGACGGTCCATATAAGGCAGCGACTGGATGTAGGTCTTGTGCTCGGCCAGCTTCTCCGTGGCACGGTGCAGCAAGCCGATGTGCGGATCGGCGCGTTGCACCACTTCGCCATCGAGCTCCAGCACCAGTCGCAGCACACCGTGCGCAGCTGGGTGCTGCGGCCCAAAATTCAGGGAATAGTTCTTGATTTCAGCCATGATGGATCACATGAGACGCGCGCGGCGGCTCAGTGCAGGCCTCCGTACTTGTCTTCGCGGATGATGCGAGGCGTGATTTCTCGCGGCTCGATGGACACGGGCTCATAGACGACGCGGCGACGCTCGGTGTCGTAGCGCATTTCGACATGGCCCGACAGTGGGAAATCCTTGCGGAAGGGATGGCCGATGAAACCGTAGTCGGTCAGAATGCGGCGCAAATCGTTGTGTCCATCAAACACAATACCGAACAGGTCAAAGGCCTCGCGCTCGTACCAGTTGGCGGAGTTCCACAGGTCAGACACCGAAGCCACTACGGGAAAATCGTCGTCAGGGCAGAACACCTTGACGCGCACGCGCTGGTTGAGACTGACCGACAACAGGTGCGACACCACGCCATACCGCGCACCCTCGTGCACCTTGTCGGCATAGGAGGAATAGTCCACACCGCACAGATCGATGAGCTGCTCGAAGCGGCAGGCCTCCGAATCGCGCAGCAGCTGCATCGCATCACGGTAATCCGCAGCGGCGACCACCACAGTCACCTCCTCCAACGCAACCGTGATCTGACGGGCCTTGGCACCCAGAACGGCAGCAATGGCATCCTTGAGCTTCTCAGGCCGAATGGCAACAGCAGTCATCATCTACCCTTCAAGCCCGTGCAATGGTGTTGGTACGGCGAATCTTCTGCTGCAGCTGAATGATGCCGTAGATCAACGCTTCCGCCGTAGGCGGGCAGCCAGGCACATACACATCTACAGGCACGATGCGGTCACAACCACGTACAACGGAATAGCTGTAGTGGTAATAACCGCCACCGTTGGCGCACGATCCCATGGACAAGACCCAGCGGGGCTCCGACATCTGGTCATAAACCTTGCGCAGGGCAGGCGCCATCTTGTTGCACAGCGTGCCGGCCACAATCATCAGATCCGACTGGCGTGGACTGGCACGGAACACTTCGGCACCGAAGCGTCCGATGTCATAGCGCGCGGCGGCGGCATGCATCATCTCCACGGCACAGCAAGCCAGACCAAAGGTCATGGGCCACAGGGATCCGGTCTTGGCCCAGTTCACCACCGAGTCGTAACTCGTGGTGATGAAGCCTTCCTTCATCACGCCTTCAATCATTGCATCAATCCTTGTGAAGCCCGCTCATTCCCAGTTCAGGGCGCCTTTTTTCCACTCGTAGGCAAACCCCACCACCAGAATGGCCAAGAAGATCACCACGGCCACGAAGCCGGTTACCCCTACTTCCTGGAGCGTCACAGCCCACGGAAAGAGGAAAGCAATCTCGAGATCGAACAGAATGAAAAGAATGGCCACGAGGTAGTAGCGCACATCAAACTTCATGCGCGCATCCTCGAAGGCTTCAAAGCCGCATTCGTAGGGGGAGTTCTTTGCGGCGTCCGGGCGATTGGGGCCCAGCACATATCCCAGGACCAGCGGCACGATACCTACGGCAACGCCGACCAGGACAAACAAAAGGACGGGGAGGTACTGATCGAGGTTCATCTGGAGGATGTGCTCACCGCTGTGGCCTTGCCCTCCAGGACCCTGACCAGGTCATGCAGGCAGGCCTTTGTTTTGGTGCCGTCGGCGAGACTCGAACTCGCACAGCTTTCGCCACTACCCCCTCAAGATAGCGTGTCTACCAATTTCACCACGACGGCTGTTTTTTGCATCTGGATGGCATGAGGAACCTTGCGGTTTTGGCTTCCCAGACAATCCAGAATTCTACCCCGGAAAAACCCTGCTCCCGAGGGATATGTCCAATTTAGTGCAGATTATTTCGTTGGAATCTGACCGGCACCTGATGCCGCAACCGCAGGAGCTGGCACCACCGCACCGGAAGCCGCTGCAGCAGGCGCCTGCGTGGACGCTGCAGGAACAGCCGCAGCGGGCGTTTCAAGCACGCTGCCCGAGCTACTGGGGCGGGCGTTGCCAAAATACGCCAGCGCCAGCGTCGCCACGAAAAACACCGTGGCCAAAATTCCTGTGGTGCGCGAAAGGAAATTGGCGCTGCCACTGGCACCAAACAGGCTACCAGAGCTGCCGCTGCCAAAAGCCGCGCCCATATCGGCGCCCTTTCCATGCTGGACCAGAATCAGGCCGATCATGCCCAAAGCCGTCAACATCTGCACACCCAACACCACATTCACAAGCACGTTCATTCTCTTTTTACTCCTGATTTAATAGCTAGTTGCACCCGCCCTTATTGGGCTGCAGCAATAATTTGCAAGAAGTCCTGGGCTTTGAGTGAGGCACCGCCCACCAGGCCGCCGTCGATGTCCGGCTGCGCCAGAAGCTGGGCAGCGTTGGCGGCGTTCATGCTGCCGCCGTACAGCAGACGGATGCGATCGGCATGCTCGCTGGCGGCTGCCAGTTGTGCACGCAGCACGGCATGCACCTGCTGCGCCTGCTCGGGCGAAGCCGTGCGACCGGTGCCGATGGCCCAGACGGGCTCGTAGGCCACCACCACTTCGCTGATGCAGTGGCCATTGAGATGAATGACTGCAGCCAGTTGGCGCTTGACGACCGCCTCGGTCTCGCCGGCATCGCGCTCGGCCAGCGTCTCGCCCACGCACACAATGGGCGTGATACCGGTCGCCAGCGCCCGTTGCGCCTTGGCTGCCACCACCGCATCGGTTTCTGCGTGGTACTGGCGACGCTCCGAATGCCCCACGAGCACGTAACGCACACCAAATTCCTTCAGCATGGCCCCGGACACTTCACCCGTGTAGGCGCCCACCTCCTGCATCGAAACATCTTGCGCCGCAAGGGCCACCGGCGTCCCTGCCACAAGACCCGCCACCTGGGCGAGATAGGGCGCCGGCACAGCCACCGCCACATCACAGGCCGCCTGGCCCATGCCCTGCGCGATGGCGTTCACCAGCGCCTCATTGGCAGCCAGACTGCCGTTCATCTTCCAGTTGCCTGCGATGAGCTTCTTTTTCATGGTTACCACGTCAAAACAATTTTGCCGGTGTGCTGGTTGGATTCCATCAATGCGTGGGCCTGCGCCGCATCTGCAGCTTCGAAGGTGCTGTGGATGACCGGGCGCACCTTGCCCTCCTCGATCATCGGCCAGACCCGCTCACGCAGTGCACGGGCGATGGCCCCCTTGAACGCCACGGGACGGGGCCGCAGCGTGGAACCCGTGATGGTCAGGCGGCGCCGCAGCACCAGCCCTGCATTGAAGGCGCTCTTGACCCCACCCTGCACGGCAATGATGACCAGGCGGCCATCCTCGGCAAGGCACTCCACCTCGCGCGCCACATAATCGCCAGCCACCATGTCGAGCACCACATCCACACCCTTGCCGGCCGTGATGCGCGCCACCTCGGCAACGAAATCCTGGCTCTTGTAGTTGATGGCGTGGTGAGCACCCAGCGACAGGCAGGCTGCGCACTTTTCATCGCTGCCCGCGGTGACGATCACCGTGGCACCCCAGGCACGCGCAAGCTGAATGGCCGTGACACCGATGCCACTGGTGCCGCCCTGCACGAGCAGGGTTTCGCCCGGCTGCAGACGCCCCCGGTCAAACACATTGCTCCACACCGTGAAGAAGGTTTCAGGCAGAGAGGCGGCCTCGATATCGGTAAGCCCGGCGGGCACGGGAAGACACTGCTCGACCGGCGCCACGCACCACTGCGCGTAGCCGCCGCCCGCCACCAGCGCGCAAACACGGTCGCCCAGCTTCAGCCCAGCCCGCGACAAAGCAGCCTCGTCGCCGCCCTCGACAACGCCCGCGACTTCCAGCCCGGGCAGATCGGAGGTGCCCGGCGGAGGGGCGTAATGCCCCAGACGCTGCAACACATCGGGCCGGTTGATGCCACTGGCGCTGACGCGGATCAGCGCTTCACCCTCGCCCGCATGGGGCATGGGGCGCTCGCCAAGGCGCAGCACTTCAGGAGCACCAAAGGCCGTGATTTCTACAGCGCGCATACAGGAACCCTTCGCACATCAATCCGAATGATTTTGAGCACCAGCGCTTGAAGGACAAGCGCCAGTAGCCCTCATATCAATAGCAGATGCGGCCATCAGCCATTCATCTGGTCTGCAGCGCCGTCAGCCGGCACCGACTGCTGTTGTTGCTGCTGATCGTGGGACTGGCGATCGCGGCCGCCTTCGCGGCGCTCGCCACCACGGTCACCGCGTTCGGCGGGAGCCGGGCGATCGCTGCCCCCGGCCGGGCGTTCCGCCAGGGCCTTCATGGACAGCTTGACGCGGCCCTTCTCGTCGGTCTCCATGACCTTGACCTTGACGATCTGACCTTCGGTCAGGTAGTCAGACACCTTCTCGACGCGCTCGTGGGCGATCTGGCTGATGTGCAGCAGGCCATCCTTGCCGGGCAGCAGGTTGATGAGGGCGCCAAAGTCCAGGATCTTGGTGACCGGGCCCTCATAGACCTTGCCGATTTCCACTTCGGCCGTGATCTGCTCGATGCGGCGCTTGGCTTCGTCGGCCTTGGCGGCGTCGGTGGCGGCAATGGTGATGGTGCCGTCTTCCTCGATGTTGATCTGGCAGCCGGTCTCTTCGGTCAGAGCGCGGATCACGGCGCCGCCCTTGCCGATCACGTCACGAATCTTTTCGGGATTGATCTTCATGGTGTAGAGCTTGGGCGCGAAGCTGCTCACCTCGGCCTTGGCCTCACCCATGGCGTCCTGCATCTTGCCCAGGATATGGATGCGTGCTTCCTTGGCCTGGGCCAGGGCGACCTGCATGATTTCCTTGGTGATGCCCTGGATCTTGATGTCCATCTGCAGAGCCGTGATGCCTGCCGTGGTGCCGGCCACCTTGAAGTCCATGTCGCCCAGGTGGTCCTCATCGCCCAGGATGTCGGTCAGCACGGCAAAACGGTTGTCTTCCTTGATCAGGCCCATGGCGATGCCCGCCACGTGCGCCTTCATGGGCACCCCGGCGTCCATCAGCGACAGGCAGCCGCCGCACACCGATGCCATCGACGAGGAGCCGTTGGATTCGGTGATTTCCGACACCACACGCATGGTGTAGGGGAACTCTTCCTTGGTGGGCAGCACGGCAGCCAGTGCACGCTTGGCCAGGCGGCCGTGGCCGATTTCGCGACGCTTGGTGCTGCCCATGCGGCCCACTTCGCCCGTGGCGAAGGGAGGCATGTTGTAGTGCAACATGAAGCGGTCTTCGTACTCGCCGGCCAGCGCATCGATGCGCTGGGCGTCGCGTTCGGTGCCCAGCGTGGTCACCACCAGCGCCTGGGTCTCACCCCGCGTGAACAGCGACGAGCCGTGGGCACGGGGCAGCACGCTGCTGCGGATCTCGATGGGGCGAACGGTGCGCGTGTCGCGGCCGTCGATGCGGGGCTCGCCGGCCAGGATCTGGCTGCGAACGATGCGCGCCTCGATGTCGAACAGCATGCCTTCGACCTTGACGCTGTCGAACTCGACGCCGGCTTCCTTCAGGTCGGCCATGACCACTGCATAGGCCTCGCGGCATGCATGCGTTCGGGCCTGCTTGTTGCGGATCTGGTAGGCAGCGCGCAGCTTGTCTTCGGCCAGGGCCGTTACCTTGGCGATGAGCGACTCATCCTTGGCGGGCGCCTTCCAGTCCCACACGGGCTTGCCAGCCTCGCGCACCAGTTCATGGATGGCGTTGATGGCCACGTTGCCTTGCTGGTGGCCGAACACCACGGCGCCCAGCATGATTTCTTCGGACAGCTGCTGCGCCTCGGATTCCACCATCAGCACGGCTGCTTCAGTGCCTGCCACCACCAGGTCCATCTGCGAATTCTTGCGCGCGGTCTGGCCAGGGTTGAGCACGTATTCGCCGTTGATGTAGCCCACGCGTGCGGCACCGATGGGGCCGTTGAACGGGATGCCCGAGATGGCCAGTGCGGCGCTGGTGGCGATCATGGCGGCGATGTCGGCATCGACTTCGGGGTTCAGCGACACCGTGTGGATGACCACGTGCACGTCGTTGAAGAAACCCTCAGGAAACAGCGGGCGGATCGGGCGGTCGATCAAGCGGCTGGTCAGCGTTTCATGCTCGCTGGGCTTGGCTTCACGCTTGAAGAAGCTGCCGGGGATCTTGCCCGCGGCGTAGGTCTTCTCGATGTAGTCCACCGTCAGCGGAAAGAAATCCTGGCCGGCCTTGGCCGTCTTGGAGGCCACCACGGTCGCCAGCACCACGGTGTCATCGATGTTCACCAGCACGGCGCCGCCGGCCTGGCGGGCGATTTCGCCCGTTTCCATGATGACGGTCTTGTCGCCCCATTGGAAAGACTTGGTGATCTTGTTGAAAATGCTCATGTACAGCTCCTTTTTTGATAGCCGGCAATGCTTTGCCAGATTGGACCAGAGAGCAATTCAGAACACGATGCCATTCCAGTGAACCTGCCTGCCACCGGGTGGTGCGCAAGGCCATTGGAATGACACAGCTTCGCTCTGTTTTGCGACTCCGAAGTAAAAAACGCCTGAGCTAGCGGACTAACCCAGGCGTTTCGACATGCGAATCAGATTACTTGCGCAGGCCCAGCTTGGCAATCAGCGCGGTGTAGCGGTCGGCGTCTTTGGCCTTCAGGTAGTCCAACAGCTTGCGACGACGGCTCACCATGCGCAGCAGGCCGCGGCGACCGTGGTGGTCCTTGGCGTGCGTCTTGAAGTGAGGGGTCAGTTCGTTGATGCGGGCCGTCAGCAGGGCCACCTGGACTTCTGGACTGCCAGTGTCGTTGGCGGCGCGGGCATTGGCCTTGACGACTTCGGCCTTGATGGAAGATGCGATCATTGGTTTTTCCTTGATAGAGGCCTGCAACACAGCTGCGGGCCATGGTTTTTACTTGCGCCAGCGGCTGGAACGGCCACGGGCGTGCGTCTTGCACCATGCAAAACCTGCGGATTATAACCCGAGCCAGTTTTTGAGGCGCCCCACCCCCTGCACCAACCGCTGCGGGTCTTTGGAGGCAAAGCACCAGCGCAGCCAGCCCTGCGCCTCGTCGCCAAAGGCGTTGCCCGGCGCCAGGCCCAGCCCAGCCTCGGCCACCAACCGCTTGGCAGTGGCAAGAGAATCGCCGTGCCCTGGCAAACGGAAGAAGGCATACATGCCACCCCGGGCGCTGGCAACTTCCACTCCGGGCAACGCCTGGAGCAGCGGCACCAGCGTGTCGCGGCACTGCCGCAGATGCGCCACCACGCGCGGCGTGATCTCGTCCGCATGCTGCAAAGCGGCTATACCGGCGCGCTGGGTGAACACACTGGCGCACGAAGTATTGAACTCCACCAGCTTGCCCATGTGGTGCGTCAAAGAAGCGGGCATTACCAGCCAGCCAAGCCTCCAGCCCGTCATCAGAAAACTCTTGGAGAAACTGTGCGCCACCACCAGCCGGTCCTCAGGTTCTGCCTGGTCGAGAAAACTGGGAGCACAGCCGCTGGCAGAGGGCTCGTAATACAGCCGCTCGTACACCTCGTCAGCCAGGATCCAGGTGCCGGTGGAACGGCAATGCTCCAAGATGGCACGCTGCTCGTGCGGCGTCAGCGTCCATCCCGTTGGATTATTGGGAGCATTCACCACCAGCAGTCGCGTCGCAGGCGTGATGGCGCCCAGCAGTTCGCCCAAATCCAACGTCCATTCCCCGCCCGCCTGCGGGCGCAGCGACACGCAACGCAGCCTCGCACCCATGATCACAGGCTGGGCCGTGAGATTGGGCCACACGGGCGTCACCGCGACCACCTCGTCGCCCGCATCCACCAACGCCTGCACCGCCAGCATCAGTGCATTGACGCCACCCGAGGTGATCGCGATGCGCTCAGACCCCACCGGTCGGTGCAGCCGACTGGTATACGCAGCGACCTCCTCGCGCAACTCGGCCAGCCCGAGGTTGTGGGCATAAAAGGTCTCGCCCCGCTGCAACGAATCGATGGCCGCCTGCCGCACCACCTCCGGCGTACCCTCATCGCTTTCGCCAAACCAGAAGGCCAACACGTCGTTGCGCCCCATCCCGGCATTGGCAACTTCACGGATACGGGACTCTTCAAGGTTCAGAACGGTTTGGCGCATGGCGACATAGATATGGAAAATGACAACACCGCATCGTACGAGATGCTGGCGGCATACCACGCCACCCACCCAACAGCATTGGAGCAACTCTTGAACATCATCTATCGCCACAAAACACTGCACTGCTCATGCATTTCCGCCGCAGGCACCGCCATCCGTTGCGTCCTAGTAGCGCTGAGCCTGATGACCTTCGCCGTGAGTGCGCCAGCCGCGCCCCAGAGGAAAGCCGCCGAAAAAGTCAGCAGCGAGTTCATTAAGAAGAAAGGCTCAGTCAAGGTAAAACACCAGCGCAGCTCCTCGGAAGAGAGCACCGCCGAGCGTGACCGGCGCCTGTACCGAGAATGCAAGGGGCAGCCCAATGCGGGGGCATGCCTGGGTTATACCCGGCGCTGAATCGACGAACAAACCAACGCCAGTCAACCACTGGTCGGGACGCGCGCGCCATCTGTCAGCACATACTGTGCCATCAAGCATCTACCCAATACCATGGGTTACATGCTATTTTTCTTGTCTGATCGCTGCTCCACGCACGCTTGGCTACGAACCACCGCTCGTCGTCAAGCACGCGGCTTTACGCTCCTCGAAGTCATGATGGCTATCGCTATCATTGCCGTGCTTGCAGCGCTGGCAGGCCCCAACTTCACCCCACTTATCGAGCGCTGGCGAGTGCGCAGCGCTGCCGAAGACCTTACATCCACCCTCTACTACGCCCGATCCGAAGCGATCAAGCGTAGCGGTGGTGTCACGATTGACGCCACCGGAGGATGGAGCCAAGGCTGGAAGGTAACCCACACCCAGGGAGACACCACGGCCGACTTGCAGGTCAGCACAGCTCCCACAAATATCACCATGGCCCAGAGCAGCAATAAGGAGAAGCTCTATGTAGACCGTTGGGGCATGCTTTCTGAAACCAGTGGAGGCACGCCCGCCGCTATGGACATTCTGCTTTATCCATACGGTAAAAGCACAACCGATAACAGCGCTATCCGGCTGTGCATTGCGGGGGGCGGGCGAATCGCGCAAATGAAGCGAGGCGCGGCCTGCCCCTAAACCGCCAGGGTTTCACGGCAATGCTTACCCATCACAACTCATCTGAACGAACTCGGCACTTGGTGACGGGCTTCACCGTCATCGAGCTAATGGTGACGGTGTCTATCGTCGCCATCCTTGCCACCTTGGCCGCGCCCAGCTTCACACCTCTGATTGAAAACTGGCGCGTGCGCGAATCAGCAGAGCAACTCCAATCCACCCTGCAGTACGCACGCTCAGAAGCCATCAAGCGCGGCGGACAGGTGGCAATACAAAAAATTCCTAATAACACCAACGGCTGCTCCAGCGCCATTGGAACTCGCGACTGGGATTGCGGCTGGATCGTCTGCCATGACGTCAACAGCAACGGCGCCTGCAATGCCACGGAGCCCGTGCTACAGCGCGTTGACTCCAGCGGCAAGGTGCATGTCAACCGTACCGGCGGGGGCGTCAGCATCAAGCTCAACCGGTGGGGCCTCGTTGATGGCGCCTGGCCGGGCTTCACCCTCGTGCCCTTGAACAAGAGCCCTTCTCATGCAGGCGCGCGCGGCGTCTGCATGAGCTCCGGTGGCCGTATCCGCGTGATCCCACAAGAAGCCATTCCATGCGCCGAATGACGACCATGACCACAACATCGAAAAAACACCAACGCGGCATCACACTGATCGAATCACTTGTGGCCATCGTCATCGCCGCCCTAGGCATCCTGGGCATCCTGGGCGTGCAAATGCGCACCCTGACAGACACACAAACCACCGTGCGCCGCGCGCAGGCCATTCACCTGATCGAGGATTTGAGTGAGCGGATGAAGGTTAGTCCTAACGCACTTCTTGGCATCGGCGACTACGCGTCTGGCTACTCTCAAAAGGGGAGCGACCTGACCGTCACGGACTGCGGCACCGCTACCTGCACCCCGGCACAACAGGCCAAGTACGACCTGAAGCAATGGAAAACAACGGTGGAGCAAACCCTTCCAGGGGGGCAAGCGAGCGTCTTTCTCGCTCCAGGTGAAACCGCTGACGCCAACCGCCGCCAGCTGGGCGTGATCATCGCCTGGCGGGAAAACGAGCGTGATGGCACCAAAACCGACGATATCGACGCAAGCAAGTTCCGCGGCGCCGACGGTGTCTTTACTGCGGGTACCGACAGCACCAATGCCTGCCCAGCCGACAAGACCTGCCATTTGCAGTACATCCCCGTCGCTGCCCGCTGCGCACCCTACGACAACGGCAGCGGGACAAAGATCCTTTACTGCTCTTGATGAAGGCTACCCATGGTCAAAACCATAGCATTTGGCGCTAATCCGGCGAGCTCTACGACATGAAAACACCTCAAAAGCCTTTCCGTCAACGCGGTGTAACGCTGATTGAACTGATGGTCGGTCTGTTCATCGGCCTGCTGGTCGTTGCAGTAGCCATGGGCGCGCTGATGGTTTCGCGTGGCGTCTCAGGCACCGTCAGTGATGCCAGCGGCATACAACAACAGGGCGCTTACATTCTTCGGGTGATCGGCCAGCAACTGCGCCAAACCGGATCGCTGTATCTAAACCCTGACCCGGCTGGAGTCGCCAGCACCGACGTGCTGAGCCCTGTGGCATTTGAAATCAAGGCCAACGCGCTCAGCGGCGGAAATAGCTTCGATCAGCAGGACACGTTCGTGGGCACCGGCGATTCTGTGACCATCGGATTCAGGCGCTACCAAGACAATGTTTTCTTTGCAGACAACGCCACAAGTACCAGCATCGGCACCGATTTTTTGGCACGCAACTGCGTTGGCGCTCCTGGCGATGGCAGTACCGATCAACGCGTGGAGAGCATCTTCACTTTTTCCGGCGATGTTCTTCGATGCCAGGGCAATGACGTCGTCAACCCGCAGCCGGTCGCACAAAACGTAGCCCAGTTTCAGGTCACCTATATGGTGCAGACAACGGACGCTACCGGGACCCAGGTGCAGTACAAAAAAGGAAGCGCTATGCCCACCGCTTCAGTCGATCCTGAATGGCGCCGCGTGCAAGGCGCGCAGGTCTGCCTAGTGCTCTATGGCAGCGAGCCCATCGACATGCCCGCAGGCAGCAGCTACAGCGACTGCGATGGCACCAGTGTAGACATGACCACCCTCACCGGCATGCGCAAGAACCGCATGCACCTGCTGTTCCGCAGCACCTTCCAGTTGCGCAGCCAGGGGCTGCTTTGATGCGCGCCCCCACCAAACACCGCAAGCCTGACACCATGCCAAACCCTTCGCATCCCGCTGTCCTCCGCCCCTACACCAACGAGGGCCACGGACAACCCCTGCCTGCCGTTGGCGCGCGGCAGCGAGGCGTGGCACTGTTCGTCGTCATCGTCTTCGTCATGCTCTCGATGCTGCTGGCGCTGTGGGCGTCGCGCACCTCCCTGTTCAACGAGATGGTGGTGGGCAACGACGCGGACTACCAACGCGCCTTCGAGGCGGCCCAGGCGCTGCTGCAAGACGCCGAACTCGACATCCGCGGCGAAATGGCCGATGGCACCCCATGCGCCGCGTCTCCATGCCGCGCGTACACCGGCGGTGCGCTGCAGTTTCCGGGTGACACCAACGAAATCAATCCCCTCATCACCACGCTGGAAGCCGAGAGCAAGCGCTGCAAAGATGGTCTGTGCGCGCGGCGCGTGGGGCGACAGGACTTCTGGAACTACGCCACGGCAGAAACTTCCATCAAACCCGCCGCTGACACCACCCTGGGAGAAGTGCCGCTATCCGATCTCATGACCGTAGGCGCGCGCTACGGCCAGTTTACCGGCGCACAACTGGGCAGCACCGCAGCGCCCGCCAACCCCATCCTGGCCGACCCTTCGGCCGGACGGTACTGGATCGAAATCATGCGCTACAGCGACACAGCCAAAAGTGCCAACGTGATAGTGGACTCCAACACCAGCCAATTACCGCTGAACCTCGATGTGTACGTTGTCTTCCGGATCACGGCCTTGGCCATCGGGCGCAAGCCAGGCACCACCGTCGTGCTGCAAGAAACCTATGCCCGCCAACGGGCAAAAGATTGAAATCCAGCGCTAGACAACTATGAATTCGATAGCTGCCAGCGATTGACGCAAGCGCATTTCAAACCGTTTTACGTATTTTTGAATCAACCCTTGAAGGAGCATGCCATGCCCCGCAACAAAAGCCTCCCCTTCCAGAAGAATCTGTTGGCCATAGCCATTGGCGCCGCGCTGACTCCCGCCTGGGCACTAGATATGGTGCAAGAACCGCCATTGCCCACATCCAAATCGGCTTTTGTAGCGCCGAACGTGATCATTTCGATTGATGACTCGGGGAGTATGAATTGGGGCGTGAAAACCACTTGGGACGGCTCTTCAAAGGAGGGAAAAGGTTATACCGTCCCCAAAGATGACAGAACATGGTACAGCGATGCCAAGCGCATCAATGTTCTCAAATATGCTCTGACGACCGTTTTCAATGACAGGAATCTCATCCCAGAGAACAAACTGCGGATTGCTTGGCAATCCATGAACAATGGCACCCAAAAAAATGTCAACGCGGCCGGTATGGCCATCAACTCCATGCGCCCCATTGACGCGGTCGTAGGCACCAACAAAGTACACCGCGACAATTTCCTTGCTTTCGTCAATGGTTTGGCACCAGGTAGTGGCACCCCATTGCATCGGCTTCCCAGCCAAGCAGATGCCTACATGCGGCGCGCCCTCAACAGCAGTAGCCCATGGGCCACCGACCCCGGTGGAACCGGCAGCAAAGCCACCGAATATCTGGGGTGCCGCCGTAATTACCACATCCTGATGACTGATGGCCGCTGGAATGGCGCGGTATCCGGCGGCACCCAGGATGGCACGGACTGGCCGGCACTGGGTAATCGGCAGGCGTACAGCACTACATCCAACCAGACCAAAATTTATTACGACAACTATGCCGATACGATTTCTGACTGGGCATTCAAAAGCTGGATGAGCCCTTTACAACCAGCAACGAGCTTGAAAGATTCGGACAAGCTAAAACCCTCTAAAATTTATGAAGAAGCACCAATCACAGAAAGTTTCTCAGCAACAAGAAAAACAGGCACAGTTGATGCGCAGCCATGCTTAAAATGGATCAAAAATAAACCAAAAACCGATGCAAATTGTACTCAATGGACTCAACAGGACGTTTTTGGAACAAAATCTGTTGATCTGCAAAAATACTGGAACCCAAAATATAATCCTGCAACGTGGCCGCATATGGTCACCTACACGATTGGTTTCAGCGATGACGCCATAACCTGGCCCGGCGCCAGCGACATCCTTGGGCCATCACAAACGGTTCCTTTTGGCTATGACAATAGCTTCATCGATCTGATAACTGGCTTCCAAACCTGGCCGGACATGGATGCCGAGGATAAGCGTGCACTCGATTTGTGGCATGCCGCCATTAACGGTCGCGGCAGGTTTTATGCGGTGTCGGAGGCCCAACAGCTGTCCGAGGCCTTCACCGAAATCATCGGTAAGATCAACGAAGAAAGCGCCCCTCTACCCGACGAAATCGCCGGGGGCGGCAGCACCAGCGGCTACAACGTCTCGCAAAGCAACGCTGGCATTTTTGCGTCGGTCTACAGTCCAAAAAGAGGCTGGAGTGGCTCGATTACCGCCACGCGGGCTGTGGAGCCCGAAGAATTTGCCTGCCCCACCGCAGCGGACCCCAATCTCAAGTGCATCCGCTTTCCTGACACGATTGCCGGATGGGAGGGCAAGTCCACGGCAGACCGGCTGGATGAAGCTTGGCCTGCGGATGGTTCAGTCGACACCCGGCTGGTTCTGAGCTGGAGCGATGACACAAGCCAAGGCATCCCCTTCAAATGGTCTACCAGCACAGCCATCGGCTACAGCACTGCGCAAAAGTGGGCGCTGCTCGGTGTTACTTTGGGCGATACCGCGCTAGACCCCCTGAAAACCCAGGGCATCAACATCGTCAACTACATTCGGGGCGACCGCAGGCTGGAAGGCACCACGGCCGACAAGCCGCTGCGCGTTCGCTACAGCCGTCAGGGCGACGTGGTCAACTCTGAAATCTGGTACACCGGGCGTCCATCCAGCAACTATGGGATGGGCTATTCAAGCTTTGTAACGGCCCAGAAAAACCGCACGCCCATTCTGTACGTGGGCGGCAACGACGGCATGCTGCACGGATTCTCGGCGACCGACGGCAAGGAACTGATCGCCTATGTGCCGCGTGGCGTGGTCGGCGGGCTGAAAGATCTGACCGACAAGGATTACCAGCACCGCTATTACGTTGATGGTTCACCCATGACCGGCGACATCAAGGACGGCAGCAACTGGAAGACCCTGCTGGTAGGTACGCTGGGTGCCGGCGGCAAGGGCTACTTCCTGCTGAACGTGACCAACCCCGCCGGCTTTGGCACCGCCAGTGCATCCGAGTTGGTGGTGCTGGACCGCACACGCAGCAACACCGAGGCCTTGCCCAATTGCAGCGCGCTCTCTGGCGCGGATCAAACCGCCTGCAACGCGCTCGTGGAAGAAATCAAAGATATCGGCAACATCACCGCTCAGCCAGGGCGCAACCCCGCCAACAAGCAAGAGGCCACGCAGATCACTCGCCTGAACAATGGCCGCTGGGCCGTGGTGATGGGCAATGGCTACAACAGCACCAATCAGCGCCCAGTGCTGCTGATGCAGTACCTTGATGGCACCGACAAAAAGCTCATCCGCATTCAAGCCACCACCGATGTCACGGGCAGCGGCAACGCCAATGACAACGGCTTGGCATCGCCCGCACTGGTGGACCTCGATGGCGATGGCAAGACCGATGTAGTCTATGCGGGTGACAACCTGGGCAACCTCTGGAAGTTCGACCTCACCAGCACCACGGAGAGCGATTGGAAGGTAGCCTTTGGCAATAACAAGCCTCTGTTCACCGCGCGCGGCCTCGCCACAGCGACCGCTACCACGCGCGACAAGGTGCAGCCCATCACAGCCCCGCCCATCGTTCGCCCCAACGACCGCAGCATGACCGTGGGCACGGGCACCAGTGCCAAGACCGTACCAGTCGGCGGCATGATGGTTGCTTTTGGCACGGGCCGCAACCTCACTGCCAACGATCGCCGCACCGACATCACGCAGCCAGTGCAAACGCTGTACTCGGTACTGGACAATACGCGCTATCGCATGAAGACTGATAAGTCCTCTTTGGAGGTTCACCCAGGCGCGGGCGACTGCACCACAGCACCCGCCACCTGCGTGCCGGCCCCCGCGCCCGTGGGCACTATGGCTACCAATGGCGCCCCCCTGGCCAAGCAAACCATCACGACAGTGTCCGGCGATTTCGCCACTGTGAACGCCACACAGGAACTCAAGACAGAAACCTGGAAGGATTACAAGGGCTGGTACCTGGACTTGACCTTCGCCGGCGAGCGGTTGCTCAAACCCATGCAGTTCTTTGATGGCAGCAATATTCTTGCGGTCTATAGCGAATCACCCTCGGGCACCAAGAACAGCGAGAGTGACAACATCAACGAGAGTTGCGTGCCAGTGAAGGTCGACACCAGCGCGGGCAGCCAGTTCCGCACGTTGGTCAACATCATGGACGGCAAGATCCCCAAGGTTCAACTTGTGGACTACGACAACAACGGCATCTTCAACGCTGACGACCAGAAGGTGGCTCGGGCGCCCGTGAAGACCGGTACACCGGTCCTGATCACAAAACGCGACCGCATTCAAGACCTCACGGGAGGTGGCGGCGCACGTGACACCCTGAACCGCATGCCCGAGCAATCCATGCGCCCCAGCTGGCGCCAACTGAAGTGAGAAAAGCGCCATGATTCGACATCCGCAGAATGCCCAACGTGGTTTCACCCTTATTGAAGTCATGATCGTAGTGGCCATCGTGGGCATACTTAGTGCCATTGCCTATCCCAGCTACACCGAGTACATCCGTCGTGGTCACCGTGCGGAAGCAAGAGCCGCATTGCTGCAGGCCGCTCAATGGCTGGAGCGGGCGGCAACAGCCACCGGCACCTACCCTTTAACCGCTTCGTTTCCCAACACGCTTACAACCGTGCCTTCTGGTAGGTATTCAGTTGCAGTGGCATCCCCCCCAGCCAGCGCAACAGCGGGGGCAGCTTTCACTTTGACCGCCACTCCAGCAGGCGGACAAGTGGGCGACAAATGCGGCAATTACACTTTGACGCATAGCGGCGTTCGAGGAGCCGCGTCCGCTACGACGGGCGCTTTGGTGACCGAGTGCTGGAGTAAGTGAGGGTAAGCAGGGAGGTTCCCTGCAGTAGCATTCAGGCAATGCTTATCTCCGACGAGTTGACCCGTGAAGCGCTCAGGCAAGCCGCCCGAGCGCTTTTTATTTCCAATCCCAATCCCCGAGTAGGCTGCGTGTTGGTTGACTCCGACGGCACTATTTTGGGCAAAGGATTCACCCAGCAGGCGGGCGGCCCCCACGCCGAGGTCATGGCACTGCGCGACGCAGCGACAGGGGGGCGCGACGTGCGTGGCGCCACCGCCTACGTCACCCTCGAACCATGCGCCCACCAGGGCCGCACAGGCCCCTGCTCAGATGCACTGATCTCAGCGGGCATCGGGCGGGTGGTTGCCTCGATAGAAGACCCCAATCCGCTCGTCGCCGGTCAGGGCTTTGCGCGTTTGCGGGCTGCGGGCGTCGCGGTGGAAGTGGGCCCAGGCGCCTGTGAATCTCGCGAATTGAACATCGGGTTCTTCAGCCGAATGGTGCGCGGCGTGCCGTGGGTGCGCGCCAAGACCGCGGCTTCGCTGGATGGTGCAACTGCGCTGTCCAACGGGGCCAGCCAATGGATCACCTCGCCCGCCGCGCGCGCTGATGGCCATGCCTGGCGCGCGCGCGCCTGCGCCGTGCTGACCGGTATCGGCACCGTGCTCGACGATAACCCGCGCCTGGATGTGCGCGCATTGCAAACGCCGCGCCAGCCGCATGTCGTGGTGGTGGACAGCCAGTTGCAAA
Organism: Acidovorax delafieldii 2AN; assembly: GCF_000175235.1. Classification (GTDB taxonomy): domain Bacteria; phylum Pseudomonadota; class Gammaproteobacteria; order Burkholderiales; family Burkholderiaceae_C; genus Acidovorax; species Acidovorax delafieldii_B. Next base: position 12,856 of record NZ_ACQT01000008.1, on the reverse strand, counting down.
CGCCGCCGGACGCTCATCTTTTCATAGCTGAACGCGCTTGCTACATTTACACTGCCGTACAAAATGACGTAAAGGAGGCCGCGCTCCAGGCGCGCGGCGCCACCGTCATCCACCTGCCCGGCCCGCACGGCAAAGTGGATTTGCCTGCGATGCTGCGCGATCTGGCGCAGCGCGGGATGAATGAGTTGCATGTGGAAGCCGGCCACAAGCTCACGGGCTCGCTTCTGCGAGAGGGGCTGGTGGACGAGATGCTGGTGTACCTGGCCCCTACCCTGCTGGGCCCTGGCCTGTCCATCGCCAACATTGGCCCCTTCGACAACCTGGCACAGGGAGTTGCCATGGATTTCACCTCGGTGGAACGTGTGGGGGCCGACATACGCATCCTGGCGCAGATAAAGGGGCGCGCAACGTTCTAGCGCGGTGCGCGACCGGATGGCGAATCGCGCGGCATGCCCGCGCTGCTGGCCCGCGAAAACAGGACCATTTCGGCCGCAGGCCGCCCAGGGGCCAGCAGCGGAAGGCAAGTGCTGCCGCAACAGCCCACCCGCCGATACGCTACCACCGTTCGCGCTGCCGATCCTCCCTGCACCCAGCCTTCGCCCACCCCCTCAAACCTGCCACAATCTTCCAATGTTCACAGGAATCATCACTGGCATGGGGCGCATCGCCACCGTGCTTCCACTGGGCGATTCGGCCGTGCACGGCAAGCGCCTCACCATCGAAACCCCCGACAACTACTTGGACGACGTCGCGCTGGGCGACAGCATTGCGCTCAACGGTGCCTGCATGACGGTCACCACGTTGTCCCCCTCGTCACAGCAGTTCACCGTCGATGTTTCCGCAGAGTCGCTCGACAAGACTGCGGGTCTCGACAAGCCAGGCGTGGTCAATCTGGAGAAAGCTCTGCGTGCCAACGACCGGCTGGGCGGGCACATGGTGTCCGGCCATGTGGACGGTCTGGGCGACGTCACCCACTTCGCGCAAGTCGGGGAAAGCTGGGAATTGCGGGTACTGGCGCCACGCGACCTCGGCCGTTACCTGGCCTACAAGGGCTCTATCACCGTCAACGGGGTGAGCCTCACCGTCAACCGCATCAGCGACCGGCCCGATGGCTGTGAAGCCAGCATCAACCTGATTCCGCACACCGTGCAAAACACGGCGCTGGGCGAACTGAGGGTGGGCTCGCGGGTCAACCTCGAGGTCGACCTCATCGCCCGTTACGTGGCGCGGATGATGGACGCGCCGGCGCCAGCGCAAACCCGCTGAAGGGCCCTTGCCGGCGCAGATCCGGGCTCAATGGAAAACCACCTGGCTGCCCTGTCCGGGTGCCGTGGACTGCATTGCGCCAATGGATGCAGCTGCAGCAAAACCGTTCTGATGGAACGTGGCCAGCACCTGCGCCAGCGCATCGGGGCTGCAACTCACAAGCAGGCCTCCGCTGGTCTGTGGATCGGTTACCAGGTGGCGCCGCCATTCGGGCGCGCCATCCGGCCAAGCCACATGCGCGCCATAAGCCGCCCAGTTGCGCGCAGACGCCCCCGTCACCACGCCTTCGGATGCGAACCGCACCGCGGCCTCGATGAGCGGCACACGATCCAGTTCCACCCAGGCCGAGAGTCCGGAGCCCCGGCACACCTCCAGCAGATGGCCGGCCAGACCAAAGCCCGTGACATCGGTCATGGCATGGACGCCCTCTAGAGCGCCCAGCGCAATGCCGACGCGGTTCAGCTGCGTGGTGTAACGCACCATGTCGGCATAGCCGGCACCATCCAGGATGCCCTTCTTGAGCGCCGCCGACAGAATGCCCACGCCCAGCGGCTTGCCCAGCACCAGCACGTCGCCCGCCTGGGCATCAGAGTTGCGGCGCACACGCTGCGGATGCACCAGGCCCAGGCCCACCAAGCCGTAGATGGGCTCCAGCACGTCAATCGAGTGGCCTCCGGCAATCGGGATTCCGGCCTCGCGGCACACAGCGCCCCCCCCTTCCAGCACCCGGCCGATGACTTCAGGCGGCAACTGGGCAATGGGCATGCCCACCAAGGCCAGCGCCATGATGGGCGTTCCGCCCATGGCGTAGATATCCGACAGCGCATTGGTCGCCGCAATGCGCCCGAAATCGTAGGGATCGTCCACGATGGGGGTGAAAAAAATCGGTGGTGGCCACGAGCGCCTGGCGGTCATTGAGCCGATACACCGCTGCGTCGTCGCTGGTTTCGGTGCCCACCAGCAGCTCGGGCGGCACGATGCCCTGGGGTGCACGTGCCAAAATCTCCTGCAGCAGGCCCGGCGCTATCTTGCAACCGCAACCGCCGCCATGCGAGAACTGGGTAAGACGAATGGGTTTTGAATCAACAGTCATGGTGCAGGCGATTGTGCCAGCCGGCCGCCGCGCCCCGCAGCACATGGGTCTGAAGCCATGAGCCACCGCGGCCCCGTGCGCGTGGCGGACCGCCACGCCTTCGACACCCTGATCGATGCCCGTTCGCCCGCCGAATACGCGCTGGACCACATCCCCGGTGCCATCAACTGCCCGGTGCTCGATGACGAAGAACGGCGCATCGTCGGCACCATCTACAAGCAGCAGGGCGCCTTCGAAGCACGGCGCGTGGGCGGCGCCATGGTGGCCGCCAATCTGGCGCGGCACTTGCGGGAGCAATTTGCCGACCGACCTGCCCGCTGGAAACCTCTTGTGTACTGCTGGCGTGGCGGCATGCGCAGCGGCTCGATGGTGACCTGGCTGCGCCTGGTGGGTTGGGATGCACAGCAACTGGCGGGCGGCTACAAATCCTGGCGCCGCCATGTGATGGACCGGCTGGCCCAACTGGCGCCGCAACTGCCGCTGCGCGTGCTGTGCGGCCCCACCGGCAGCGCCAAGACCCGGGTGCTGCAGGCCCTGGCGGCACGCGGCGAGCAGGTGCTTGACCTGGAAGCGTGCGCACGCCATCGGGGATCCGTGCTAGGGGCATGGCCAGGTGTAGAGCAGCCCTCGCAAACCGCCTTCGAGACAGCCCTGCTGCACACGCTCGAGCCCCTGGACATCCACCGCACCATCTACGTTGAAGCCGAAAGCAGCAAGATTGGCCGCCTGGCCGTGCCCCAACCCCTGGTGCAGCGGCTGCGGGCCAGCCCCTGCATCGAAATTGCCGCCACGGCTCCGGCGCGGCTCGATTACCTGCTGCGCGACTACGCCAACCTGGGCGACGACCCCGCCCTGCTCGCCCGACAGCTGGGCGTGCTCAAGGAACTGCATGGCAAGCAGGTCATCACGCGCTGGCAGGAGTGGGCGCAAGAGGGCGCGCTGCGGCCACTGTTCACTGAACTCATGGCGCTGCACTACGACCCGCTGTACGCGCGCTCGCAAAGCACCCACCTGCACCAATGGGCCGCACGCCGCAGCCTGGCCAGCGACGATCTGACTGCAGCCGGCATCGACGCGCTGGCAGAGCAGGTGCAGGCGTTGGACTGAGGCTCCAAGATTGACGGGTGCTGGTCCTCACGGCGCAGCCTCAGAGCGCTATTCATACGATAGCTAGAAGCGCCCACTCGACAAACGCTATAAGCATCTTTCGGATGGATTTGATCAGGCGCCAAAACCATACAAGCGTGTGAGCGCTCCGCAGGCTTCCGATGCCCCTGGCTTTCATTGCGCTGCGGTGGCTACCCCTACCGCGACGGTGGCCGCGCTGCCGCTGACCAGCCCCCACTGACTTTCAGGCACCCGCCACAAGTCACCTCGACCCAGCAAACGCGCTCGGGCAGTGGGCTGCTCCCTCGTCCGGAGCCTTGACCAACCCAGAGGTTGATACGCCCGTATCCGCCCACAGCATGGTCCCCAAGCCAACTGCCATAGCAAAACTACCGATCTACTGACGAGCCGTTCGTTGCCTTGAACGGCAAACACCTGTCCCCCCTCCGGGCCCCTCACGTAGAAATGTTCCGTTGATCTTTTCACTTATCCAGGCCCGGCAGCGGGGGCGGCGCGATTGGGGTAACGGGCGAGGACTCTCACCTTGCCGTCCGGCCTCCCTCAGCAGGGCCAAGCACTCCCGCCGCTGTGACATGAAGACAGTCATCGCACCACACACCCGGTACGCGTCGTTACGCCGCCAATGGCACTGCAGAGACCACTGCCAACCCCTGCCGAGGGGCGCGCCATTTCGGTGCGGCCAGTTGATGCACCAAGATCGAATTTCTGGCCTGATTTTTGCTTGTTTTTGGTGCAATTCTGGCGCAACCCCTGCAACCGCACCAGGAAAGATCAACACAGAGCACGAGGAAGTTATGAATGCACTCAAACAGGGCAGCGATGCTTTGTTCATTCTGCTGGGCGCCATCATGGTCCTGGCCATGCACGCCGGTTTTGCTTTTCTGGAACTGGGCACCGTCCGCAAGAAGAACCAGGTGAACGCACTGGTCAAGATCCTGGTGGATTTCTCGGTTTCCACGGTGGTGTACTTCGCGGTTGGCTACGGCGTGGCCTACGGCACCCATTTCTTCGTGGGCGCCGAGACGCTGGCCCAGCAGAACGGCTATGAGCTGGTGAAGTTTTTCTTCCTGCTCACCTTCGCGGCGGCGATTCCGGCCATTGTGTCGGGCGGTATCGCCGAACGTGCCAAATTTTGGCCTCAACTGCTGGCAACGGCTGCCATCGTCGGGTTTGTCTATCCATTCTTCGAGGGCATTGCCTGGAACGGGCACTTTGGCATCCAAGCCGGGATAGAAGCGCTCACCGGCGCATCCTTCCATGATTTTGCGGGCTCCGTGGTGGTGCATGCCGTGGGCGGCTGGATTGCGCTGCCGGCCGTGCTGCTGCTGGGCTCGCGCTCGAACCGCTACCGCAAGGACGGGGCCATCTCGGCCCACCCGCCTTCGAACATCCCGTTCCTGGCGCTGGGCGCATGGGTACTGGTGGTAGGCTGGTTTGGCTTCAATGTGATGAGTGCGCAGACCGTGGACAAGCTCTCGGGCCTGGTGGCGGTCAACTCGCTGATGGCTATGGTGGGCGGCACGCTGGCCGCCCTGGTGATGGGCAAGAACGACCCTGGCTTCGTGCACAACGGGCCGCTGGCGGGCCTGGTCGCCGTGTGCGCTGGCTCCGATCTGATGCACCCGCTGGGCGCACTGGTGGTGGGCGCCGTGGCAGGCACCATCTTCGTGGCGATGTTCACACTCACGCAGAACCGCTGGAAGATCGACGACGTGCTGGGCGTGTGGCCCCTGCACGGGCTGTGTGGCACCTGGGGCGGTATCGCCGCAGGCATTTTTGGCAGCAAGGCGCTGGGCGGACTGGGCGGCGTGAGCCTGGGGGCGCAGCTGATAGGCACGGGCATGGGCGTGCTCTGGGCATTTGCCGGAGGGACAATGGTGTATGGCGTGCTCAAGGCCACGCTGGGCCTGCGCCTGTCGCAGGAAGAAGAATTCGATGGCGCAGATCTTTCCATCCACAAAATCAGCGCCACTCCCGATCGGGAAGTGAGCTGGTGAACCGCGCCTCTGGCAGAGCCAGCGGTGCTGCCGCCTTCCCAGCGGAGGACCGCCACTAAAAGGTAGCCGCGCATGTGCGGGCGGGGGCAGGATGCCATGGAGCCATGGAATGGGCCCGTGGCCCCGCGCAACAAGACCTCCGCCGCATCCCTACCCTCGCGCCCGCCGCAGGCGCGGTAACGGAACTGCGCTTGGGGGGCAACGCGTTTCGATGACACATCACACAAGCCCACCGAATGCGGAAGCAGTACCAGGCGGGCCAGCGCGACCGATCGGGCATTCTGCTGCGTTGCGCACGAGCCACGGCGCTCCGGCATACCGGGCGCCGGGGCCCCGTCCGACACCACGGCACGGTCCCACCCGTTACGCTGTGGCCCATGGCGGGCGCGGCTGGGCAAGGAGAAGCATCCAACAGCGCTTTCGGCAAAGCCCCGCCCCACTTTTGCCAGGTCCGCCATGCCGCTCACCCTTGCCACCGGTTCTTTGTCTCCGTTGCTGCACCGCGGCAGGCAGCTTTTGTGGCTGGCGATTCTGGTGCCCGTGCTGTGCGGCTGCGCAGAGTTGCCCAAGGACGTACAGCGGCCCGTCTCCACCGCACTGGAATCGCCGACCGGCACTCCCCTGGCCACGCTGGTGGTGGAACGCCGCACCGCAGCCAAGGCACGCTTCGACTCGGGCTTTCTGCTGCTGGCCGGGCCACAGGCCGCCTACAGCAGCCGACTGGCACTGGTGGAAGCGGCGCACAAGACGCTCGACCTGCAGTACTACGCCATCCATGCCGACGCCAGCGCCGAACGCCTGCTGCTGGGCGTGGTGGCTGCAGCCCGGCGGGGCGTGCGCGTGCGCGTGCTGCTGGACGACTACCACAGCGCCGGAAAAAACGCCCAGGTGATGCGCCTGGCCTTCGAGCCCAACATCGAAATGCGCATGTTCAACCCGGTGGCCGGGGCGCGCGGCTCGACGCTGGGGCGCATGTTCAGCGCACTGGGTGATTTCTCGCGCGTGCAGCAGCGCATGCACAACAAGCTCTTCATCGCCGATAACGCCATGGGCGTGGCCGGCGGACGCAACCTGGGTGACGCCTATTTCGGCAACGACGAGTCGGGCAATTTCGTGGACCTGGATGTGCTGGCGGCCGGCCCCATCGTGAAAGAACTTTCGCGCAGTTTCGACAGCTACTGGAACAATGAGCGCGCCTACCCGGTCCAGTCGCTCATCACCAAAGAGGAACTCGAGTCGCTGCGCCCAGCCGCCTCGTCACCGGGCGGTGATGCGGCCCCGGCGGCAAGCACTGTCGCAGCGTCACCAGTGCCCGCCGCCTCTGCCCCCGGCGCGGCGGCTTCTACAGCGCTGGCAACGGACGCCAGCGAGGCCCAGCGCAGCCAGGTGTGGGACCAAAAGCCCATGGACCTGGGCACGGCGCAATTTACCTGGGCACCTGCCGTGGTGCTGGTGGACAAGCCCGCCAAGATTCCCGCCGACGGCCCCCCGGGTGATTCCGCGAGCACCGCTGGCGTGCCGCCCACCCCCTCGCCACGCGCCACAGTGGCGGCCCAACGGCGCGGCGCCAAAGCCTTCGCATCCGCCGCGCAAGCCACTGCAAGCGCCGCGGCATCTGGCACGGTCCCCGCAGCAGCGGCTGCACCCAACGCCACCGCCAGCGACAAGGAGGACACGGTGGTGGACGGCTTGCTGCAACTCATGGGGCGGGCCCGCCGGGACCTGCTCATCGTCTCGCCCTACTTCGTGCCCGGCCCCGAGATCACGGCCGCACTGGCCGCCGCACGCGCCAAGGGCGTGCGCGTGCGCGTGCTCACCAACTCGCTCGCCTCCAACGACGCGCCCATTGCGCATGTGGGCTACGCGCGCCACCGCAGGGAGCTGTTGGCGATGGGTGTGGACCTGTACGAGATGCACAGCGAAGTCACCAACGTGCGCAGCGCCTTCGGGGCCTCTGGCGCGGGCTCGAACGGATCATCACGCGCCATGCTCCATTCCAAGCTGCTGATCATGGACCAGCGCCTGCTGGCCGTGGGCTCGATGAACCTCGATATGCGCTCGCAAAAGCAGAACACCGAGATCGCCCTGCTCATACGCAGCGCCGACCTGTCTCGCCAGGCGGGCGGGCGCATCGAGCAGGCCCTGCGCGACTCGGCATGGCATGTCGAGCAACAGGCCCATGGCGGCCTGGTCTGGCGGGCGCCTGAAGGCAGCGAGCTGCAGGACGCCACCTCGGAGCCCGGCGCCAGCGCGCCGCTGCGGTGGCTGCTGCAGCTCTTGGGGCCCTTGGCGCCCGATCACCTGCTGTAGCAGGCGCCCCAGTGGTATCGCTTTCTGAACATGCCCAAGGCATGACCAGACTGGCACAGGCACAGGTCACGCGCCTCACCGTGCCCTTTCGCCCCGGCACCAAGTGTATGCCGCGCTGTCCCGATCCTCCTCACGCACTCCGCACGCCGGCGCACCGAAGAACACGTACCGGCATCGGCCTCACGCCTGCAGCGCAGCCACCCAGGCCGATATGGCCCGCTGGTCGGTCATGGTGCGCACCTGCTGGTAGGCGGCCTCGGCCTGCGGAAAGCGGCGGCGCAGCAGGTTGAGCCACTGCTTGAGCCGGCCCGCACGCTGGCGCGGCTCGAGGTCCTGGCACACCAGATCCCAGAACACCGCCAGCTGCGGCACCAGGGCCGGCCACTCGACCCCACCCAGACCAGGCACACCGGCATCCGCCGCACGGATGGCATGGGCCAGGCCGGGGTCGGCCACCATGCCGCGGCCCAGCATGAGTGCATCGCAGCCCGACACCTCACGGCAACGCAGCGCATCGGCCACGGTCCAAATCTCGCCGTTGGCCACGACGGGAATGCGCACGGCCGCACGGATTGCCGGTATCTGCTCCCAATAGGCGGGCGGCCGATAACCGTCCGCCTTGGTGCGGGCATGTACCACCAGCTCGCAGGCGCCGCCCGCCTCCATGGCCTGGGCGCACTCGCGCGCCAGACTCGCGTCGTTGAAGCCCAGGCGCATCTTGGCCGACACGGGCAGGTGGGCCGGCACTGCGCGGCGCACGGCGGACACCACCGCGGCAATGCGCTGCGGCTCTTGCAGCAACGCGGCTCCGCCGCCATGGCGGTTGACCACCTTGGCCGGGCAGCCGAAGTTGAGATCGATGCCCTCAGGTCCCAGCGCAGCCAGCCGGGCTGCGTTCTCAGCCATGCAGACCGGGTCGGAGCCGAGCAACTGCGCGCGCACGGGCACGCCCGCCAGCGTGCGGCCACCGTGGTGCAGCTCAGGCACATAGCGCAGGAAGACCTTGTCAGGCAGCAACGTGCCCGTGATGCGGATGAATTCGGAGACACAGCGGTCCACGCCGCCCACCCGGGTGAGCACGTCGCGCAGCACAAAATCCAGAAGCCCCTCCATGGGGGCAAGCAACAAGGTCATCGCACGGGGCCGCCCGCAAGCATGGCGGACGACGGACTGAGAAATTGGAACAAATAATGGCCATTGCGCTTATCAGCAAAGCGCCAACAGCTGCCAATTCAATAGCAAACAAACGGCAAAGCGCGACACCGGCACCACCCGCCATTGTGCGGCAGCGCCGAGGGGCAACGCTCCGAAGGCCCCGGCTCCATCGCCGGGGTCATCACGGCGTCATCGCGGCGGGTTCCAATGGCGGGCAATCCCTTCCGTGACCGTGCGCCATGCTGCTCCAACGAACCGATAAAGCCCGCCGCGAACTCTCGCCCGGCGTTCGCACACTGAGCCTGCGCGAGCGTTCGCTGCTGTTGCTGGCGGACGGCAAGCCGCTGGCCGATTTGCAGACCATGTACAACGGCGTGGGCGCCCAGATGGTCGACCGCCTCTTGCGCGACGGCTACCTGGCCGCGCAGGCTGCAGACCCGGCGCCCGAGGCCTCGACCGCTTCACTGGAAACACCGCCCGAGCCGACCGCGGCGCTGCGCTCGCTGGCCGGCACGCGCATGTACCTTTTCGACCTGTGCGAGCGCCTTTTTGCGCGGCGCGACCCTGCGCTGGCCCGTTCATTCCATGCGGCCTTGCGCGCGGCACGCGACCGCCAGAGCATGCTGGAGGTGGGCGAGGCCTTGCTGGCCGAAGTAACACAGCGGGCCGGTCCCGAGCGCGCCCAGGGCATACGCGAGCGCCTGGAGCAGTTGCAGCCGCCAGAGCACGCGCTGTCGTCCGCCTGGGGTAACTGAAAAAGCGGCGGCACCAGTCCGCAGCCAGGGCGCTCCTGGCCTGCCGGGGCCCGGACTCAGGCTGCGGCCAGGCGCCAGAGCGAAGTGGTTTCGGCCGCGCGGGCCGCATGCAGGGCGTCACCCGCATCGCTGGCCTTGGCATGGCGGGGACGAACGTCCGTACGCCCCAGCACCCGCAGGCCCGCTTCGGCAACCCAGCCCAGGAGCTGCTCACGCGAGCGCAACCCCAGGTGTTCGGCCAGGTCCGACAAGATCAGCCAGCCCTCGCCCCCGGACTCCAGGTGCGCGGCAAGCCCCGATAGAAAGCCGCGCAGCATGCGGCTGCCCTCGTCGTACACCGCGTGCTCGATGGGCGAGCTGGGGCGGGCGGGCACCCAGGGCGGATTGCAGACCACCAGCGGCGCCCGACCCACGGGGAACAGATCGGCCTGCTGCAGTACAACCTGGGGCAGCACCGCCAAGCGCTGCAGGTTGTCGCGGGCGCAGGCCAGGGCACGCGGGTCCTGCTCGGTGGCCACCACGTGCTGCACGCCACGACGCACCAGCAGTGCCGCCAGCACGCCGGTGCCCGTGCCAATGTCGAAGGCCAGCGCGGCAGAAGGCAAGGGTGCTGCGGCCACAAGGTCCACATACTCGCCGCGCACCGGCGAAAAGACGCCGTAATGCGGATGGATGCGGTTGTTCGGGGGCGGCCCGAGCGCCGGCACCTCAACGCCCTTCTTGCGCCATTCATGCGCGCCCACCAGGCCGAGCAACTCGCGCAGCGACGCCACCATCCGCTCGCCCGGGGGCGGGCCCCATGCTTCCTCGCAGGCCTGGCGCAGATCGGGCGCGCGGCGCAGTGCAATGCGGTAGTCGGCCTCGAGTGGAATCAACAGGGCCGACAGCACGCGGGCGCGCTGCGCCTGTGCCTGGCGGTGCAGATGAAACGCCTCGGCGGGCGTGGCCGCAGCGATTTTTTCTGCCGCCCGCGCCGCCACCTTGCGGGGCTTGCGGTCGGCACGGCGCATGAGGGCCTGCAGCAGCATGCGGGCGTTCTGGAAGTCGCCCTGCCAGAGCAGGCCCGTGCCTTCACAGGCCAGCCGATAGGCCGTGTCGGCGGGCAGCGTGTCGTCGGCCACCACCACACGGCGCGGCGCGGCAGCCCCGCTTTCAGAGCGCCAGCGGGCTTCGTGGGTCTGACCCGAGTCGCTCCAGGAGATCATGCAAGGGGTCTTAGTTGATGGGGCGCTTGAGGCGCACTTCCTCGATCTTCACACCACCGATGACAGCGGTCTTGGCGGTGGAGAGCTCGCGCTTGAAGCCGGCAAGCTCGTGGAAACGCAGCGCGCGCTCGTTGCGCAGCGGCACCCACGCGGTGACGTTGGTGCAGCCTTCTTCGTGCAGGCCATCGCGCGCGGCGTCCCACAGGGCCAGGCCCACGCCCTGGTTCCAGTGGGTGGGGGCAGCGTAGATGGCCCAGATCTCACCGGTGGTGGGGCGGGATTTTTCATCGCGCGAGCGGTCGTAGCCCACGAAACCGACGATCTTCTCGCCGTCAATGGCCACCTGCACCTGAGGCTCGCAATATTCAATGGCCTCGCGCCAGTAGGCCTGGCGTTTTTCGACCGACATGGATTTCAACTGCTCGTCTGGCACCAGCCCTTTGTAGGCCTCTTGGGCGGCAACAGTGTGGATCTGGGCAATGGCTTTGGCATCGCGAAGCGTGGCGGGACGAACCTGGATACTGGACATGGAAAAACCGAACGAAAACAGGGAAGAAAAAACGAAAGGACCGGCATTGTCGCCGCAAACGCTTTTGCACCCCGCGCCGCTGGTTACTCCGGGGCCCTTCGCGGGGCCCATGCAAGGGCCTTCAGGCCATCGCCAATGCGCCACCCAAGGCCGCAGCGGCGCCCTGTGCCCGCGCGCGTTTGTTGCGCGGGCGCGGCACCTTCACGGCAGGGGGAACACCATTGATCGCGCCCAGACTCAGCACCAGAGCGATGCTGTGCGATGCGTCTTCGCGCTCATCGGGCGCATAGGCCCGGTAGCTGCCATTGCCCGGGCCGTGGCTGCGCTGCACGCAGTGGAACACCACGCGCGCGCCGTCGCGGTTGGAGCCCAGGGGCAGCACACGCAGGCGTGCCGCGCGGTCGAGTGCAAGGCCCATGCAGCCGGGGCGGTTGATGAGGTCCGTGCGCACGGCGCGCCAGGTCAGCCCGTCGTCTACCGAAAACTGCCACAGGCCCGCCTGGGCATCGAGGTGTTCGATTACCACGCCGGCAGGCGTGGGCATGGAGGCACAATTTTGCTGTACGAGATGCGCCACCGTGTTGCCCCCAAGGCCGGCGCCCGCCTCGCGCGCGCCGGAAATCTGCTCGGTCGTGCGTTGACGGGATTCGGGAAAGCCGGCGGCAGAAGAGAGAACGGCACTCATGGAAAGCCTCATTGCGAAGGGTCAAGACAGGGCGAGAAGCGCGTTGCGATAGCTCAAAAAGCACTTGCAAAGCGGATCAAAGTCTAGGAAGCGCGCGCCCGTGCGTCCATCGCACAAAAGGACTAGCCACCATTTGGGTGTTGTGGGTAATACTCGGAGCATGCCCGCCTGCCTGCTGCTTGTTGACGACCACGCCCTTTTTCGCACGGGATTGCGCCTCATCGTGCAGGACCACCCGGCAGTGCAGACGATCCACGAGGCAGGCACCGTGGCCGAGGCCTGCGGGCTGAAGCTGGATGCGGCCGACCTGGTGCTGCTGGACATCCAGATGCCCGGCATGAGTGGACTGGACGGACTGCGGCTGCTGCGGCAGGCCTGCCCACGGGCGCGCATCGTCCTCGTGTCCGCGAGCGTGGCGCCCGATGCCATCCATGAGGCGCGCGTGCGCGGGGCCGACGGCTTTCTGCCCAAGTCGGCCAGCGCGGAAGACATCCTGGACGCCATCACCTGCGCCCTGGCTGGCGATCCCTGCTTTCCGGCCCATTGTGGCAACGCGCCCCCGTTGCGCGCACCGGTGGCCCCAGCGCTCACCGCGCGCCAGTTGGACGTGCTGCTGCAGCTGTGCACCGGCAAGCCCAACAAGGTGATAGCCCGCAATCTGGGCCTGAGCGAGAACACGGTGCGTGTGCACGTGGCCGCCATCTTTGCCCAGCTGGGCGTCAACAGCCGCAGC
>NZ_ACQT01000009.1 GCF_000175235.1 Acidovorax delafieldii 2AN | reverse complement strand
TTCTGGCGCGCTACTCGAGCTTTACCGTCTGCGGCATGGTGTTGGGGCCCCTGCTGGGTGGCCTGATGGCCGAGTTCCTCAGCTGGCGCGGCGCCTTCATGGTGCTCGCCCCCTCCTTGCGGCGATCTGCCTGGCACTGCTGCTGCGCCCGCGGACGGCGACGGGGCACGCCACCGGACCCGAGGCCACTGCGGTCCGCGGTCCTGCCGGTAGCCCACCGCCCGATGCCCCGCCGCAGACACGGCGCCCCGCTTACCGGCAGCAACTGAAGGCGCTGCTGTCCGATCGCTGGTCGCTCGCGGTCATGGCCGCCAGCTTCCTGGAGGCGGTGCTGGCCATCGGCAGCCTGGCCTTCGTGCCCACGGTGCTGCATGCGCAACTCGGGCTTTCCCTTCTCGCGGGCGGAGCGATCACCGCGCTGTTCGGCGCCGGCGGCTTCGCGTTCAGCCGCAGCGCGGTGCGCATGCTGCGGTGCCTGCGGGCACCGAACATGCCCCGCGTCGCGGGCCTGATCCTGGCCCTGGCCTATGCGTTGCTGGCACTGATGCCGCACTGGAGCTTCGCGGTCCTGGGCTGCCTGCTGGCAGGTTTCGGCTTCTTCACCCTGCACAACACGCTGCAGGTGCAGGCCACCCAGTTGAGTGCGGACGCCACCGGACTGGCGGTGTCGCTGTTTTCCGCCTGCAACTTCACCGGCCAGAGCCTGGGCGTGGCCCTGGGCGCCACCCTCCTGGCCTGGGTGGGGCATGGCTGGATTTTCAGTTTCGCCAGCCTGGGGCTGCTGCTGCTTGGGCTCGGACTCGCCCGCGGCTTGCACGCGCGGCTGGCCACCCCTTCCCACCCAAACGTGTCGCATGAAAGGAATCCCGCGCCATGACATCTTTGATTGAACAACTGGCGGCCTTCGCCACCCAGACCTCCTACAGCAGCCTGCCACCCCAGGTAGTGGCGGAATGCAAGCGCGACATCCTTGACGCCATCGGCTGCGCCTTGGCGGCCAAGGATCAGCCCAAGGCCAAGCAGGGCATCGCTTGCGGCGCGAGCATCGGCGGTACCGACGGCCCGGCCTCGGTGATCGGCACCGGCCGGCGCTCCTCCATCTTCGGCGCGGCCTTCGCCAACGGCGAGATGATCAACACCCTCGACGCGGACTCGGTGATGCCCCCCGGCCATGTCAGCCCCTATGTGCTGCCAGGCGCCCTCGCGGTCGCCGAATCGCGGGGCCGCAGCGGCCAGGATCTGATCGCCGCGGTGGCGGTGTCGCACGAGATGTCTGTGCGCTTCGGCCTGATCATGGACCAGACCCGTGACCACCAGGATGGCAAGGCGACCACGGCCCCGGTGCTGGGCTACAGCGCCGCCATCTTCGGCGCCACCGCCTCGGCGGCCAAGCTCCATGGCCAGCAGGCTTCCGAGATCGCCAACTCGCTGGGCATCGCGGCGGCCATCAGCCCGGTCAACGCGCACGGCGCCTGGCTGCGCCACTCGCCGCCTTCGACTATCAAGTACCTGATGGCCGGCGCACTGGCCCAATCGGCGCTGACCGCGGCGGAGATGGGCGGCCTGGGCCACCGCGGCGACCTGCAACTGCTCAACGACGTGGAGTTCGGCTACCCGCGGTTCATCGGCACCCGCCGCTGGCAGTCCGAGGGCCTGGTCCAGGGCCTGGGCAGCGACTGGATGTTCCCGAGCCGGCTGCTGTTCAAGCCCTATCCGCACTGCCGCGTGATGCATGCGCCGCTGGACATCCTGATCGACCTGGTGCAGCGGCATGACATCAAGGTGGACGAGATCGAGTCGATCACCTCGTGGGGCGAAGCCTGGGCCTATGTGCTGCCCAGCTTTACCTTCCGCGACATCCACATGGTGCAGGACGCGCAGTTCAACTTCGCCCATGGCCTGGCGGTGGCGGCCCACCGCATCGCCCCCGGCCCGCGCTGGCAGGACCCGCAGGTGGTGTTCGATCCCTCGGTGATGGCGCTGCGCGAGAAGGTGCGCCTGGAGATCCACCCGGACGCGGTCGGCGCGATGGCGCACAACGCCTCGAGCCGCCCCTCGCGGGTGACGATCCGCGCCCGCGGCCAGGAATTCGTCGGCGAGCGGCAGTTCCCCAAGGGCACGCCCTCGCCCGACCCCGCCACCTACATGAGCGACGCGGAGTTGGCGGACAAGTTCCGCCGCTTCACCGAAGGTCTGGTCACGCCCGCCACCGCGGATCGGGCGATCGACACGCTGCTGAACCTTGAAAAGGTGCCCGACTTCGCCGCCGTGATGCGGTCCCTGGTGTGGGCGAATCCGGAGAAGTGACAATGAACTTCGACACCGCGACGCAGCAGCGCCTGCTCCGGATGCTGGATGAACGCGACATCCATGAGGTGCTGACGCGCTACTGCCGCGGCGTGGACCGGTGCGACACCGATCTGATCGCCAGTTGCTACCACGAGGACGCGGTAGATGACCACGGCACCTGGAACGCTTACGGGCGGGACGCGGCGGCCACGATCGTGGAGCGGGTGCGGCCCGGTCCGGACACTGCCATGCATTTTCTGGGCAATGTCCGCATCGAGGTCGAGAGCGATGCGGCATTCGCCGAGTCCTACATCCTGGCTTACCGTTCCTTCCAGCGCGCGGGCCGCGCCTACACCCGGGTGCGGGCGCTGCGTTTCGTCGACCGCTTCACCCGCCGCCAGGGCCAGTGGCGCATCGCCGAGCGCGTGGTGGCCGATGACTGGAACCGGGTCGACGAGGTGGTGGAGGCGATGCGCGAGGCCGACCAATTCCGCCATGGCTCCAAGGACCGGGACGACCCGGTCTACGCCATCCGGCGTGGGCGGCTGGCGCGAGAACCCGGGCGCGGCGCCTGAGCGGGACACGGATGGCAGACCCTTCCAGAACCCTGCAGGCACTGGCGGATCGGGCGGCGATCCACGACGTCGCCATGCGCTACTTCCATGCGGCCGATACCGGCAACAAGGCGCTGGTGCGCAGCTGTTTCACCGAAGACGTGAGGGCGCATTACCACGGGCGCGCCGCCGTCCAGGGCGCGGACGCGCTGGTGGCGCAGATCGCGCTGTTCAACCACTTCGAATCGGGCGCCTGCAAGATCGCCAGCCATTTCGTGGGCAACCTCCACTTCGAGCAGCTCGATGCCGACACCGCGCGCACCGAGACCCATGCGATCGCCTTCCTGGTGAACCCTTCGGCAAGCGGGGATCAGGTGGCGGCGCGCAGCCTGCGTTACCTGGACCGGTGGGTGTGCCGGCAGGGCGAGTGGAAGATCGACACCCGGCTGCACACGCTGGACTGGAGCGCCCAGGTTTCCGCCAACTTCGCTACCACGCTGGCCCAGCGGGTGAACGCCCTACCGGCGGGGTTCGCGGGGTAGTGACCATCCCGCCGCTCTCTTGACGTCGGCGCGGCAAGTGGTCAGTCAGGCCCTCAGTGGGAAGGTTTGCCTGCGGTATTGCCGCCATCCACCGACAGAACGGCCCCCGTGATGAAGCTCGCGTCACATTAAATGCGCCCTCAGGGCAGCACATATTTCGGGTTGCTGCTCAATCTGCGCTTTGGGATGACTTCACCCACCCGCTGAATGCCGCACCTCCAGAGCCTTCACGGGCCGCCATCCTCGGCTCGGCAATCAAGGCGAACCGGCTCAAGTAATCGCGATGCTGCACGCCTCGAATTGGCTATCACTCGGCAACGAAATTTTTTTCCGCTGCTAGCTTCCGGAAGGTTGCGAAGGACTCCTTGATTCGCGGTGCAATCTGCTCCGGCGCGAGCGTTACGGGCTCGCCTCCATCTGAGGCCATCATCTCGCGCAGTTTGTCACTGCGCGCGATCTCGTTGATTTCACGATTAAGGCGATTGACGACCGGAGACGGCGTGCCGGTTGGGGCAAACACGCCAAGCCAAAGGTCCAAGGAAAATCCTGGAGCCACCGAAGCCATGGTTGGCACCCCCGAAAAGGCAGTGTTTGGCGCCAGCGAAGTAATGCCAATCAGCCGGGCTCGGCCAGTTTTGACGCCCGGTGCCACGGTCGTATGGGTGGCGATGACCATATCAATCACGCCTCCAGCCATATCCATGACCGCTAAAGACGCGCCGCGATAGGGTACATGCTTGATCCGGATCTTGGCCGCATCGTCGAATTGCTCCTGGGCAATGTGGGCGATAGAACCTATGCCCGTCGTGCCATGGGTCAGGGTGTCCGGCGTCGCTCGGGCTGCCGCCACGAGCTCCGCCGGAGTACGGATGCCACTTTTCGTCGATACGGCCACCACCAGGGGGTTCTGTTCCAGTATTGCTACCGGCACAAGGTCTTTCACCACATCCAGGGGGGGCTCCTTCATGGAGGCGCCTGTCGAAACCAGCGACGTTGAGTTGACCAGCAGCATGGAGCCATCCTTGGGTCCTTTGGCCACAGCCGCCGAGCCCAGCATAGTGGATGCTCCAGGCTTGTTCTCGACAATGACGCTGCTGCCCGTACGCTCACCCAATTGCACGGCAACTGCGCGGGCATAAGCATCCGTACTAGAGCCGGGTGTTGCGGGAACAATGATGCGAATCATCGCCGGCAACGACGTCTGCTGCGCCATGGCTACAGGCAGCGTCAGGATCAATACCGATGCCCCAACGAGGACTTCAAGCAATCTGCGTGTCTTCATTACAGTTCATCTCCTTCGGTAGTTATTACTTGGCGCGCCAGCACATCCTCTATGGCCGGGCGACAGGATGGCGTCGAAGCGAGCCATGCTGGGCAGGGCTGCATCAATGGGAGGAAGAAATGAATGTGCGTGATAGTGGGTGAAGGTGGCTTGGTACGCCGGTTTGCTGATCACCCCAAGCAGTTCATTGAGGCTCTATTCCGGCCTTCTTGGTCACGTCGCGCCACAGTTCGATCTCATCCATCTGCAGCTTGGTCATGGCCTCTCCGCACACCTGCATGGCACTCAAGCCACGCTTTTCCAGATTCGACTTCGCGATGGGACTCTTCATTGCCTTCGCCATGATGTCGCGCAGTTGATGAACAACATCGGGAGCCGTCTTGGCCGAGACATAGACACCGAACCATGGGTGAATCTTGTAGGCCGGCACGCCAATCTCCGTGGCGGAAGGCGTATTGGGCAAGGCGCGAATCCGATCCGATCCCGCAACAGCCAAAGGACGCAACCTGCCGTTCTGGTAGAAGGGAGAGGCCGATATATCGTCAATGAAGAACAAATCAACCTGGCCGCTCGCCACGTCGGCCAGGCCATTGGATGAGGCCTTGTAGGGGACGCTGGTGAACTTCACGCCGGCCGCCTGCTGAAACAGTTCACCAGCCAAGCGGGTGGAAGCCGAGGAATAGGCAAAGGTCAGCTTGCCCGGCTGTGCCTTTGCCGCAGCAATGAGTTCCGCCGCCGTCTTGATCGGGTTGACGCCAGTGATGTTGATCACATTGCTCGTGCTTCCAACGGTGCAGATCGGCGCAAAGTCCTTGATTGGATCGAACTGCATGGACTTCTTCATGACCGGATCGAGCACGGGAATAGAGCTGCTGGTGAACATGATGGTGTGGCCATCCGCCCTGGCATTGAGCACCGCCATGGCACCGATAGCACCCTCCGCGCCCGCACGGTTATCAACGATTACCGGTTGGCTGATCACGCTGCCAAGCGCCTGAGCGAAGTCTCGGGCATGCAGGTCAACCGCCGTTGCAGCGCCGAATGGGACGATCATTGTTACGGGTCTATCCGGAAATGCCCGAGCCGCGCCCACGCCGGATAGGAAAAGGGCAGCGATCGCCCAGACGCGCAACCTGCTGGTCATAGGTATGTCTCCAAATTTCGCGGGGCTCTCTCGCCAGCACTCCGCAAGGAAGGGTGAGGCCTCTGGCAAGACCATCTTGTGGTTCTCGTAAATTATGCATCATGCATAATTTGCAGTCGAAATAAAAGTTGCCTATCGCTACCAGGGAAAACACCGAGATCGCTGCGTGTTGCCGCCTAACTCTCCTGTGTACCGCCACTACAGATACAACCTCCAAAGCAGCGTCAACCCGCGCACAGGTTGATGACCTCATCCCGGTTTGACGGCAGCACCGCCATACAGCAACCAAAACAAGGGATAACCCTAGTATTTGATAAATAATGCATTGTACATAATGCATGTTGCGCCAATCATCGATGGAAGCGTAAGGAAACACGGGTCGGCACCCCTACGTCGTCCATGTGAGCTGCCAAGAGGTCGTGCTTCAAGCAACCGAGATCAAGGGCAACAGATGCCATCCGCAATTCACGGAGGTACAGGCATGCCTTGTTTACCGACCAGCCCATCGAGAAAAAGTGCAACACGAAGAAATCTGCACCTGGCATGCAGAAGACATTTACACATCACTGAGGAGACCTAGTTTCATGAGGAAAATCGCTACTTTGGCCATTGCCACCATGGCGGGCTGCGCCGTTTACCCCGCAATGGCGCAGAGCAACGTCACGCTCTACGGCATCATTGATACGGGCGTCGCCCGCATCGATAACGTGAACGGCTCCAATGTGAACCTGCTGCGCAGCGGGAACTTGTTGACCTCGCGTTTCGGATTTCGGGGCACAGAAGACCTTGGCGGCGGATTGAAGGCCATTTTCAACTTGGAAGCAGGCCTCAGTTCCGATACAGGAGCGACCAACACTCCATTCTTCAACCGCCAGTCCTGGGTAGGTTTGGGTTCAGACAATTTGGGCGAGCTGAAGATGGGCCGCATGCTGCCCACCATCAACGACGTGTTCGTCGCCTCCCTGAATGCATCATGGCTCGGCAATTCGACATCGGCCCTGGATGGTGCAGGCGTTGGCGCCGGCTCTTCTGCGGCCCGCTTCAACAATATGATCGGCGGCACGCGCGTGGACAACGCCATCAAATACCAGACGCCCAGCATGTCCGGCTTCAAGATCCATGCTATGACGGCTTTCGGCGAAGTCGCCGGTGCCTCCTCGGCCGGTCGCATCCTGTCGCTGGGCGGCAGCTATGCCAGCAAGAACATAGAGGCGGGCTTGGTGTACCACGAACGCAATTGCGCCGAGGCAGGGGGCTGCGCAGCAGGCAAGGACAAGGATAAAATCCTCGGCGTGGGCGGTGCCTATCTCGTCAACGGCGCTCGCTATGGCGCCTTCTATACGCGGCAAAAGAATGCACTCAATGTGCGCGGCAATGATGCCGATGTGCTTTCTTTGCTGGCTCGCGTCCCACTGAACGGCACATCATGGGTGCTTGGCGGCGGATTCCAATACCTGAACGATAAGACCGCCTTGAATCAGGATGTGCGCCAATTCAACTTGGCAGCCAATTACTTACTTAGCAAACGCACTCAACTGTATGCGCTCTATTCACATCAAACCGTCAAGAATGGTGGAAAGGCCGGCATGTATAGCACGACATCGAGTACCGACAAGCAAAATCAGTTCGGTGTTGGCATAACTCATACCTTCTAGTGCAGTGTTTGATGCTTGATGCTTGATGCTTGATGCTTGATGCTTGATGCTTGATGCTTGATGGAACAAAGATAACAGATAGATTTTTGGTCTGGGCAAGGCGCAAACCGCAGCGATAGCCTTAGCTATCGCGAGGCTGAGCCCGAACGCGAACAGCCCTGCGGGCTGTTCGTGCCTGGCCAAGGGACGAGCCTCTGGCTCGGCGCGGCCAGCAAGGCTTGCAACGCCGCCCAGGCCGAAAAGACGCGATTTTATTTTTCAGATAGCGTCAAACACTGCACTAGCCTGAATCGCTAACCTATTTACTCCAAGGATTAGGGCATGTGAAAACATGCCCATTTTTTTTATTCCACTCGCCAGGCTTGGATAACCAAATCTCAGGCCTGCCGATATCCTGCAGACACTGGCCGGACTGAAGCCCCGACTCAAAGGGGAGACAGAGAAGACCCCGATGACATCGCGAGCTGGCCTCCATCGACATTCATGATGAGCCCGCTCACGGCAGAAGCGCCGGAAGATGCCAGAAACACAATGGCCTCGGCCTGCTCTGCGGGCTGGGCCGCATATCCGAGAGGAATACGGCGCTCGCGCTCCACGAACATCTGAGGATTGCCCACCTGATCCTTCTTCGATAGATCGGTCCACGTCATCCCAGGGCAAAGCGCGTTCACCCGGATACCGTATCGCCCCCAGTCGATGGCGAGCGCCTTGGTCAGCCCCACCACGCCATGCTTGGATGCGACGTAGGCCGCTGCGTTGGGAATCGCAACCAGACCAGCCAGCGAAGCCACGTTGACGATGGCTCCGCCGCGGTGCGGGATCATGGCCATGGTGGCGACGGCCTGCGACCAATGGAAGACAGCATCCAGGTTCACGGCCATGCCGCGCCGCCAGGCAGCCGACGATAATTCCTCCGTTTTTGTGCGCACCATGATGCCGGCGTTATTCACCAGCACATCGATACGCCCATGCGCGGCCTTGACTCCTGCCACCGCGTTGCGCACAGCCGATTCATCTCCCGCATCGGCTGCCAGGCCCTCTGCCGATCCGCCATCCTGGCGCAGTTGCTCGACCGCGATATCGACAGCGCCTTGCTCGAGGTCGTTCACGACCACATGAGCCCCTTCACGTGCAAACAACTGAGCCGCAGCCAGCCCGATCCCTCGCGCCGCGCCCGTGACGATCACCACTTGTCCTTCAAATTTCATCTGGACCACCTTTCTTTAAAATATATAATGCATCATACATAAATAATTTCAGGAGACAAGACAGATGTCTATGCCGTTTCGGATGCGCCTGCACTTGAGCTTGGCTGCACTTCTCGCTGCAAGCCCTCTTGCGGCCAATGCTTCAGATCCCACTTCCACCAACAGGCCACTGCGTCTGCTGGTCGGCTATGCGCCCGCCAGTGGTGCGGATGTGGTGGCCCGATTGCTGGCCAATCAGTTGCAGCACAGCTTCAAGGGAGGCGTCATCGTGGAAAACAAGCCCGGCGCCGGAGGCGTGCTTGCAGCGCAGGAGGTCATGCGCTCGCCCCCGGACGGTCACACATTGATGCTCGCGGCAATGCCTCAGATGGCCATCCTGCCAGCCATCAACAAGGTTCCCTACAGTGTCGAGAAGGACTTTGTTCCAGTATCACAAGTTGTGGGCACCGACCTCGTGCTGGTGACCAATCCACAGCGTGTTCCATCAGGCTCCATGCAGGAGTTCGCAGCCTGGGCCAAGAAGCAATCGCGCCTGTTTTTTGGCACACCCGGGCCAGGCACCGTGGGGCACTTTGGCGCCTATTTGCTCGCCGATGCAGTTGGCACTCAGGTGGAGCCTGTGCATTTCCGCTCCACGGGGGATCAAGTCGCCGCACTGCTTTCTGGCGACATCCAGGCACAGTTCTTCTCTTATGCAGCCGCTGCTTCGCTGGTGAAGGCAGGGAAGGTCAAGGCGCTGATAACCACGAGTCCGACCCGCTCCGCCATGTTCCCGGACACCCCCACCTCAACGGAAGTGGGCTATCCCGGCCTGCTTTTCACCTCGTGGTACGGAGTTTTCGCGCCAGCCGGTACGCCGCCGCAGGTGATCGACAAACTGAACGCCGAAATCGTCAAGGCCACACAGGATCCCGACACACGGTCCAAGCTGGAAGGCGCCGGACTGCGGGTGACCGGCACCAGCCGCGCAGCATTCACGCAACTGCTCAACGAAGACATTAAGCGTTGGGGTGAGGTGGTCCGGTCCACCGGCTTCAAGCAGTAGCGCTATTTGCAACCTTCCTCCCTCCCCAGTCTTTCACTAGCCCTAGTATTTTTCGGAGACAGCCAGCCCATGTTCAAACTTCTTTCCACCGTTGTCGCAACCATAGGAGCGCTCGCCACTGCCTCGCTGGCCCATGCCCAGGTCCATGGCCAATCCCCTATGCCGCCCATGATCCGCATCGTGGTTCCCTTCTCCCCAGGGGCTGGCACTGACATCCTGGCACGTCGCCTGGCCAACGCTCTTGGGCCCCGTCTGAACACGACCGTGATCGTCGAGAACCGACCCGGCGCGTCCGGAATGATCGGAACGAGCACCGTGGTCAAAGGCCCCAAGGATGGCTCTCAGCTTGTTTTCGGATCGGTCAGCCTCGTCAGCGCCGCCGCGCTCATGGGCAATGCATCCTTCAACCTGCTCACCGACCTGACGCCCGTGGCGGTCACAGGCGAAGGGCCGCTGCTTGTCGCTGTGCCAGTCAGTTCCAGCATCACGTCTCCGCAAGACCTGGTGGCTGCGGCACGAGCCAAGCCCGACGCACTTTCGCACGGCACGGGTGGTATCGGCACCATCGCCCATGTGGCAGCGGAAATGCTGAATAACCAAGCCAAGATACAGATCAGGCATATCCCATACAAGGGCGCGGCACCAGCAGTCACAGACACGATCGGGGGCGTGCTGGACGTGATATTTGCGGCAAGGACTTCCATCGCCGGCCAGCTCCGCGCAGGTCAACTGCGTGCAATCGCGGTTGCCTCGGCTACTCCCAGTGCCGCCTTCCCAAACCTTCCAACCATGGCCTCGGCTGTGCCCGGTTACTCGGCGACGCTCTACAACGTACTGCTCGCCCCTGCAGGCACTCCTGCTGCGTTGATCAAACGCATCAACAAGGAAGTCAATGAGATTTCTGCCTCCAAAGAGATGCAAGAACTCCTGGAAGCTGATGGCTTTACCGCCGTCAATGAAACGCCCGAGCAGTCCGCCAAGCGAATCCGGGACAGCTATACCGTCTTCAAGCGCGTAGGTGCAGAACAAAACATCGTTCTGCAGTGAGCTCTCTATCGCACCAGTCGCTGCCAAATCACGTCGGCACTGGTGCTTGCCATGGAGATCCGGCGATACCGGGGCCTGGTCAACAAAAGCTGGGTTGCCCAGGCCATCCCACAGATAACCGTGAAACGCCCGGTAGCGGGCGGCCTTCGGTGCATCAGGCTCGTACCTTGCGTCGCTTCACGGCCGGCCGCTCCTCAACCTGCGGCTCTTGCTGAATTTCTGACAAATCCGCCGCAGCTTCCCACGCACCGGCGCGCTCGAGGGAATCGATCAGTTTCTCCGCACCACTCATGATGTGGCGGAACATCAGTGAACGGACCGCATCGCCATCCTTCATCCGCATGGCATCCAGAATGATCGGATGATATTTCAGCGTATCCGCAACCTGTCCTTCAATCTCGGCGTAAAACCTGATGGGCAGTTGCTTGGTCAGATTACCCATCAAGAGCGCCAAGCGAGGCGATTTCGCCATCAGGTTGATGAAGCGGTGAAACTCGTAGCCGAGTTGAATATGGTCTGGATCACCTAATTTGAATGCATTCTCGTGCTGGGCATCCAGTTCTTGGAGCTTTTCCAGATCCTCCTCGGACATCCTCAAGGTCGCCCGGGCGGCCAGTTCCGCGCCCACAATGGCCTGGGCCCAGAAAATATCACGCAGATCCTCTTTATTGAAGCTGTTGACCACGAACCCTCGGCGTGGCAACAATCGCACAAATGACTCACTCTGCAGTAGCAACAAGCCTTCCCTGACAGGCGTTGTACTGATATCCAGTTCCGTGGAGATAGCGTCAATGCGCAGAAAGTCACCAGGTTTCAGTTGGCCGGAGATGATTTTCTCACGCAGATACGACGCGACTGTGCCGGACAACTGCTGCTGTTGCGCTCCGTCTGTTGGACGGGAGTGACTTTCGAATGTCATGAGAGGCTCTCGGATATGATATTATCGATTATATCGCATGTCTCCTCAGCTTGTTTGCGGACCGCGCGCTCCCTCTGAGCGCCCGCGGCGTGAGGGTTCTCAGTCGCGGCCGAAGATTTCGGCGCGCGCAATGCTCAGCGGATCCTGGGCGTCGCGCCGGCCCCAGTTGGACGCATCCGATCCGGGCAACACGTTGACGACAGCCTGCAGCCGCAGGTCAACGACCGTGCGACGGTAGGCCACCCGCCATTCGCTATCTCGGCGCTCGAAGCGATCTACGTAGCGGCCCCACGAGAGCACGTACAGTCCGGAGCCCTGCCCGCCCTGCCTCACCTCGCCGCCCTTAGGTGGTCGGGCCGCAACATAGTAGGTCTCGGCCAACGCGAGGTCAGGGTTAGCGAACTCGATGAGCGAATTGCCGAGGAAATGCTGCATCGGCGCCTCGTCGGTGAAGCGTTCCTGCAGCCATTGAATGAAGCCGTCGACGCCGCCTTTGTAGGGTCCGTGGTCGTCGTACCCATCCGCATGGAACACGGTTCGGAGCAACGCGAACTGCCCTCTGTCGATGGCGCGCGCGTAGCGACCCATCACGTCTCGGATCGCGATCCGGTCACGAGTTCCATCATCATTCATTTCGTAGCCTTGCTCTTCACCCCTTCACGCTGCAAGCTTCATTGACAATGTTTAATACATTGTGCGTTATTTGACCTTCAAAGAAACCACTTTCATGGCCAATGGCCGCAAGTAGCCCGCGCATCGTCACTGCGGCTCGATGCCGGCCTTGCTGAGCACCTTGCGCGTCAGCTTCACGTCCTCCGCCAAGTGCTTGGCCTGCGCGTCGCCGCACAACGGGAGCACTTGCAAATCGCGCTTATCCATGTTCCCTGCCGTCGCGGGCGAACTGACTGCGCGTCCAAAGGCTTCGCGCATCTGTGCCAGGATCGCCGGCGGCGTCTTGGCGGACGCGTAGAAACCGAACCACGGATGGATGTTGTAGCCCGGCACACCCGCCTCGCTTGCGGCAGGGACGTCGGCAATGGCCTTATAGCGCTGAGCTCCCGCAACCGTGAGAGGCCGGATCTTGCCGCCCTGGTAATAGGACATGGCAGAGACGTGATCGATGAAGATCAGGTCGACTTGGCCACCTGCCACTTCGGTCAGCGCCGTCACACTGGATCGGTAGGGCACGGCCGTCAGCTTGACGCCAGCGGCCTGCTGGAACAACTCGCCGGCCAACCGCTGAGCGGCGCTGGCATACCCAAAGGTGATCTTGCCCGGCTGCGCCTTGGCCGCGGAAACGACGTCGGCGGTCGTCTTGAACTGGCTTGATCCGGTAACGTTCATCACGTTGCTGGTGCTCGCAAAGGCGCAGATCGGTACGAAGTCCTTCAGGGCGTCATAAGGCTGGCTCTTCTTCATCAGGGGATCCAGCACCGTGAGTGAATTGCTGGTGAACATGACCGTGTGTCCGTCCGCCGCGGCATTGAGCACTGCCATGGCGCCGATCTGCCCTTCGGCACCCACCTTGTTGTCGACTACGACGGGTTGTTTGACGATGCCGGAGAGGACCTGGGCGAATTCGCGCGCGTTCACGTCAGTGGTGGTTCCTGGACTGAACGGCACCTGAATGGTGATCACTCGGTCGGGGAATGCATGGCTGACACTCGCGACAGCGAGCAGCACGCAGGCGGATGCCTTCTTGAACATGGGTGCCTCCAGTGGAATGGGTGACGGCATGCGCTGGTTGCACATGTCGCTTGATAATAAATGCATTATGTATTATCGTTTATCAAAGTCAATTCACTGTCACCCGGATGTCCCTCTCCGCATGTCCATGCGCAATGCCGCAATGAAGTCCGAACCCTCCACAAAAGACAACGCGGAACTGGAAGCCGCCGTCGCCCGCTTCCTAGTCGCCTTCGCGTTCGAGGACATTGATGGGAGCTCCCTTCCAGCCGTCAAGACACTGCTGAAGGATCAGCTCGCCCTCCAGATCGGCTCGGCGAACCTGCCCTGGTCGCGAGAGGTGCGCCGCTTCCTGCGCAAGCCGCGGCCCGGTGCCTCTACCATGGTCGGCGAAGCCGCCACGGTCGACGCGGCAGATGCCGGCTACATCAACGCAACCTACGGCCACGGCTTCGAATATGACGATGTCGCGGGCAACGGCCATCCAGGCTGCTGTGTGGTCCCCACCGCGCTCGCGGTGGGTGAGGAACTCGGCGCGACGCTGGGCCAGGTGGTGGAAGCAATGGTTGCCGGCTACGAGGTCTACGTCCGCGTCGGCCGCCTGGTCTCTCCCGATCTGGTGAACCAGGGCTGGCATCCGCATGCCGTGCTCGCGAACTTCGGCGCCGCAGCAGTGGCCGCTAAGCTGCACCAACTCGATGCTGAGCGTGTGCAGCATGCCCTCGCGATCGCCCTGAGCCACGCCTCGGGCACCACGGAATACACCTCCAGCGGTGGCTCCATCAAGCGGGTGCACGCAGGCATCGCGGTGCGCAACGGCATCGAGTCCGTGGAACTCGCCCGTGCCGGCATCACCGGCCCCTTGCGCTATCTCGGCGGCGATAAGGGATTCTTTCGCACCTTCATTCGTCGCGCAGGCGAGTCCGACGCTGCCGACGTCTTCAGGCAGGTACAACCGCTGCGCGTCCGCGATACATGGTTCAAGGCCTACTGCTGCTGCGGCGCCCACCATGCCTACATCGATGCGATGACGAGCATGCAAGGACGCGCCGCCGACATCGTTGGCGTGGACGCCAACATCCAGGCCATGACAGCGAACCTGGCCGGCAACACCCATGCACACCAGCATGGGCCGCGCAATATCGAGGAGCTGCAGTTCGGGTTGCCCTTGCAGATGGCGCTGGCGGCCCTGGGCAAAGGCAACGGCTTCGCCACGCACCGCGCCTTCCTGGAGGGCTGTCTACCGCTGTCCGAGGACTCCGACGTGGTGCAGTTCGCGCGCCGCATCCGGCTGCAGCGCTCGCCGGATCTGGACGAGCGCTATCCGCGCAACTTCGTCGCCGATGTGGTCATCCACTACCAGGACGGCACGCGCGAGCACATCTTCCGCGACCGCGCCAAGGGCATGCCGACTGCCCCTTTCACACCCGAGGAGCACCAGGCCAAGCTCGAGGAGCTGACCCATGAGGTAATCGGGCAGCAGCAGGCGCGCAGGCTGTTCGAGCTGATCGACCGACTGGACCCCGCCACGCCCATCGGCGAGCTCACCGCACTGCTTCGACGCCGTTGATCAGGCAGGCCGCTTGCAATCGCAATCCGATCGCGCAAATTGCCCGTACGCAATGGGGGTGGCCAGCCTCAATGCGACGGTTTGCCCGCGGTGTTTCCCCCGTCCACCGGAAGGATCGCCCCCGTGACGAAGCTGGCCTCGTTCGACAGCAGGAAGGCCACCACCGCTGCCACCTCTTCCGGTTCACCGACGCGCCGCAAAGGATACGCCGCCTCGATGCGCTCGACGTTCTCCGGATCTGCCAGCGTGTTAGTGATCATCGGCGTGCGAATGAGTCCCGGGCATACGGCGTTCACCCGAATGCCCGCCGGGCCGAGTTCAAGCGCCATGGCCTGCGTGATGCCGGAGACGCCCATCTTCGCCGCCACGTAGGCCAGCCGGTTGGGCACCGCCCTGATTCCCGCAGTCGAGGAGATGTTCACGATGGCCCCAGGAGCGTTTGCCTTCATCAAAGCGCGGGCGAATGCTTGGCAGATATTGAAAGTGCCATCCAGATTGATCGAAATCACGCGGTGCCACTCTTCCGGCGTCCAGTCCATCAGCGTGCCGATTCCGCGCACCCCGGCGCAATTCACCAGTCCCCACAGGTGAGGAGCCCGTTCGGCCACGCTGGACACCACAGCTGCGACTTGCGCGTGGTTGGCAATATCGACTTCGACAACCTGAACCCGAGAGGGATCGGCAAGACGTTGAACGGCCTTCTCGAGATCGTCGATGCGGATGTCCATGGCCACCACGGTGGCACCTTCGTCGTAGAGCCGCTGCAGGCACGCCGCCCCCATGCCGCTGCCCGCGCCCGTGACAAGCACGGTCTTTCCATCAAATTTGTACACGTGAACTCCTATTGCTTCTCGATCCCGGCTTCCTTGACGACCTGACCCATGCGCCGGATGTCCTGGTGCATGTGCTTTCCGAGCTCATCGCCACACACAGAGAACCCCTGCAAACCGATCTTTTCCAGCAGGGCAGACATGGCGGGCGTCTTCATCGATTGCTTCAAAGCGCCGGCCAACTCGGCGACGGTGGCAGCCGGCGTCTTAGCCGATACATAAACGGCGAACCAGGGCTCGATCGCATAGCCTGGAACACCGACCTCGCTGGCGGAAGGCACTTGGGGCAGGCTCTTGAGGCGCTGCGTGCCTGCGACGACCATCGGCTTGACCTTGCCGGTGTCGTAGAAGGATTTCGCCGAGGTCTGATCGATGAAGAACAGGTCGACCTGCCCACTGGCCACATCGGTCAGTCCGGCCACGGTGGCCCGATAGGGAACACCTGTCAGTTTGATGCCCGCAGACTGCTGGAACAGCTCGCCCGCCAGTCGGGTGGTGGCGCTCGAATAGCCGAAGGTGAACTTGCCGGGCTGCTTCTTCGCGTCGGCAAGGAATTCCGCGACCGTCTTGTGTGGGAGCGACGTGGAGAAGTTGAGGATGTTGTCAATCTTAGCAACACCACACACCGGCGTGAAGTCCCAGAGGAAGCCCAACCCCCTCCCGTTCTACACTGGCAGCCATCAACAACTGATCGACTCGCTTCGCCTCGCCGATCTCACGCCGCTCCAGGCTCAAACCTCATTTGGAAAAGACTGTCCTTGACCGGGTCATACGGCATCGTCTTCTTCACGAACGGGTCGAGCACCGAGATCGAGAAGCTAGAGAACATGATCGTGTGTCCGTCGGGCTCCGAGTTCAGGACGGCCTGGGCGCCGATACTGCCTTCGGCGCCGGTGCGGTTGTCAACCACCACGGGCTGCTTCATCACCACCGCCAACGACTGGCTGAGTTCGCGGGCCAGCAAATCCGTGACCGTACCAGCACTGAAGGGCACGATGACCTTGATCGGCTTGGTCGGGTAGGCGTTAGCGGCTGTGGCAATTACGACGAGCAGTCCCGCGAGCAGCTTATTCAAATGAAAGAGTGTCATCGCCATCCATTTCCATGAAATGATGCCATCCAAAATATCTCGCGCCGAAGCTCAAATTGCGCCGGACCCCTGCAGCAGCGCGACATCTTCGGGGCCGAAGCCCCAGTCTTTCAGCACTTCCATCGTGTGCTCCCCTGCTTGAGGCGGTGGCCCCTGCACCGCCGGCCGGCTGCGACTGAAGCGCGGGGCCGGCGCCGGCTGCACCACCCCGGAGCATTCGACGAAGTTGCCGCGGGCCACCTGGTGGGGGTGGTGCGGCGCCTCGGCCAATGACAGGACCGGGGAGAAGCATGTCTCGGTGCCCTCGAAGACTGCACACCACTCGTCGCGCGTACGGCTGCGGAAAACGCGTGCGAAGGCCTCCTTCATCTTCGGCCATCCATCGCGGTCATGCTGTCCGCCGAAATCTTCCTCGCGCAGACCGAGCAGCCGCAAGGTGTTGCGAAAGAAGCTGGCCTCGGTACAGCCAACCGCCACGTAACGGCCATCCTTGGTCTCGTACACGTCGTACCAGGGAGCGCCGGAATCGAGCCGGTTCGAGCCACGTTCATCCTTCCAGTAGCCCGCGGCGAACAGGCCGTAGACCATGGCCATCAGCGAGGTGGAACCGTCCACCATCGCGGCATCCACCACCTGGCCACGCCCGGAAGATTTCGCCTCGTGCAAGGCGCACATGATGCCGAAGGCCAGGTACATGGCGCCGCCGCCGAAGTCGCCGATCAGATTCAGCGGGATTTCCGGCGGCCCGCCCTTTCGCCCGATGGCATGCAGCACGCCGCTGAGTGCGATGTAGTTGATGTCGTGGCCGGCCTCGCGCGCCAGCGGCCCGGTCTGGCCCCAGCCCGTCATGCGGCCGTAGATCAGCCTGGGATTGAGTTCCAGGCAGACCTCGGGGCCCAGCCCGAGCCGCTCCATCACACCGGGGCGGAAGCCTTCGATCAGCACATCGGCGCCGCGCAACATGCGCTTGACGGCGTCCACCGCCTCGGGCTTCTTCAGGTCCAGGGCGAGCGAACGCCGGCCCCGGAACATCACGTCAAAGCGCCGGTCCACCGGCAGGCCGCTCTCCGACGCGTGCTTGCGGTCGATGCGGACCACCTCCGCACCCATGTCCGCCAGCAGCATGGCGCAGAAGGGGCCGGGTCCGACACCACCCACCTCCACCACCTTCAGCCCGGCCAGCGGGCCCTTTGCCGTATTCCTGTTTGTCATTCTGTCTTCCTTTGTTAACACAGTGCCAGGGTCTGGCCCCCGTCGAGCTGGATCGTTTCCCCGGTGATGAAACCGGCATACTCCGAAACCAGGAACGCCACCGTTGCCGCTAGTTCCTCCGGCTTCCCGGCGCGCTTCAGGGGAACGGCCTGGATGCGCTGCTCCAGGTTGTGGAAGGTAGAGAACGTGGGCGTGATGACCGTCGCGGGCGCGACCGCGTTCACCGTGACGCCCTGGGCGGCGACTTCCATCGCCAGGTGCTTCAAGGCGGCCTGCACGCCGGCGCGGTAGATGGTCGAGATCGCGTGGCGCGGCATCGGCTGCTTGACGGATGCGGAAGTGATCGCGACGACGCGCCCGCAGCCGCCCGCAGCGACAAGCGGCGTCAGCTTGCGCAGCACAAGCAGAGCGCCGTGCAGTTGCTGCTGGTAGCCCTGCTCCCAGCGGGCGTCATCGTTCTCCTGCAGGAAATCGCGCATCGGGCTCGGCGGGCGCGGCGTGTTCAGCACCAGGATCTGCGCACCGCCCTTTTCGGCGGCCTGGACTGCGAGGCGATCGATGTCCTCGGCGCGGGTGATATCACCCGCGCACGCATCGGCGCGCACGCCATGCGCGCGCTGCAGCCGCGCGCAAGCGTCGGTCAGTCTCGCCGCATCCCGGGCGAACAGCAGTAGCTCTGCGCCTTCTGCGGCGAGGCGCTCGCAGACGGCATAGCCGAGGCCCTGGCTGCCGCCGATGACGATGGCACGCCGGCCGGCGATTCCGAGATCCATGGCGCTAGGCCCGCGCAGGGGCGATCAGGATGTCGCCGGAGGCAGCCATTCCCTCCAGGTCACTCTCGGAACAAACCTCGCGCAACACCTCGCGTGTGTGCTCGCCCACATGCGCCGGTTGGTCGCTGCGCGGTGGCCGCATGCCGTCGAATCGCCACGGCGGCCGCACCATCGGCAGCTCGCCCACGCTCGGGCCTGTCAACTCCAGCCAGCGCGTCTGCTCATGCGCAACCACCTCGTGCATCGTGAGCACCGGTGCGAAAGGAACGTCCGCCTCCGTCAGCAGCTTCTCCCACTCGCCGCGGGGACGCTTGGCGAATGCCGCCTCCATGATGCGCACCATCTCCTCGTAATGTTCGGGCACGCGCCGGTCGTCGTAAGTGCGAAAGCGCGCATCGTCGATCAGGTCTTCGCGGCCGATGACGCGGGCCAGCGCCGCCCAGAACTTCTGCGACACCGAAAGATGCATCGTGATGCCGCCGCCGTCCGCCGTTTCGAGACAGAAGTTCTGCGCCTGCGGGTGGCGCGAATTGCGCACCGGATCCTCGCCGGTCTCGAAGGCCTGGGTCACGGCATCGATCGTGAGCGTAGACATGGCCTCGAGCAGCGAGGTCTCCATCAGCGCACCGGTACGGTCCGGACTGCGTTCGCGGCCCAGCAGCGCCGCCAGGATGCCCATGGCGCTGCTGATGCCGGTGATCAGGTCGGCGATGCAGGTGCCGGTGAGGCGCAGGTGATGGGCATCGTTCATGATCGAGTAGATGCCGCCGATGCTCTGGCCGATGGTGTCATAGGCGGGACGGTTCACCCACGGCCCGCCGCTGCCGAAGCCCGAGATCGAGGCGTACACGAGTCCGGGGTTGAGTGCGCGGCAGACGTCTTCGCCCAGGCCGAGCGCGGCCATCTTGCCCGGCCGCATGTTCTGGATCAGCACATCAAAGCGCGGAACCAGGGACTTCACCAGGTCCACGCCGGTCTTGGACTTGAGGTCGATGGCAACGCTCTTCTTGCCGCTGTTGTACTGGATGAAGTAGGCGCTGCGGTTGTCCTCGCCGCGGCGGAACGGCTCGCCTTCGGGCGGCTCGACCTTCACAACTTCGGCGCCAAGCGACGCAAGAATCACTCCGGCATAGGGCGCCGAAATGTAGGCGCCGATTTCGAGGACCCGGATGCCGGCAAGGGGCTGGGCTTTCATGAACTGTTGTCTCCTGATGGCAAGGCTTAGGTTTAACGAAATCCAAATAATGCATTGTGCATTATTAATACATGTACTAGCTAAGTCTGGTATATGCCGTTTCACGCAGCTTGACGGCGGTGGCGGTCGACACCAGCGCGGCCGCGATCACATAAAGCGTGGGCGATAGCGGCGAGCCGGTCACGCCGATGAGCCACGTGGACAGGAAGGGCGCGAAGCCTCCAAGGATCGCCGTCGCAAGCCCGAAACTGATGGAGACGCCCGTTGTGCGTTGAGAGGTCGGGAACAGTTCGGACATGGCTGCCGGCCCCACACCTGCGAACATGCCAACCAGCACTCCGGCGGCAATAGACACGAGAAACACCTGTGCCAGTGACGGTGCACTCAGCAGCAGCATGAACGCCGGATAAGGCGTCACGATGCAGAGCACCGACGCGATCAACATCAGTGGCCGGCGGCCGATCAGATCGGAAAGCAAGCCCCAGGCCGGGATGCTGACCATCATCGCCGCGAGCCCTGCCGTGCTGGCCCACAATGCATGCGCCGCCGAGACATGGGCGTGCTTGGGCAGGAAGCTCGGCAGGTAGATGAGAAACACGTAGTACGACACCACCCAGGCCCCGGTCAGGCTGATCGTCTTCGCGCCGAGCAGCCAGGGCGATGCGGCGGCCGTCCGCGCATCGGACTGCAGGGCAGCTCCCTCGTAGACCGGCGATTCCTCGACCTTGCGGCGAAGGAATATGCCGAGCGGCGCAATCACCAGGCCGCCGACGAGAAACGGAACACGCCAGCCCCATGCCTCGAGATCCGCCGGCGACAGCGTGTTGGAGAGCAAGGCGGCACTGCCCGAGCCCAGCAGCGTACCGAAGACGACACTGCACTGCTGCAAGCTGCTGTAGAGCGCGCGCCGCCGCGGCGGAGCCCATTCGAACAGGAAGGCGACCGCGTTGCCCAATTCGCCGCCCGCGGAAAAGCCCTGCAGCACGCGGCCGACCACCAGCAGGATGGGCGCGACGATACCGATGGTCGCGTAACTCGGCGTGAGGCCGACGATCAGCGTACCGACACCCATCAGCGGCATCGCAATCATCAGCGCCAGTTTGCGGCCGTGCCGGTCGCCCAGCCGACCGAACACAATGGCACCCAGCGGCCGCGCGACGAAACCCACGCCGAACACGGCAAACGAGCTCAGCAGTGTCACGGTCTCATTTCCGGGCGGGAAGAAGTGCCGTCCAATCAGGGCAGCCAGAAATGCGTAGGCGGCGAAATCGAACCACTCGAGCGCATTGCCGAGTACCGTCGCCACCACCGCGCGCACGCGCGGTGTTGATGCGGCGTTCGACAGAGCCTGCTGTGTGGTGCCCTGTGAAGGAAGGTGGGTCGAGGTCAAGATGGGGCGCTCGCTGGTTGAGAAAGTCAAGTCGAGAGGAAGCAATGCGAGGGCTTTGCCACTAGTGCCGCGACACTAGCGCGAACCCGCCAGCAAGCCACGCCCGATCACTTGCGCCTGGATCTCGGCCGCACCCTCGAAGATGTTCAGGATGCGCGCGTCGCACAGCACGCGGCTGATCTCGAACTCCAGCGCGTAGCCGTTGCCGCCATGGATCTGCAAGCCGTTGTCGGCGTTGCTCCAGGCCACGCGGGCGGCCAGCAGCTTGGCCATGCCGGCTTCGACATCGCAGCGGATGCCCCGGTCTTTCTCCTCGGCCGCAAAGTGCGATAGCTCGCGCACCAGCACGGTCTCGGCGATCATCAGGGCCAGCTTGTCGGCCACCCGCGGAAACTCGATGATCGGCGCGCCGAACTGCTTGCGGTCGTTCGCATAGCGCCACGCGAGGTCGAAGGCGCGCCAGGCCACGCCCACCGCGCGCGCGGCCGTCTGGATTCGTGCCCCTTCGAAGGTCTGCATCAGCTGCCGGAAGCCCTGCCCGCGCACACCGCCGAGCAGGCCCTCGGCCCCGACCTCGAAGCCGTCGAAGGCGAGGTCGTATTCCTTCATGCCCCGGTAGCCCAGCACCGGAATCTCGCCGCCGCTCATCCCGCTCGCGGGAAACGGCTGTGCCTTGGTGCCGCGCGGCTTAGGCGCGAGGAACATGCTCAGCCCGTTGTGGTCGGTGGAGCCGGGCTCGGTACGCGTGAGCAGCGTCATCAGGTCGCTGCGGGAGGCATGCGTGATCCAGGTCTTGTTGCCGTCGATGCGCCAGCCGCCGCCCGTCACCTGCGTGGCGCGCGTGCGCAGCGCGCCGAGGTCGGAACCCGTGTCGGGTTCGGTGAACACGGCTGTCGGGAGCACCTCGCCGGAGGCGATCTTCGGCAGCCACTCGCTCTTCTGCGCCGCGGTGCCGCCGCAGCCGATGAGTTCGGCGGCGATCTCCGAGCGCGTACCCAGCGAGCCGGCCGCGATCCAGGCGCGGCTGAGCTCCTCGGTCACGATGCACATGGCGCGCTTGCCCAGCCCCATGCCGCCGTAGTCGCCCGAGATGCTCACGCCGAACACCCCCAACTCGCTGAGCTGCCCGACCACGTCGTCGGGAATCAGTTCGTCCGCCAGGTGCCAGGCATGGGCCTTCGGCGTGATCTCCTTGTCGGCGAAGCGCCGGAACTGGTCGCGGATCACGTCGAGGTCTTCGTCGAAGGCCGTCTCCGTCACGCCGCCGCCGGACCGGAAATGATCGACCAATGCGCGCCGAGTCTCCGGTGCCGCGGCCCGCGATATCAGCCAGCGTGCACTGGCCTGGCCGGCGAGCGCCTCGGCGGCACGCTCCAGCCCCAGCTCCACCGGGCGGAATATCTCGCTCTGCGACATCGGGATGCCATGGGTGAGTTGGGCCAGGTACTCGCCGACGCCGATCGTCAGCACCAGTTCCTCGCCGGCATTCAACTGGCCGCGCGCGGCGAGGCGCTCGCTCCAGCTTGCGGCGCAGGCGATGGCCTCGACGGTGGTTGCGATCCAGGCCAGGCCGTGCAACGCGCGCTGGTGCTGCTGCAGCAGTGCCGCTTCGGCGCGGCCGCTCGGTGCGCAGCGCTGCGAGACGACCCGCTTGGCCTCGCCGAGGAACTCCCGGGCGGCGCCGGCGGCGCCTTGCAGGTGCTTGGTCAGATTGGGGGCTTCACTCATGGTGTTTGCTTTCTTTGGATCAGGCCGTCGCGACGATTCCCGCGTCATGAAGCTGGCCGATGCGCGCGGAGGACAGGGAAAGGACTTCGGCCAGCACTTGGTCGGTGTGCTCGCCAAGGCGAGGCGCACGTACCGCGCCGTGGCGCTCGGCGCCGTGGAAGGTGGCGGCCGCGCCGGGCGCGGGGTAGCGCAGTCCGCTCGGATGCTCGAGCATGGAGAATAGGGACGCATCGAGCGACAGACGGGGGTCGTGCTCGAGTGCGGTACCCAGGGTCTGGTACGTACTCCAGAGCACCCCCTGCGTCTCGAACCGGCTGCGCAGCGCATCCAGGGACAGCGCGCCGATGGCCCGCTCGAACAGCGGAAACAGGGCATCGCGATGAACGAAGCGCTGCCCTTCATCGGCAACAAACGAGACAGCCAGGGAGGATTCGAGGGCCGCGATAGGCTCCTGCAGCCCCAGCGCCGTCACCAGTCCGGTCCACTGCCGGCCGGTGATGGCGACCACCATGACCCTTTGCCCATCGGCGGTCGTGAAGTCTCGGCCAAAGGCGCCAAACAGCGCGTTGCCGTAGCGCGGTCTGTCGCCTTGCGTCAGGACCTCGGCAATCTGGCCCATGTTCCCCAGCGATGCCAGAGCCACATCGGACAGCGCCACCGTCACTTCCTGCCCCTGTCCCGTGCGGCAGCGATGCCGCTCCGCCGCCAGCATGGCAAATGCAGCGTAGGCCCCCGTGAGCAGATCCCAGGCCGGCAGAACATGGTTGACGGGCGTGTCGCCGTTTTCCTGGGAGCCCGTCATGCAGGGCACACCCAGCGCCGCATTCACCGTGTAGTCCACGGCGGGCGCACCATCGCCCCAGCCCAATACCCGGACCGTCACCAGGTCGGAACGCCGCGCACTCAAGGCTTCATGGCTCATGAAGCCTTTCTGCGGGTAGTTGGTGACCAGCAGACCGGCATCGGGCCCCGGCGCGGTGATCAAGGCCGTCGCCAGCTCACGTCCTTCGGGACGCGACAGGTCGATGGCGACCGAGCGCTTGCCCTTGTTCAGGCCTTCCCAGTACAGGCTCTGGCCGCCTGGAGCCACCGGCCAGCGTGCGAAATCCATCCCGCCGCCGATGGGATCGATGCGAATCACTTCGGCGCCAAGCTGCTGCAAATACAGCGCACATGATGGTGCGGCGATGAAGGACGCACACTCGACAACGCGCAGTCCATTCAGGATCGGGTACATCTTGGTTGCCTCTTGCTTAATAGGTTCGGTTGCACGGCGCCGTCGCTGTCGGCGTCAGACGAACTTGGGCGGGCGGCGCTCGCGGTGCGACTGCACGCCCTCCTTCACCTCCGCCCCCCCGAAGCCGAGGAATTCCAGCGCCAGCGACGCGTCGAAGAGCGGCATCTGCTGGCGGTACCAGCTGTTGAGCGAGTACTTGGTCAGGCCGATCGCCTCCTGCGCTCCATTGGCGATGTCGCGCGCCGTCTCGCGCGCGGTCTCTAGCAGCTTGTCGTCGTCGACGCACAGTGACACAAGACCGATGCGCTCGGCCTCCTCGCCCGACATGTGCTTGCAAGTCATCAGGTAGTACTTGGCCTTGGCCATGCCGCACAGCAGCGGCCACACCATCGAGGCATGGTCGCCCGCAGCGACACCCAGGCGTGTGTGCCCGTCGACGATCTTGGCGGTGCGCGCCGCAATCGAAATGTCGGCCAGCATCGCCACGATCAGGCCGGCGCCCACGGCCGGACCATGGATGGCGGAGATCAGCGGCTTCTTGCAGTTGATCATGTTCATGACCAAGTCGCGCGTCTCGAAGTACACGCGCATTCGCACAGCGTGGCTTTCGATCTGCTCATCGATCAGGTCGAAGCTGCCGCCGGCGGAGAAAGCGCGCCCCTCGCCGCGCACCAGCACCACGCGCGTCTCGGGGTCGTTCTCAATCACGGCCCACACCTTGGGCAGTTGGGCGTGCACCCGTGCGTCCACCGCGTTCAGGTTCGGGCCGTCGAAGATCATCTCGAGCACACCGTCTTCGTGACGCTCGAAACGCATGGGAAATTGCTTGTAACGTTCCATGATTTGCAGCTCCTACTTGATACGCTCGAACACCGCCGCCAGCCCCTGGCCGCCGCCGATGCACATGGTCTCCAGGGCGTAGCGGCCAGCACGGCGATCGAGTTCGCGCAGCATGGTCGCCAGGATGCGCACGCCGGTCGCACCCACGGGATGCCCCAGCGAGATGCCGGAGCCGTTGACGTTCAAGCGTTCATAGTCGCCGGGCTGGAACTTCAGCCCGTAGGTGCAGGCCAGCACCTGTGCGGCAAAGGCCTCGTTCAGTTCGAACAGGTCCAGATCCTTGATCGACAGACCGGTGCGCTGCAGTACTCGCTCGACGGCAGGCACCGGGCCGATGCCCATGCGCTCCGGCTCGACGCCGGCCACGGCCCAGTTGACCAGGCGTGCCAGCGGCCTGAGCCCCAGGGCCGCAGCCTTCTCCGGCGTGGTCACGATGCAGGCAGCGGCGCCATCGTTCTGGCCACTGGCATTGCCAGCGGTCACGGTGGATTCCGGGTCTTGCTTGAGGCGCACGGGCGAAAGGCCCGCCAGCATTTCCATGGTGGTATCGGCCCGGGGATGCTCGTCAGCGCTGACGTTCTGCACACCCTTGCGGCCCTTGACCGGCACCGCGACGATCTCGTCCGCGAACCGCCCGCTCTGCTGCGCGCCCGCGGCATTCTGCTGCGACCTCAAGGCCAGCTCGTCCTGCGCCTGGCGCGACACTTTGTATTCGCGCCGCAGGTTTTCCGCCGTCTCCAGCATCCCACCCGGAACCGGGTGATGCTTGCCACCGGAGGTGATGCGGCCGCGCGCGATACGGTCCCAGAAGGGCTGCGAATCGCCCTTGATGCCAAAGCGCGATCCCAGCACATAGTGCTCGGACTGGCTCATGCTCTCGGCACCACCGGCGATGACCAGTTCGGCCGCACCGGTCTGTACGCGCATTGCCGCATCGATGACGGCCTGCAGGCCGGAGCCGCAGCGGCGATCGATCTGCAGCCCCGGGATATGCACGCCCAGCCCCGCATCCAGCGCGGCAATGCGGCCGATCGCCGGCGCCTCGCCGTTCGGGTAGCACTGGCCGAAGATCACGTCGTCGATGTCGCTACCTTGAATGCCGGTGCGCTTGACCAGTTCGCGCAATACCACCTCTGCCAATCCGGCAGCGGGAATATCTTTGAACACCCCGCCATAACGCCCGACCGGGGTGCGCAGGGGTTCACAAATGACTGCTTGCCTCATAGCTACTCCGCTTAGTAGGACTTGGGTAGGCCAAGAACCTTGTCCGAGATAAAGTTGAGCACCATCTGCTGGCTGATCGGTGCGATCTTCAAATGTCGCGCCTCCATCCAGAAGCGCGAGACGTGGTACTCGGTCGCCATGCTGTACCCGCCATGGAACTGCATCGCCCGGTCGGCGGCTTCGAAGCCTGCCTCGGACCCGAGGAATTTCGCGGCATTCGCCTCCGGTCCGCAGGGTTTGCCCTCATCGAACAACCGTGCTGCCTTCTGCGCCATCAGCTCGGCGGCTTCGAGGCGAATCCAGCTATCAGCGAGCGGATGAGCGACCGCCTGGTTCTTGCCGATCGGGCGATCGAAGACGACACGGTCCTTGGCGTACTGCACGGTCAGGTCTAGCGCCCCGCGACCGAGACCGATGGCCGTGAAGGCGACCGCAATCCGCTCCGGATTGAGGCCGTCGAGCAGGCATCGGAAGCCCTTGCCTTCCTCACCGATGATCTCGTTTTCGAACACTTCGAAGTTCTCGAAGACCATTTCGTTG
Organism: Acidovorax delafieldii 2AN; assembly: GCF_000175235.1. Taxonomy (GTDB): domain Bacteria; phylum Pseudomonadota; class Gammaproteobacteria; order Burkholderiales; family Burkholderiaceae_C; genus Acidovorax; species Acidovorax delafieldii_B. The sequence continues at coordinate 28,638 of NZ_ACQT01000009.1, read as the reverse complement.
CTGTCGACGGCATTGCGCATGATCTTGTCGATGCGATTGATCTCGACACCCTTCTTGCCCTTGAGTTGGGTCAGGAACAGCGTCATGCCGTCGTAGGGACGCTCCGGGTTGCGCGGACTGGTGCGTGTCAGCAGCAGGATGCGGTCCGCGTTCAGCGCGTTCGAAATCCACACCTTGCGGCCATTCACCAAATAGCGCTTGCCATCCTTCTTCGCGAAGGTCTTGAGACGCGAGGTGTCCACGCCGTTATCAGGCTCGCTAACCCCGAAACACATCATCTCCTCGCCGCTCGCCAGTTTCGGCAGGAATTCCTTCTTGATCTCTTCAGAGCCGTGGTGGACGACGGGCCCCGGAGGAAAGACGTAGTACTGGAAGACCGAGTTGCCATTGAAGCCGCAGCGTTGGCCGAGTTCATCTAGGACGACGCCAACTTCGGAGAGGCCGAGGCCCATGCCGCCATACTGCTCGGGCATGAACATGCCCAACCAGCCGCCTTTGGCGAGCGCATTCTTGAAGTCCCAGGGGTACTCCTTGTCGGCGCCTTTCTGGCGCCAGTAGTTGAGGTCGAACTCCTGTGCAATTTTGCGGATCGACTCACGGATCATGGTCAGATCGTTGGTATCAGCGGTAGTCATGGTTCAGGTCCAGTCAATGGCTAGGGTCTAGCGTTCGGCACTCAGGCCTGCTGCGGAATCTTTTCGAGAGGGGTCAGCGGATCGTGGGCCGACAAATCACCCAGCTTTTCGCCGAGGTAGCGGGCACGGATCGCGCGGCGCATGATCTTTCCGTTCCTCGTCTTGGGCAGGCCCTCGACGACATGCACCTTGGAAGGCGCCATGGCCTTACCCAGCATCTGGGTGACACCGGCAATCAACGCATCCGGATCAACAGGCTCAGCGCCTGGCTTCGCAACAGCAAAAGCCACGATGTTCTGGCCTTTGATTTCGTCAGGCACGCCGATGACGGCGGCTTCGGCGATACCGGGCTGGGCCACGAGGGCGGATTCGATTTCGGAAGGTCCTACGCGGCGGCCACCGATCTTCAGCGTGTCGTCGGATCGGCCATGGATGCGCCAGAAGCCACTGGCATCCACGCTCGCAAGATCTCCATGCACCCAGATGTCGGGCCAGCGATCCCAGTAGGTTTCGAGGTAACGTGCATCATCGCGCCAGAAGCTGTGCGTCATGCCAACCCAGGTGTTGTGCATCACAAGCTCGCCAATCTCCGAGGTGGGGGCGCCTTCCGCATCGAGGACATCGACATCCATTCCCGGCAGCGGCCCGCAGAACGAGGCCGGAGCCTGCGGGGCAATGGTGTAGCACGACAGAATTCCGCCCCCCGTCTCGGTGCCACCCGTGTAATTCAGGATGGGCAAACGTGACTGCCCCACCGTCTCGAACAGCCAATGCCAGGTCGGATCGTCCCAGGCCTCGCCGGTGGAGGCGAATGCGCGCAGGCTGGAAAGATCGGCCGCCGGACGGGCATTGCCGGAGCGAGCGCGCAGACCTCGCGCCGCCGTCGGTGCGATCCCAAGCACCGTCACACGATTGCGCTCGACAATGTTCCACATGCGGTCGGCCTCGGGATGATCCGGCAGCCCCTCGACCATGGTGATGCCGCTGCCGCACTGCAATCCACCCACGATCATCAAGGGCCCAAGCATCCAGCCCATGTCGGCGATCCAGCCCAGCATGTCGCCCGGCTGCAGGTCGAAGGCATAGCCGAAATCGACGGACGACTTCAGCAGGTAGCCGATGTGCGAATGCACGATGCCCTTGGGCAGGCCGGTGGTGCCGGAGGTGTAGATCACGAACAAGGGATGATTCGGATCGAGCGCCTCTGGCGGCTCGGGCAAGACCCCCTGCGGCAAAGGGGTGGCGACATCGTGCCACCAGCGATCCCGGCCCGCGTCCATATCCACCGGTTCGCCACTGGCGCGGATGACGACCACATGCTGCACCGAAGGTGACGCCTTGGCGGCGCCCTCGGCAATGGCCTTCATGGGCACAGCCTTGCCACGGCGGGTGGTGCTGTCCACCGTCACCAGCACCTTGGCCTCGGCCGATTGCAGGCGCGTGGCAAGCGAGTCCGAGCCATAGCCCGAGAACGCGGGCACGACCACCGCGCCGATGTTGGCGCACGCCATGACACTCACGGCGGCCTCCGGCACCGGCGGCATGAACAGCGCCACGCGATCGCCCTTGGCAACGCCGAGCCTGCGCAGCCCCGCTGCAAAGGTGTCCGTCTGCCGCTTGAGCTCCGCGAACGTCAGGCTGCGCCGCTGGCCGCTGTCGCCCTCATAGACGACTGCTGTTCGCTGCGCCTGCTCGGGGTCGGCGGCATGGCGATCCACACAGCTTTCCACCACATTCAGCGTCGCGCCCTTGAACCACTGCGGAAAAGCGCGGCCACGCGAAGTGTCGCGCACGCATTCCACCTTGCCATGCAATGGAATTCCAAGGTCTTCGGCTGCCGCCGGCCAGAACCATTCGGGCCGATCGACAGACGCTTGGTGCAACTCCTCCAGCGTCGAGAATCCCCAACGCTTCATGGCCGCAGCAAGCCTGCTGCGCTCCATCTGCTCCGGTCCTGGCCGCCATACTGCGGCCAAGGGGCTGCCAAAGATTGCGCGACCCTTCATGCTCAGGCCTGCTGCTGTGCAGCAGCCTTCTTGGCGGCCGCTTCCGACTTGATCTTCGCCTGCAAGGCCTCATAGTCGGCCCGCTTGAGCATCAGGCCAGCACGCTTGCATTCGCAGACCACCTCGTCACGCTGGTTGTAGCCCGTGTGGCGCCACCAGACGATGCCGGAATCCGGACGCTTCTTGGACTCTCGGCGCTCCAGCACCTCAGTCACTACATGGATGGTGTCGCCATGGAACACAGGGTTGGGAAACTTGATTTCGTCAAAGCCCAGATTGCCCAGCGTGGTTCCGATGGTGGTGTCGATCACGATGACGCCATTCACCAGTGCCAGCAGGAACATGCTGTTCACCAGCCGCTGCCCGAAGATGCTGTTCTTGGAGTATTCCGCGTCGATGTGCAGCGGCGCGCAGTTGTAGGTGAGCGCGGAGAACAGGGTGTTGTCCATCTCCGTCACCGTACGGCGGATGGGGTGTTCGATGATCAATCCTGGTGTCAGGTCTTCGTAGCAGAGTCCGGCCATGGCCTTGTCCTTTCGTGGGAAATATGCAGTTTCAGGAAGCACTGGCTGTCAGCACCTTGTGCAGCTCAATCACTTGGCGCGCCGTCTTGACGTGGGCGTAGTCAATGTGCTGCCCCTCGTACACAACGGCCGCATTGCCTTCGGCCTCGGCCTTCTCGAAGGTGTCGATCATTCCCTGGTAGAAGACAACCTCCTGCGCCGAGGGAGAGAACACCTCGTTGGCGAGTTCAATGTGCGAAGGATGGATCAGCACCATCGTGGTGAAACCCATTTGGCGGTTCTGAATTGCAAAGGCTCGGGCACCTTCGGGGTCCTTCAGGTCTTGCCAGATCCCCACCCACGAGAACTGCCGGCCGGCGGCTCGGTTTGCCAGTTGCGCGCGGCTGCGCAGATACAAGGTTTCCTGGCCGCCCGGCGTGAACTGGAACCCAATCGAGCGGGATACGTCGGCGTCCTTTGCCGTACCGGCAAAGAGTGTGGCAACGCGCGGCGACACAGCCAGAATGGCTTCGCAGCTGGCGTAGGCTTGCGCAGTCTCCAGGGAGACAACCATCTCCACCGTGCCAGGCTTCACGCCGTTGCGGCGCTCGAAGTGGGAGATCAGAGCCTCGCAGGCGATGAAATCCTGGGGGCCGTAGTTTTTCGGCAGCAATACGCCATCCAGACCGGGGATGACGATCTTCTCCAGATCGTCACCCGTCATGCCGGTCTCCAGCGAATTCAATCGTACGTAGATTCCCACCTTGCGTTCGCCCTGGGCGAGCTTGCGGATGGAGTTCGCGACGACCTCGCGCGCCTGCGCCTTCATCGCATTGGGAACGGCATCTTCCAGATCGAGGATGACGCCATCGGCGCCTTTGGCGACCGCCTTTTCGGGCAACCCCTCCTTGTGACCAGGAACGAAGAGAACGGAGCGCATGGGTCTCATGGATGGATTCCTTCAAATGTGTCGATGTTGGAAGAATTATACATAATATATTATCGATTGTGCAAACAAAAACGCCTCTGCGACGTCCTGCAGCGTCAGGCCCAAAGACCTTGGCGCTCGAACGCGGTGATCAGGTGTTCCGCACCGCTGGCAATATGGCGAAACATGAGGGCATGCACGGCCTGCGCGTCCCCCACTCGAATCGCCTGCGTGATGAGCGGGTGGTAAGCGACGGCTCCTGCACCATGGCCTTCGATACTTGCGTAGAAGCGGTTGGGAAGTTGTTTAGTCAAACTGCCCATCACCGATGCCAGTCGCGGTGACCGCGCCGCCAGATTGATCGAGCGGTGAAACTCGTGCCCAAGCCGTGCCAGCATCACCTCATCCCGCTCGGCCAGGGCCTGCTCATGGCGAACATTGATGCCCTGCAATTGCACGAGCTCCGAATCCGACATGTACTTCACGGCACGCGCAGCCAGTTCGGCACCGATGGTGGCCTGAGTCCAGAAGATGTCCCTCAAGTCCTCCCGCGTAAAGCTGCCCACCATGAATCCATGGCGCGGCACCCTTTGCACGAGCGCCTCGCTCGCCAGGAGCAGCAGCCCTTCGCGCACCGGGGTTGCACTCACTCCCAGTTCCCCGGCAATTGCATTGGCGCGCAAATATTCCCCGGCCCGCAACTTGCCGGAGACGATGCGCTCACGCAGGTATGCAGCAACAGCGGCCGACAGCTGTTGCCGCTCCCCCTCCCCTGCCGGACGAGCCGTTGCGGCAATCTGCTGCATGCCGATCACAGCGTGGTGGCGTACCCACCATCCACCGGCACCACGGCAGCAGTGACATATGCTCCAGCCTTGGAGGCCAGATAGATGGCCGCGCCAGCCATGTCCGAGTCCGCCGTCAAGCGCTTGAGCGGAATAGGCGCCACCATGTTCTCGATACCCTTGCTCTCAAGCGTGCCCGCCAACATCTTGCTCGGGAACATGCCGGGGGCGATCACATTCGCCGTGATATGGCGCGAAGCAAGCTGCGCAGCGAGATGCTTGGTGAGTTGGTGCAGCGCCGCCTTGCTACTGGTATAGGCATAGGTCTCGTGCTGGGGAATGTGGAAGGCATCGATGGAGCCCACATTGATGATGCGCGCCGGATCCTCCGCACTTGCGCCCGCCTCAAGCAATGGCAGCAGTTCCTTGACAAGAAAGAAGGTGCCCTTGACATTGAGGTCGAAAACCTTGTCCCAACCAGACTCCGGATATTCCGCAATGGGAGCGGCCCAGATGGCTCCCGCATTGTTGATCATCACATTGATCGACTTGACCTGCTGACCCAGTTCTTCCGCGAAGCGCTTGCGATCTTCATCCTTGGCCACATTGCATGCCAGCGCCGAGCAATCGCCGTGTGCTTGCAGCTCTTGCGCCAACTGTTGGCAGCTCTCCAGATCGCGCGAGCAGATGATGACCTTGGCGCCAGCTTTCACAAACGCTTCGACAATTGCCCGCCCAATGCCGCGGCTGCCGCCGGTCACCAGAACGGTCTTGCCCGCTACGCCAAACAGATCCTTGATAACGTCCATCTTCACTTTCCTCCGGTTTGCATGGGGCCGCACTTGTCGCGGCAAAACGAGCCGCCCCCTCTCCGCCGAAGACGATGGGGACACAGTTGGGGCGACGAGCGCAAAACAAAACTTTATGTATTATGCATGATTCTCAGCAACACGCAACCCGTTGGAGACCCATGGTGCCCTCCTTCAGAATCTTTCGATTGCCGTCTTTCGGCGTATCAGGCAAGGGATCTCGTGCGGGCACGCGCTGGGTCTCACCACCCATCTTCAGGCCTGGCTGACCCCAAAGTTGATCTTGGCCCTTGAAGATCATTCTTAAATAATGCATAATATATCATTTAAACAATCAACTTAGAAAGCCAGCAGCAATGAAGGTCTTGGTCCCTGTCAAACGCGTGGTGGACTACAACGTGAAAGTCCGCGTGAAGTCGGACGGCAGCGGTGTGGACATCGCCAACGTGAAGATGAGCATGAACCCCTTTGACGAAATCGCCGTCGAAGAGGCTGTGCGCCTGAAGGAAAAGGGCGTGGTGACCGAGGTCATCGCGGTGAGCTGCGGCGTGGCCCAGTGCCAGGAAACGCTGCGCACGGCCATGGCCATCGGTGCCGACCGCGGCATCCTGGTCGAGACCACCGAAGAGCTGCAGCCCCTGGCCGTGGCCAAGCTGCTCAAGGCCCTGGTGGACAAGGAACAGCCCGGCCTCATCATCCTGGGCAAGCAGGCCATCGACGACGACGCCAACCAGACCGGCCAGATGCTCGCCGCCCTGGCCGACCTGCCCCAGGCCACCTTCGCCAGCAAGCTCGAAGTGGCCGGCGACAAGGTATCGGTCACGCGCGAAGTCGACGGCGGCCTGGAAACCCTGCAGCTGACCACCCCGGCCGTGGTCACCACCGACCTGCGCCTGAACGAGCCGCGCTACGTCACGCTGCCCAACATCATGAAGGCCAAGAAAAAGCCGCTGGACACCGTCAAGGCCGAGGACCTCGGCGTCGATGTGGCCCCGCGCCTCAAAACCCTCAAAGTCACCGAACCCCCGAAGCGCGGCGCCGGCATCAAGGTGCCCGACGTGGCCACCCTGGTGGACAAGCTCAAGAACGAAGCCAAGGTCATCTAAGGCGCCAGCACAGGAGAACAGACACCATGACCGTACTCGTCATTGCAGAACACGACAACGCCTCGATCAAGAGCGCCACGCTCAACACCGTCACCGCCGCCAAGGCCTGCGGCGGCGACGTGCACATCCTCGTCGCTGGCGAGAACGCCGGCGCAGCCGCCCAGGCCGCCGCAAAAATAGCCGGCATCGCCAAGGTCATCCACGCCGACGGCGCCAGCCTGAAAGACGGCCTGGCGGAAAACCTCGCCGCCCAGGTGCTGGCCATCGCCAGCCACTACAGCCACATCCTGTTCCCCGCCACCGCCAGCGGCAAGAACGTGGCCCCGCGCGTGGCCGCCAAGCTCGACGTGGCGCAGCTCAGCGACATCACCCGGGTGGACAGCGCCGACACCTTCGAGCGCCCCATCTACGCCGGCAACGCCATCGCCACCGTGCAGAGCGGCGACGCCGTGAAGGTCATCACCGTGCGCGGCACGGGCTTTGACGCCGCCAGTGCCACGGGTGGATCGGCGGCTGTGGAAATCACCACGGCAACAGCCGACTCGGGCAAGAGCGCCTTCGTGGGCCGCGAGGTCACCAAGAGCGACCGCCCCGAACTCACGGCCGCCAAGATCATCGTCTCTGGAGGCCGGGCCCTGGGCAGCGCCGAGAAGTTCAACGAAGTCATGGCCCCGCTGGCCGACAAGCTGGGCGCGGCCATTGGCGCCAGCCGCGCGGCGGTGGACGCGGGCTACGCCCCCAACGACCTGCAGGTGGGCCAGACGGGCAAGATCGTGGCGCCCCAGCTGTACATCGCGGCGGGCATCTCGGGGGCGATCCAGCACCTGGCGGGCATGAAGGACTCCAAGGTGATCGTGGCCATCAACAAGGACCCGGAGGCGCCGATCTTTGCGGTGGCCGACTATGGGCTGGAGGCCGATTTGTTCACGGCTGTGCCGGAATTGGTGAGCAAGCTGTAGGATACAGCGCGAGTCGAACCACACGACAAGGGGCATCCGCTGGATGCCCCTTTTTTTTAGTTGTCTGTCGCTGCAGACTATTCGACCAACCTCTAGAGACCATACCAATCCGCCTTGGCATGGGACATAAACGCCCTATCCGCCAGAAATTTCCCCGCCCCCTTCCAGGCCTCGTGGCATGTAGAACTGAGGCCAACGATGCAAGACCACTGCACCGTCCTTTGCGTAAGCATAGCAACTGTCGATCTGCAATGGCCGCCCCTTTTCATCCAACCTCTCCGGACTGCTGACTCGCAGGAAGCCTAGCGACTGATGTGCAGCTGTAGCCAAGGGGATAAGGATCTCCATCAGGTGGGTGCAACTGCGCGCACCACGCAAGCGATCTCGAACCTCACGGCTCCAGCCCCCCGCCATGCGTAATCCCTTGATGGACTGCAAGGCACGACCTCCTTCCGGGCAGGCTGCATATGGCGCGCTGTCCGTAAAGGTCTGCACGTCATGTACCACCATGTCTTCATCAAAAACCAAGCGTACGCCCATGTCATGGATGAGTTCGCCGGCAGGCACTGTCCTTCCAGGCTGAGGGTGGACAAACTCGTGCGTTTTGGAGTCCGTGACACGCCCTTCCACCTCGAAGAGACCATCGCTGCGCTGGAATCCACGCATGTCGATGCGACGGAAATGCAGCTCCCTACGCGTGAAGGGAGGTGCGGGCATCACGGTGTCGGCTATGGGATTGCTCATGCTCAAAAGTTGATATACATTATGTATTGTGCATTATATTAGCATGTACCACACATAGGAGTCCAATCCAATGGCCAGCCAACGCCAATTCGAAACCATCCTCTACAGGGAAGAAGGTCCCGTCGGGATTCTGACGATCAATCGCCCGCACGATGGCAACATGTTCACCCCCACCACGTGTCTGGAGATACGCGACTGCATCGAGGACATCCGACGTGAAACGCGGACCCGCGTGCTGGTCATCACCGGTGCAGGCGACAAGTTCTTCTGCATCGGCGGGCGCAAGGAAGGCCTCGCAGACACGCGCTTGTACCCGGGTGCACCGCCCACGTTGGAAATGTATGACGCCATCGAGCGGCTGCAAAAGCCCGTCATCGCCTCGGTCAACGGCTTCGCGGTGGGCGGCGGCCATGTGCTGCATGTGGTGTGTGATCTGACCATTGCCAAGGAAAGCGCAACCTTCCGCCAGGTCGGTCCCATGGTGGGGAGCTTTGATGCAGGCTATGGCACGTGGTATTTGGAAGATCTGGTCGGCAAGAAGAAAGCCAAGGAAATCTGGTTCCGCAACGAAAAGCTCACCGCCCAAGAGGCCCTACGGCTGGGTTTGATCAACAAGGTCGTGCCCGACGCTGAGCTGGAAAAGGCGACCATGGAAATGGCATTGGAAATCGCACAACGCGGAGCCTTTGCCCTGGCCGGTGTGAAAGCTGCGTTTGCCGCACGCCACCAAGGTGTGGGAGGTTTGGCACGGTTGTCCCATGACCTCCTGCTGCCGCAATACTATGCATCGGAAGAAGCTCATGAACTGGCCGATGCATTCGCCAATCGACGCCAACCTGATACCTCCAAGTTTGGGCACTGAAACAACTGCAGCAACCTGTTGCATGACGGCTTGGAGCGGATATCCATGCGGCGCTCCCGGTCGACACAAAGCAGCGCGCAACAAGCATGTCGCGCCAATGCCGCGTTGGCGCTGTGCTTGCGAATCACCGAGCCGAGTTCGTCGTGTTGTTCGGGGCTCAACACCGTTCTTTACATGTCTCGCTACATGAGTCATCCCTGATTTATTCACCTTGGCGCCGCGTGCCGCGTCGATGGTGAGCGCCAGCAACGTCTCCACCCCTTCTTACCCGATGCGTCGTCTCCATCGCGTGAGGCTGCTGGAATCGATCGGTGGCTCGGTTTGCAGGTAAGTCTCGCCACAAAAGTACTGCCAGTACGGGTTCTCCACCCAGGTGTTCACCACCGCTTCGTCCGAAGCCTCGAAGGTGTGCTGCAGGTACAGCAGGCCCGCCACCAGCTGCGGGCGCAGCGTCGGCCGTCCCCGCCCCGAGGTGAACGAAATGCTCAAGTTGCGCTCGATCTCGCCCCAGTCGATCAAGGAGGTCAAGCAGATGAGAGGATGACGCGCATGTTCAGTTGCTCATCCAAGCGTGGACGGAACAAGTCGGCGGTTTGCGGCTGGGAAGGTTGGGGGCCCATCGGAATGCGTGGAGAAATTTGCAAGGAAACCAATATCTGGCGTTCATATTCCTGCAAATATAGCGCCTACAAAACAGGAAATCCCCTATGCGAATCAATGGGTTGGGAGTTTTCAGGGCGGGCTAATTAATTGAACTCATGCGGCGTGCGAATACAGCGCGAGGGCCTTGGCGTAGCCCCTGGCGCGGAAAATATGGGCGCCCAGCCCCCGGTCTCCATCGCTGGCCACGATGTACACCTCATCGGTGCCTGGCCGTATGGCCAAGCTGGTGCAAATGAGGTTATGACCCTCGCCACGCCGGGGTAGCAATATTTGCCCAATAGGGATTCCGCCCGGACTGAAAATCATCACCCTTCCCTGACCAAAGAGGGCGACATACACGTTGCCTGCCGAATCCGTGCGGATCGAATCCGGAGCCGGCCCCACAAAGGAATAGGCAATGGCCGTGCCGAACGGTGCGACGGTGACCGCATCGGCCAGCGTGATGCGGTGCAGCAGATTGCGGCTGAATTCGGTGACCCAGAGTTGGCGGCCATCGGGGCTGAGCGCCACGCCGTTTGCCCAGCGCCAGGCAAGCGGCGGGAATGCCCGCCAGGCCGGCCGCCAGAAGGCGTCTGCGCGTTAGGACTGGCATGGCGCGTTCTTCACCGTGTAGCGCAACCAGATGCTGTCGCCCTGTCCTTTTTCCACACTCTTCAGTGCAAACTCGACAGGTGCCCTCTCTGGAAGAAAGTCGGATTTTTCAAACAGCGTCGAGGTCTTGTTCTCCCCATCGGCCAGCGGCGCGAGGATGAGGCTGAGTTCATCGACTAGGCCCGCTTGCAGGAACGACCAATTGATGAAGCCCCCGCCCGACAGCATCAATGTCTCGATCTTGAACAGTGCCTTCAGCTTCTCGGCAGCCAGTTGGCAGTCGAGCTGATCCTTGCCGGCGATGATGTAAGAAATTTTCATCTTGCGAAGGAAGTCGCGGTAGGCGTTGCTGGCCTTGTCCGTCAAGACTTCAATGACGTGCGCAGCGGGCCGGTCCTCGTAGTGCAAGGTATTACTCTCCCAACCGATCTTCCCCGAAGCGTCCACCGACACGTAGTGCATCTGCGCGTCGCTCACGGCAACGTAGTCGCCTTCGGGCACGGCGGGCGCATTCTCGTCGAGCATGGGCTTTTTGTAGAACGTGAAGTTCTCATCCGTCGTGACGCGGCCACAGAGCCAGGCCTGGGGCCGATACAGGCTGTTGGTGCGCTCGTACTCCTGCGCGGGCAGCTTGATGGCCTTCGTCCTCATATACGGGCCGGTAATTTTTCCGTCCAGGGACGTCATCATGTGGCAAACGATATAGGGTCTGTTCATTGCGGAACCTCTTGTTGATTACTTTTCGTCCAATGGATGGCGTCGGCATGCCTTCTGCCGGGCGTCGGTATGCTGGCCGGACGCGTTCATGCCAAACCCCTGACGAACTCCTGCGCGGCGGCGAAGATCTCTTCGTCGCTGGTGCTCAGCGTGTAGGACGAGATGCCGCCATCGACCGGGATCACCGTGCCGGATACATAGGCCGCCAGGTCGCTGGCGAGGAACAGCGCCGCGTTGGCCACGTCATCGGCCGAGCCGTACCGTCCCATCGCCTGCTTGCCGCCCAGCCGCCTGACCAGGTACTGCACCAGTTCGTCGGCCTTCTCCGGGGGCACGCCGAACGCCTTGGCGACCAGCGGGGTCATGATGACGCCCGGCGCCACGCCATTCGTGCGGATGCCGAAAGGCGCCAGTTCCTTCGCACCGTGGCGGATCGTGCCGACCACGGCATGCTTGGCGGTCGCGTAGGACACCGAGGACCAGCCGCCTTGCAGGCCGGCGACGCTGACGGTGCTGATGATCGAGCCGCCCGTGCCCTGTTCCTTGAACCGGCGCGCCGCGCACTTGTGGCCGAGCACCACCGAGCGCACATCCAGCACGAAGGTCTTGTCGAATCCGGTCGTCCCGATCTCGGTAATGGCCGAGCTGTCGCCGGTGGAGCCGGCGTTGTTGAACATCACGTCGAGCTGGCCGAAACGGGCGACGGCCGCGTCCACGGCGGCCTGGATGGAGGCTTCGTCGGTGACGTCCGTGCGCTGAAACACCGCCGCTTCGCCCAGCGATGCCGCGGCCGCTCCACCGGCTTCCTGCGCGACGTCGGCGATGACCACGCGCGCGCCCTCGGCGACGAAGCGCTGAGCGGCAGCCAGACCGATGCCACTTGCGCCACCAGTAACGATGGCGACTTTTTCTGCTAACAGCTTGTTCATTTGGGTATCCCTTGATGTTGATCGATAGGCGCGGTCGGGGTTGGCCTTCTCGACCTGCGCCCGCTCACATGCGTGGGTTTATTGAACCGTGATGCCGCCATCCACGACCAGCGAATGGCCGACCACGAAGCTCGACGCATCGCTGGACAGCCATAGCACCGCCTGGGCGATCTCGTCGGCACGTCCCAGCCTCTTGATCGGCACCTGCTCGATCAGCGCGTTCAAGACAGCCGAATCGGTGCTGATCATTGAAGACACCATCGGTGTGTCGATCACGCCCGGACACACGGCATTGATGCGGATGCCCTTGGAGGCATATTCCAGCGCCGCGCTCTTGGTGATGCCGACGATGCCGTGCTTGGTAGAGCAGTAGGATGTTCTTCCCGCAACGCCGACGATGGCGCCCATCGAGGAGCAGTTCACGATCGTGCCGCCGTCACCTTGCTTGAGCATCTGCTGGATCTGGTATTTCAGGCACAGCCAGATGCCCTTGAGGTTAATGTCGTGCGCACGGATGAAGTCCTCGGTGCTGGCCTCGGCGATCTCCGCATAAGGTGGCATCCAGCCGGCGTTGTTGTAGGCGGCGTCGAGGCGCCCGAATTCCTTGACGGTGTTCTCCACCAACGCCTTGACTTGCGCTTCATCGGCCACGTCGCATTGAAGGGCCAGCGTCTTGCCCCTTGTGGACAGACGGTCCGCCTGTTCCTTGACTTTGTCGTAGTGGCTCCCGGACAGCACGACAGACGCGCCGGCGTCCAGAAAGGCTTCCGCCGAAGCCAGGCCCATGCCTGACCCAGCGCCGGTGATGAGGGCAACCTTGCCCGATAGATCGATCTTCATGGATAAACTCCGTGTGTTTTCAATGGTTTTGATGAATAGCGCGGGCCTGCTCACTTGATGTCGGTGCTCAGGCTCAGCTTGCGCCAGCGCTCGAAGCCTTCGCCGCGGGCCGCGAGCATCCGCATGGCCATGCCGTAGGCGTCGGACCCAAGCAGCAACTGGCGGGGCGGCTCCTGCTCGGCGTAGGCGGCGAGCAGGGCCTGCGCCAGCAACGCGGGATCGCCGCCTTGCTGGCCGGAAGCAGCCTTCAGACCGTCCATCATCGGGTGGGCGCTCTGGTCGTAGTCGGCGATGCGCTCCTTGGTCTCGATGACGGAGCGACCTGCCCAGTCCGTGCGAAAGCCCCCCGGTTCGACGCAGGTGACCTTGATTCCCAGCGGCGCCACCTCACCGGCCAAGCTTTCCGACAGCGCCTCGACCGCGAACTTGCTGGCGTTGTAGTAACCGATGCCCGGGAACGCCTGCAGGCCGCCGATGGACGAGAAGTTGAAGATGTGGCCGCTGCGGCGTTCGCGCATACCCGGCAACACGCACTGCATCAGGCGGTTCAGGCCGAATACATTGGTCTCGAACTGCCGGCGGATTTCTTCGTCTTCGCCTTCCTCGATGGCTGAGAAGTAGCCATAGCCGGCGTTGTTGACCAGCGCATCGATGTGGCCGAAGTGCGCCTGCACCTCGGAGACGGCGCGGTCGATTGCGGCAGGCTGGGTGACGTCGAGCGTGACGGCCAGTGCTCGTTGCGGCGCGATGGCGACCAGGTCCGCCAGCTTGTCCGCATGGCGCGCGGACATGGCTACGCGCCAGCCGTTGGCGAGCACGGCCTTGGCAATCTCGCGCCCGAAGCCGCTGGAGCAGCCGGTGATGAACCAGACGGGCGTGTCTTGTGTGAATGGTGCTTGTGTCATGCAACGTTCTCCTGGGGTGTCGGTCGAATGGCGCTCAGACCGCGGTCCAGCCGCCATCGACCACCAACTGGGCGCCATAGACGAAAGAGGCTTCGTCCGAGGCCAAGAACAGCACCGCGTTGGCCAGTTCCTCGGGCTGCGCGTAGCGTCCGGCTGGCGAGCCGCTGATCGCTTCGAGTACGGCGGCATTACCCTGGCCCTTGGCGAACACCTTTTCGGTCATCGCCGTCATCACGGCACCGGGCAGCACCGCGTTGCAACGCACCGCCGGGCCGTAGTCGGCGGCGATCGATTTGGTCAGGCCGATCACGCCGTGCTTGGCCGCGGTATAGGCCAGGCCACCACCGTGGGCGACGACGCCCGCGATTGAGGAAAGATTGACGATGGTGGCGTTTCCGCTGGCTTGTAAGGCCGGCAGCAGCGCCTTGCACAGCAGATAAATGCCCTTGAGATCGACCGCGATGATGCGGTCCCACAGTGCCTCGTCGGTCTCCAGCAGGGTGAGATGGTTGTCGAAAATGCCGGCGTTGTTGACCAGCGTGGTGACCTTTCCGAAGTCGGCGAGGATGGCCTTGGCCGTCGCATCCACGGCAGTGGCATTGGAAATGTCGAGGGCATACGCCTTCGCGTGGCCTCCGACGGCGGCAATCTTCTCCACCGTCTCCTTCAATCCTGCCTCGGATACGTCCAGCGCCGCGATGGCGGCACCCTCGGCGGCCAGGCGTAGCGCGATGGCCTGGCCTATGCCGCTGGCGGCTCCCGTGACGACCGCCACCTTGTACTTCATTCGTTCTGACATCGCTGTTTCTCCTGCCTGTTCGTTCATGAGGCATCCTTGATTACTTGGCGAGTTCAATCGTCACTTCGGTCGAGCCCCGGCTGAAGATGTCGAGGTTGGTGTCGATCGAGCCCAACAAAGCCAGTCCGTCGCCTGGAATGACCGGGCCGCCGACGGTGTAGTAGATGGCGAAGCCCGGCGCGGGCGGCCAGTAGGCGATGTCGCCGGCCTGATAGGTCTTTCGCAGCGGATCGCTGACGGCGATGGTGGGCATCGGGCCGTACAATTCGCGCCCGAAGTGATCGCCCATGCGCACTTTCAAAGGCAGCTTGGCCGCAAAAGTCCGTGCGGTCGCGTTGTCGAGCAACGTTGCCTGCGCCTTGACGCCATCAGCCGTGGTCAGGACGATCTTCTGGCCATCGCGCGCTTGCTTGCGCTCGTTCGCTTGTGCTTCGGCAACGGCGGATGGGGACGACATCCCCAGCCCCATCATCGCGGCCAGGCACAGCGCCGCCCGGCATGTTCCTGTGCTTCCGCTGTCATATGGTTTGTTCATGTTGTGTTCCTATGCGAGGTGCCTGCACCAATGACTTGGCACACAGCAAACTACCGATTCCCGCTAACGCAATGACCCAGCCCATCGGGCGGGGGGTGCCGTCCGCAAAAAGCCCTACCAGCCCCGACCCCGCGATGCCGCTGCCGTACTGCAGTGCGCCGACCAGCGCCGAGACGGAGCCAGCCTGCAGGGAAAACTCGGCGAGTGCGCCGGCCACCGAGTTGGCGACGATCAGGCCGGTGCAGGAAATGAAGACGAACAACGGCAGCAGCAGACCCCATAACCCACCCCAGTCCGTCCAGGCGACGACGGCGCACGCAATGCCGGCCACCGCCGCGATGAGCGCACCTGCGACCAGCAAGCGATCCGCCCCAAAGCGCGTTACAAGGCGAGCATTGAGCACGTTGGTCGCCATGATCCCCAGGATGCCGGCGCCAAAGAGCAGGCCGTAATACTGGGCGGGAAGGTGGTGGTAGGTGATATACGCAAAGGGGGTGCCGG
This sequence comes from Acidovorax delafieldii 2AN, assembly GCF_000175235.1. Classification (GTDB taxonomy): domain Bacteria; phylum Pseudomonadota; class Gammaproteobacteria; order Burkholderiales; family Burkholderiaceae_C; genus Acidovorax; species Acidovorax delafieldii_B. The sequence continues at coordinate 12,821 of NZ_ACQT01000009.1, read as the reverse complement.
CGATGTACGCAAACATCCCGGCGTAAAAGAAGCCACCCGCGCCCGCATAGGCCAGAATCCGGCGCGCCGTGAGCAACTTTGCGTAGCAGGCAAAGGCGCCGCTCAATCGCCCGCCATGTCGGTGCAGCGGTGGCAGAGTTTCCGGGATCGTGTACAGCGCGGCCAGGCTGGCGACGCCCAGCGCGACCAGCAGCCAGAAAATCGCCCGCCACCCAGCCCAGGCCGCCACCTGCGCGCCGATGACCGGCCCCAGCAGCGGCGCGATCGCCATGACCACCATCAGGGTGGAGAGCATCCGCGCGGCGCGTGCGCCTTCGTAAAGGTCACTCACGATGGCTCGCGAGATGACCACGCAGGCTGATGCACCGAGCGCCTGGACGATGCGCCAGCCGATGATGGTTTCGGCACTGCCGGCCTGCGCGCAGCCGGCCGATCCGACGATGAACAGTATCAGCCCGGCGGCCGCCGGCAGGCGCCGGCCGAACTTGTCGCTGACCGGCCCCCAGAACAGCTGTCCGATACTGAAGCCGATCAGGTATCCGGTGATTGAGAACTCCAGCATGCCGTGGCTGGCATGCAACGCTGCGGCCATTGCGGGCATGGCTGGCAGGTAGAAGTCCGTCGAGATGGAAGCGAAGCCCATCAATGCGCTGAGCACTGCGAGCACTCGCCATGCTCTGCCCGCAGCCGCGCTACTGGCGGCCAGGCTACATGTCTGATGATCGTCTTGTGTCTGAGGCATGGGTTTGGCTTTTTCCTGTCGATGTGTTGCGGATCGGGGGGGATGATCCCGGGCGTGGTTGCGCTCGCTAGGCTTGCGCTTTCAGTAGAAACTTGACTGATCCCAGAAGTCGCAGTGGTGGTCTTTGCCGAATCCGTTTGTCACGTGCGTCTGCGGTAGCGACAGGTTCAGAAAGTTGTCCCGCGTAGGTTCGTATCTCCACAGCGCCTCGCGCTCGCCAGCTTTGGCCGCCGTGGTCCACACATTCACCATCTTCTCGGCCAGGCGGAGTTGTTGCGAATTGAGCTGAACAGGCCGTCCGGCTCCGCCGTGGAAGGATGGGAACAGGTAAGCCAATTCAAGCGTATGGGCTGCCCCCATCGCAAAGCTGACGGGCTTTAAGTAAGACGGCGCAGTGCGGTCGGAAAATTCGAAGGCAAACGTCGGCACGTGGACACTGGTCCAGCGGTTGATTGCCCGCGCCGGACAGGCGAATAGCATGTCAGTGATGGCAGCCGCAGCAGCATCGCTGCGCGTGGCAAACCTATCTGCCGGATATTCCTGCATGACAGCATTTACCCGGCTGCCAAAGTACAGTCGCATGGTGGCCGCATATGTCGAATCGTCCATGGGTTGGCCGGATAGATCCTCGGCCAGACCCACGAAGAAGCCACCCTCATCGCGGGTAGTCCCATTGATGAAGGTCGCGTGGTTGAATTGACCCGAACGAAAGGCATCGCCCGGATGCATGGGCATGACCTTGCCGTCCAGCACCAACTGGTTGAGAAGATAGGGCCCCTGGGAGGCGAGGACGGTTTCGGCCGGGAGCTGGCGCAAACAGGCAGCGATTGCCACATCTCCCTGCTGGTCGCAGCCCGTCGTTTGCGCGAAGGCTCGGCCTTGCCGCTCAGCCCATTCAAGCGGCTTGGGCGCGCCAAATGCTGGAAAGCGCAGCGCCACTGCAGCGCCGCTCATCGCCACGGCGTGCTGGAACTTTCCTGCCGAGCCGGGCGAAACCATATGCGCGAGCACACTGCCGCCGCCGGATGATTCCCCGGAAATGGTCACGTTGTCCGGGTCGCCACCGAACGCGGCGATGTTGCGTTGAACCCAGTCGAGCGCCAACTGCTGGTCCATGAAGCCGTAGTTGGATGTCGCACCGTCTTCGGCCCGCAGCGCAGGATGGGCGAAGAATCCCAGCAGGCCCAGGCGGTAGTTCAAAGTCACGACCACTGCCTTGCCCTGGATTGCCAGCCAGCTGGGGTCATAGTCGCGCGCGGCGCCGACCCATAGGCTCCCACCGTGGATCCAGACGAACACCGGCAGCTTCTGACCGCCTTGGGCAGCTTGCCTGCTCACGAAAACATTGAGGTTCAGGCAGTCTTCGGAACCACCGGCCTGGCCGAACACGCCGAGTTCGGCGTTTTGCGGACAGAAGTTGCCATAGACCGAGGCATCGCGTGGCGTCGTCCATGCCTTAGGCGGCTGCGGCGGCCGCCAGCGCAACTCGCCCACGGGCGCCGTTGCATAGGGAATGCCGCGCCATGCCAGGATGTCGTCTCGCTCGGTGCCGCGCACCGGACCACTATCCGTTTGTACAGTGGCGGTTAGCGGCGCAGTGGCTTGGGCATGACTCACGCCCAGTGCCAAGCATCCAGCGACCATGCATGCAGCAATAAATCTTTTCATTCAAATCTTGTCTTGAGGCAAATTGATGCCCCCGGATCTGGATGATCCGCAGGCGCACTCAAATTGCGATTGATGGTGTGCTGAGCCTTCCCAGGCGTCTTGGGAAGGCTCACAGGCTCACAGGGAGATGCGAGCTTCTTAGCTGTACTCGGAGAAGCTGTCGGTGTCGATCTGCGTCGGATCGGGACCGCCACGCGCTCCCGTGTCGAGTGCATCGATCTTCGCCATCTGTGTGTCGTTCAGGACGAAGTCGAAGATGTCGATGTTCTCGGCGATGCGCACCGCGCTAACCGACTTGGGGATCGCGACAACCTGGTTCTGCAGATGCCACCGCAGAACGATCTGCGCTGGCGTCTTCCCATGCGCCTTGGCAATTCCGGTGATCACGGAATCCACCAAGGGATCGCCGTTGCCAGTGCTGGAAGCACCTGGCCAGTAACGCTTCACACCGCCGATGGGCGACCAGGCTTCGGTCACGATGCCGAGCGATGTGCTCTTGTTTCGAAGCGCCTTTTGGGAAAAGTATGGGTGCAACTCGACCTGGTTGACTGCGGGAATGACATCCGTGCTTGCGATCAGGGCATCAAGGTGCTGCTCCGTGTGATTGCACACGCCGATGGCCCTGACTCTGCTTGTGGCGAGCAGTTTCTCCGCAGCCTTGTACGATTGAACCGTTGCGTCGAAGTTTTTGGTGGGCCAGTGCAACAGGTAGAGGTCTACATAGTCGAGACCCAGCTTCGCCAAGCTGCCGTCGAAGCCTCGCAGCGCCGCGTCGTAGCCATAGTCAGTCAACCACAATTTGGTTGTGACGAAGAGCTGTTCTCGGGGTATGCCGCTGTTACGGATGCCTTCGCCAACTTGACGCTCATTTTTGTATGCACTGGCTGTGTCGATCAGTCGATAGCCATCAGCGATGGCTGTCGTAACGGCTTTCACCGTATCTTCAGCAGATGATTGAAAGACTCCCAAACCCAAGGTCGGCATTTCGACGCCATTGTTGAGCTTGATGGTGGGTGATCTCTTGCTTGTCATGGCGAGTTCCTCTCCTGTCTCAAAGCTCTTGCACCGTCGGGCGGAACAGGATCTCGTTGATGTCGATGTTCTCCGGCTGGCTCATGGCGAACAGCACGCAGCGCGCGAAGCTGTCGGCGGGAATGGCGTTGTTCTTGTAGTAGTCGGCAATGGCGGTGTTGACACCGGGCGCACCGACCGAAGCCGGCAGCTCGGTATCCACCGCGCCGGGCGAGAGCACCGTGGTGCGGATGTTGTAGGGCTTGACCTCCTTGCGCAGCGCCTCGGAGATCACGCGCACCGAATATTTGCTGGCCGAGTAGATCGCTCCGCCAACGCTGATGGTGTGGCCGGCCACCGACGAGACGTTGATGAACTGACCGCTCTTCTGCGCCTTGAAGTACGGCAGCGCCGCGGCGATGCCCCACAGCACGCCCTTGATGTTCACGTCGATGCACTGGTCCCACTCATCGAAGCGCAGCATTTCCAGCGGCGCGAGCGGCATCAGGCCGGCGTTGTTGATCATCACGTCGATGCGGCCGTGCAGCTTCACGGCGTGATCCACAAGCGCCTTGACCTGTTCGCGGTCGGTCACGTCCACCTTGAACGCGGCTTCCTTGGGCAGACCCAGCTCGGTGGCCAGCGCCTCCAGGCGATCCAGGCGACGCGCGCCGAGCACGACCTTGGCGCCGGCCTTGACCAGGTGGCGGGCGGTTTCGGCACCCAGGCCGCTGGATGCGCCGGTGATGACGACGACTTTGTCTGAGATGTTTTGCATGTGAAATTTCCTTGATGTATGTGCGGAGTCAGCGGCTGATCCGGGCGGCCGCGGCCCCCGAGTAGCGCTCGCCGACAATCTGAATGTCCTGCAACCGCGCCTCGATGGCGGCCAGGTCCTCGGCGCTGAGCACGACCGTGGCGCCTCCCAGGTTCTCTTCCAGGCGTTCGAGCTTGGTGGTGCCGGGGATGGGCACGATCCACGGCTTGCGTGCCAGCAGCCAGGCCAGCGCGATCTGCGCTCGCGTGCAACCTGTCGTGTCGGCGATGCGTCCCAGCTCGTCCACCAGCTGCTGATTGGCGCGGCGGTTCTCCTCCGAGAAGCGCGGCACCTGGCTGCGGAAATCCTTCTCGCCGAACTGCGTGCTGTCGTCGATGCGCCCGGTGAGGAAGCCCTTGCCCAGCGGGCTGAAGGGCACGAAGCCGATGCCCAGCTCTTCGAGCGTCGGCAGGATCTCGGCCTCCGGCTCGCGCCACCACAGCGAATATTCGCTCTGCAGGGCCGTCACCGGCTGCACCGCATGGGCGCGGCGGATCACGGCGGCGCTGGCCTCGGACAAACCGAAGTGCTTCACCTTGCCAGCAGCGATCAGTTCCTTGACCGCACCGGCCACGTCCTCGATCGGCACGTTCGGGTCCACGCGGTGCTGGTAGAACAGGTCGATCCGGTCGGTACGCAGGCGCGTGAGCGCCTCTTCGCAGACCTGCCGAATGCGCTCCGGCCGGGAGTCCATGCCCTTGATACTGTCGCCGTCCTGGAAGCCGAACTTGGTGGCGATGACCACCTCGTCGCGCACCGGAGCCAGCGCCTCGCCCACCAGCGATTCGTTGACGAACGGGCCATAGGCTTCGGCCGTATCGAAGAAGGTAACGCCGCGCTCGTGCGCCGCGCGGATGATCCTGATGCCTTCTTCCTTGGACACGCCGGGGCCGTAGCCGTAGCTCAGTCCCATGCAGCCGTAGCCGAGGGCCGAGACCTCCAGGCCGCTCTTGCCGAGTATGCGTTTCTCCATGATATGTTCTCCTGTCACTTCGTGGAGCGGTAGTCCTCGTCGGACACGTGCTCCATCCAGTCCACGGCCTTGCCGTCCTTCATCTCGGCGATGGCGATGTGCGTCATCGCGCAGTCGGGCGACGCGCCGTGCCAATGCTTCTCCCCGGGCTCGATCCACACGGTGTCGCCGGGGCGGATTTCCTGCACCTTGCCGCCCTCACGGCCGACCAGGCCGAAGCCGGCGGTCACCAGCAGGGTCTGGCCCAGCGGGTGGGTGTGCCAGGCGGTGCGCGCGCCCGGTTCGAAGGTCACGGTGGCGGCGCTCAGGTTGCCGCTGCCGCAGAACGGGCAGTCGATGCGCACGCTGCCGGTGAAATACTCTGCCGGGCCTTTGGCGGAAGGCGTAGAGCCGATGTTGAATATCTTCATGGTTGCTCCTGTTGATTGCCTGAAGTTGCTGCGCGGTGGATCGGTGCGATGGCGGGGCCGCGCGCGTTCAACGCGCCCGGGCCGCCAGAACCTTCGCCAGCGCTTCGCTGGCGCGTCGGCCGCTGTCGGCGCCGACCCGCTCACTGAGCACCTGCACGGCCTGCTGCATCTGCTTGGCCGTCAGGCCCGTGTTCATGCTGTAGCCCACATGCCCTTGCAGTTGCCCTTCGGCACCCGGCAGGGCCGACAACATGGCAACGGTCGCCAGCTCGCGGCTTTGCCAGTCCAGGTTGTCGCGCTCGAAGATGGCACCGAACAGGTGGGCCTGCAGGTACTCGCCAATGGCCGGCGCGAACTCGAAGATCGGCCCGGCCACGGGCTGGCCGACCAGCTTGGTCTGGTTGGCCGTGCCGGCGGCGCGCAGCGCATCGCCCTGAGGGATGGCGTGGCTCGGTTCGCGCCCGGGCGCGTCCTGGATGCCGCGCTGCTTGCGGGCATCAAGCACCTTCATCAGTTCGGTGAGCGCGTTGAGGCTGCGCGGAAATCCCGCATAGGCGTAGAGCTGCACCAGCACTTCACGCGCATCGCTGATCGTCAGGCCCGCATCCAGGCCCTGGTTCAGCGCGGCGTTCAGTTTGGCGATGTCGCCAGCGGCGGCGAAGGCCGCGATGGGCAGGATCGCCTGCTGCTGTGCGCTGAGGGTGTCGGCCGCAGGGGCCGTGCTCTGTGTGGTCATGGTCCGGGACTCCTGTGCAGGGATGGTCTGCGCCGCGGCGCTGGTGGACGCACTGGAGGCGGCCATCGCCACGCCCAGGGCCAGCGCGGCTGCGCGCGCGCGGTGCTTAGCGGTCGTTGTATTGGTCATCGCTTACCAGCTCCTTCCAATCCACGGCCTTGCCATCGCGCATGTAGGAGATCGCGATGTGGCTCATGCGGCTGTCTTTGGCCGCGCCATGCCAGTGATTGACGCCGGGTTCGATCCAGACCACATCGCCCGCCTTGATCTCGCGCACGGGCTGACGTTCCTCCTGCACCCAGCCTCGGCCTTCGGTGATGATGAGCAACTGGCCCGCCGGGTGGGTATGCCAGGCCGTGCGCGCGCCCGGCATGAAATCGACCTGCCCGACGCTGCCGTAGCGGCCGCTGTTGCCGGCGGCCTTGATGTCCACCGCGGCCTGGCCGGAGAAGTTCTTGGCGTCGCCGATCACCGTGGGGGTCTTGCCCGCAGGGGTGATCGAGATGCCCTGCGCATGGGCCGCTGCCGCGCCGAACAACAGGGTTGCACTGGCGGCGATGAGGTATTTCTTCATGAGGGATTCCTTTCGGTTGCGTTGAGGATCAAGGGGTTTCGGACGACGGGCTCGCCGCTCGGTGGATCAGGTAGCGCAGCCACACAATGTCGTCCGGCAGCCGTTCGAGGTGCGTGAGTTCGAGCGTGGCACCGGCCGACGGGAGCAGCTCTGCCGGCCCCTGGCACTCGAACACGGTGTGGATGCCCGACAGCCCGTCGATGCCCGGATAGAGCATCAGGCTCACCTCGTCGATCAGGCCTGCCTTGAGGAAGGCACCGTTGACCACGCCGCCGCCTTCCAGCAGCACGCGGCGCATACCGAAAGTCGTGCCCAGCGTCTGCATCGCCAGCGCCAGGTCATGTCCGTCGCGGCCGGCAAACAGGTAGGAAATGCCCAGCTCGCGCAGGTGGGCCAGGTAGGCTTCGGGCACCTGCTCGGACAGCACGGAGATGACGTCATCGCCCTCGATCTGTCCGCTCTCGTAGCGAATGCGACCCTTGGGGTCCAGGACGACCAAGCTACGCCGGGTCGTGCGCTGGCCCAGGAAAGGTTCGTATCGGGTCGCCCGGGCCAGGCCTTCGTGGTCGAAGCGCTGCGGCGCATGATGGATCTGCACCGTGTTGCGGCCGAGCATCCACGCCTGGGCATCGAGCCGGTCACTGATGTCGTAGTAGCAGGCCGTGGCCTCGTCCACGGTCTTGCCGCTGTGCGGCAGGTTCCAGCGGTCGCCAACGATGCGCCCGTCGAGGGTGCTCATCATGTGGCAAATGATCTGGGGACGCATGCAGACTCCAATTCAAAGAGATCCCGAGGCAGGCAGGCCATAGACCGCTCATCGGCTCTTTGTGTCGGAGCTTTTCGCAGTCTTCAGTCTGGCCTTCGGGGGTCGTTGACAGCAATGGCGAGACAGCGCGTCTTTGCCAATTGCACTTTGCTCTTTGAAATGGTAGGGAGAATGGAAGCCTGGATAAAGGTGCCAATTCCGCATGCACTTTTGAATTGAACTCATGAGTGACGCCGGTGCCGGCGTCCCCAGTGGCTGCATGCGAGGTGGAGGCCGGCCTCGTCAGCCCCAGCGTTCCAGCGCCGCTTCGCGGGCGCTGCGCAGTTGGTCGAGCTTGTCCTTGATGCGGATTTCCAGGCCACGCTCGACCGGACGATAGTACACGCGCTCGCCCAGCGTGTCAGGAAAGCAGGTCTGGTCCAGCGCCACGCCACCCGGCACGTCGTGGTCGTACTGGTAGCCCCTGGCGTAGCCCAGTTGCTCCATCAGCCGGGTCGGCGCATTGCGCAGGTGCAGCGGGACGTCGGCCGTGCCATGCCCCCGCACTTCCTGTCTGGCCTGGGTGAAGGCCATGCTCGCCGCATTGGACTTGGCCGCGCAGGCCAGATAGATCGCCAGTTGCGCAAAGGCCATCTCGCCCTCCACGCCGCCGATGCGCTCGTAGATTTGCCAGGCCTCCAGCGCCATGCTTTGTGCACGGGGGTCGGCCAGGCCGATGTCGTCCAAGGCCATGCACGTCAGGCGCCGACCGAGATAGGCAGGATCGCAGCCCCCATCGAGCATGCGTGCCAGCCAGTACAGCGCCGCGTCCGGGTTGGAGCTGCGCACGCTCTTGTGCAAGGCTGAAATCTGGTCGTAGAACTGTTCGCCGCCCTTGTCGAAGCGGCGGGTACGGTCGGCCAGCACCTGCGCCAGAGTCTGCGGCGTGATCCGCCCATCCTCGTCGCTGGCCAGCTCGGCGGCGATCTCCAGCAGCGTCAGCGCCCTGCGCACATCGCCATCGGCGGCGCGCGCGATTTCCCTGAGCGACTCCCCGGAAACCTGCACACCATCGTTGCCGAGGCCGCGCTCAGGGTCGTCCAGCGCCAGGCGCAACGCCTGCACGATGTCCTCGACGGAGACGGCCTCCATCACATGTACCCGGCAGCGCGACAGCAGGGCCGAGTTCAGCTCGAACGACGGGTTCTCCGTCGTGGCTCCGACAAACACGATGCTGCCGCGTTCGATGTGCGGCAGGAACGCATCCTGCTGGCCCTTGTTGAAGCGGTGGACCTCATCCACGAACAGCACCGTGCGCCGGCCTTGTGCAAAGCGGTGTGCGGCCTCGGCCAGCACCTGGCGCACTTCGGGTAGGCCTGCCAGGACCGCCGAGACCGACCGGAACTCTGCGTCGGCATACCGGGCCAGCAGCAGCGCCAGCGTGGTCTTGCCGCAGCCGGGTGGTCCCCACAGCACCATCGAATGGACCCGGCCGGCTTCGACGGCGCGCCGCAACGCCGAACGGGGCGCCAGCAGGCGCCGTTGCCCGACCATCTCGTCGAGCGAACGTGGCCGCATGCGCTCGGCCAGCGGGCGCAGGTGGTCCGAGGCCGCACTCAGCAGATCGGTGGGTGGAGAAAGTGGCGTTCGCATCGAGTATCCATAAACAGACCCGTCAGCGCTTCTTCGTCCCTGGCGCTTTGCGGGGCTCCCGGTGCCTCAAGGCCTCGACGACGACCGACATCGCACTGGAGGGCTGCAAGCGGCTGGGGTAGTAAAAGTAATAACCGGGATACGGTTCGCACCAGTCGTCCAGCACGCGCACCAGGCGCCCTGCAGCGAGATGCTCCAGCACCATGTCTTCGGGCACGAACGCCAGGCCATAGTCGGCCAATGCCGCTCGGACCATGCGGGTGGTGCTGTTGAACACCCACTGCCCGTCCACCCGGAACTTGATCTCCTTGCCATGCCGGTCAAAGTCCCACGGCAGGAGGCCGCCGTGCGTGGGCAGGCGCAGGTTGATGCAATTGTGCTGGGCGAGGTCGTGTGGCGTGGCGGGCTTGGGATGCTGAGCAAAGTAGCTGGGCGCTCCGACGACCACCATTCGAAGGTCGGGGCTGATGCGCACGGCGATCATGTCCTTGGCCACCTGATCGCCCAGGCGCACGCCGGCATCGAAACGCTGGGAAACGATGTCCGACAGAGCGTAGTCCACGTTGATCTCGACGCGGATGTCAGGGTAGTCGTGCAGAACCTTGGACAGCTTGGGCCACAGCACGCTGTCGGCAGCATGCTCGGCAGCGGTGATGCGAATGGTGCCTGCGGGCTTGTCCCGCATCTCGGATACCGCGGCGACTTCGGCGTCGATCTCCTCGAAACGGGAAGCGACGTTGGCGTACAGTCGTTCACCCACTTCGGTCGCGGAAATCTTGCGGGTCGTGCGTGTCAGCAAACGCACACCCAAGCGGGTTTCCAGCCCTTTGATGGCATGGCTCAATGCCCCTGGTGAAACACCCAGCAGCGCGGCCGCCCGAGTGAAACTGCCTTCGCGCACCACGTGGACGAAGGCCAGCACATCGTTGAAGGTGTCGTTGCTGCGTGGCATCCCTCATTCCCTCTTGGAAGCGTTGGCAGGGTGACGCAGCGCGTCGATCAACACCGACATGGCGCGCGAGGGCTCACTACGATTGGGATAGCACAGGTGGTAGCCAGGAAATGACGGGCACCAGTCCGTCAGAACTTGCCGTAGTCGCCCTTGGGCGATGTAAGGCTGAGCCATGTCTTCCAGCACATAGCCCAGGCCGAAGCCCGAGAGCGCCGCATCGAGGATCTGCATCGGTTCGTTGAAAACCAGTTGCCCCTCTACGTGCGCATTGATCTGCTGCTTGCCCTTCTTCAACTCCCAAGCATAGAGGCCGCCTCGGCTCATCAAGCGTAGGTTGATGCACGCATGATGGATCAGGTCCTGCGGCGTCTTGGGCTCAGGATGATGGGCCAGATAGGCGGGCGAAGCGACGATCGCCACCGGCAGGTCGGCGCTGATGCACACCGCCGTGGTATCGCTCGTCAGCGTGTCGCCCAGGCGCACCCCCATGTCGTAACGCTCGGCCACGATTTCGGCAAGCCGGGATTCGACAATCATTTCGACCTTGATGTCCGGGTACTTGGACAGCATCTTGGCCAGCTTGGGCCAGAGCACCGTCCTGGCGGCATGTTCGGTGGTTGTGATTCGCACCGTGCCGGCCGGCTTGTCGCTCAGTTCTCCGATCGCCGTCAGCTCCGCCTCGATTTCCTGGAACCGGGGCGCCACGTTCTGCAGCAGGCGTTCGCCCGCCGCAGTGGGCGAGACGCTGCGCGTCGTGCGGGTGAGCAAACGCACTCCCAGCCTGGCCTCCAGCGCCCGGATCGTGTGGCTGAGCGCTGATTGCGATACCCCGAGCTGGGCCGCCGCGCGGGTAAAGCTCTGCTCGCGCGCCACAGCCATGAAGGCCAACAGGTCGTTGTAATTCGCTCCGGCCATTGATGAAGTATGCTCAAAAGTGTTCGCTGATTTTGCCAGACGGTTATATGAAGGTATGCCCCTGGCCTCATCCTCGGCTTTGCGACAGGGCTCGGGCCACCGCGCGGCAATCCAACACATGCTCCAAGCGGAAGCCACACTGGCCTCAGCGCACGGTGATTGTGCTGCGGCAGTGAGCCTATGCGAGCCGACATGCGCAGGCGACCATGTCCTTTGCCTGGATCGGCCTCGGACAACGATGAAAATGGCTGGCGCACGGCTCCACAGATCGGCAGGCCGCGCACGACGTTCAATGACTCGAACGAGCCCACAAGGATCCGACGCGAATGGGAAACAGGCCGTCCGTGGATGGGCGACGCGGATGGCAAAGCGGACAGCGTCCGCGTCTCTCACGAGGCTACGATTCGCTTTGGGAGCAGACTGGCAGCTTGCCGGTAGCAGTGCAAGAGACCGAATGCGAGCTCACTCAACCACCGGCCTAGTGGGCGGTGGGCGCGGATGCCTAGCCACCCAGGCGGCGGACTTCGGCCAGGTACTCGGGGCCGCTGCGCAAGCGACGGTATTCGGCCAGCCTGGCCTCATAGACCGGGTAGCTGGCGTAGCCGATTTCGTCGCTGGGGTATGCGAGCAGGCCGGCGCGGGCCCACAGGTTCAGGTCGGCCAGCACCTCGGCACGGCTCAGCCCGGGGCCCTGGACCACAGGTTCGGGGCCTGCCGAGGATTGCGGCGACTGCGTGGCGGCCGAAGCGGTACCGGCGAACGCAGCGGTGGCAATAGCGGCGAGGGTGATGAGCTTGCGGGTGTTCTTCATGGCAGTATTCCTTCCGGACTAAGGCCTTGCAGTGCGCAACCGCGTGCTGCAAGGCGTGAAGTGTCCGCCCCCGCGGCCGGCGCGTATGTGCGTAAACGCACAGTTTGGTGCAGATTGCGCGGCGGGCGCATGGCCTGGGCCGCGCCCAGCGCCACCAACCTCAGCGCGTGCCTGGCCGGGTGCTGCGCCACATCGATCCACGACACCAGGCCGCCGCTCCGGCGCAGGTTGCGCACGGAGGGCGGGCGGCTGAGCATAATGCGCTGCCCGGCGACGCCGGGCGCCCGCATGTCGTTACCGCAACCCGCCCTTTGCTTTCCCATGACCGCTCCCGCCGCCCGCTCAAGCTTGGCCCTGCGCCGCATTGCCTTGTTTGAGGGGCTGGAAGAGGCGTGCCTGGAGCGCCTGGCGCAAGAGTGCGACTGGCGCCAGACCGATCCGCACAGGCTGTTGTTCACGCGCGCATCCGAGGGCGGCGAGGTGTATTTCCTGGTCTCCGGCCGGGTGCGCCTCACCACCTATTCGGCCCATGGGCGCGAGGTTTCCTTCCGCGACTGCGAGCCGGGCGCGCATTTCGGCGAACTGTCCGCCATCGACGGCCTGCCGCATCCGGCCGACGCGGTGACGCTGGAGCCCTCCTTGCTGGCCAGCCTGTCACCCAAGGCCTTCGTGGCCCTGCTGCAGCGCGAGCCCGTGGTGGCCGTGCACATGATGCGCGATCTCGCGGCGATGGTGCGCGGCCTGACCGAGCGCGTGATCGATCTCAGCACGCTGGGCGTGCATACGCGCCTGCATGCCGAGCTGCTGGACCTGG
>NZ_ACQT01000010.1 GCF_000175235.1 Acidovorax delafieldii 2AN | reverse complement strand
CCGCACGTGTTTGCCATGGCACTCGCAGCCCCTCTGGCCACAGCAGCGCCCGCGCGCCGCAGCCGGGGCAACCCGATGAACACACCGGCTAGGCCCCGCAAGCGCGGCCTTCCAGAATACTTCTTTTTTGATAGCTGAAAATCAACATCCAGCAAGCGCAAGAGGCACATTCGACCTGAAAGTCGCCCAGGCGACGACCACCGGAGCGCCGGCAGGCCTACAGTGACAGCCCATGAACACCCTCACCTGCTTCTCCCTCAGCACCACCGACCACGTAGCCCATCTGGTTCTGAACCAGCCCGAGGCCATGAACACCATGCACCCCACCTTCTGGCGCGAGCTGGACATGGTGCTGACCCAGCTGCACCAGGCGGGCGAGGCGCGGGCGCTGGTCATCAGCAGCACCGGCAAGCACTTCAGCGCGGGCATGGCGCTGGAAACCTTTGGCGGCGCCATCACGATGGACGACCAGAGCCCCGAGGGCCGGGCCGCCATCTTTGACCTGCTCACCGACATGCAGGCCACGTTCACCCGCATCGAGAGCCTGCGCATCCCCGTCATCATGGCCATCCATGGCGGCTGCATCGGCGGCGCGGTGGACATGGTCACGGCCGGCTGCATCCGCTACGCCACGCAGGACGCATTCTTCTGCATTCAGGAAATCAACATCGGCATGGTGGCCGACGTGGGCACGCTGCAGCGCCTGCCCAAGCTGATTCCGATGGGCGCGGTGAAAGAACTGGCCTACACGGGCCGCCGCCTGAGCGCACACCGGGCACTCGGGTATGGCCTGGTCAATGAAGTGTTCGACACGCAAGAGGCCATGGTTTTCGCAGCCCTGCAGTGCGCGAAAGAGATCGCGTCCAAGCCGCCCGTCGCCATCTGGGGCACCAAGCAGGCGGTGAACTACGCGCGCGACCACAGCGTGGAAGACAGCCTGCGCCAGATGGGCTGGCTGCAGGGCGCCGTCTGGAGCAACCAGCATGTGCGCGAGTCGGTCACGGCCATGAAGCAAAAACGCGCGGGCAACTTTCCGGCGCTCACGCCGCTGCAGCGTTTCAGCGACCTGGGCTGAGCCCAGCCGTGCTGCGCGCTGGCAACGGCTGCCAACGGCTGGCGGCCTGCCAACGCCAGGCAGGGCCCATGCCATCGATAGCGGCCCGACCAGCCCCGCCCTAGACTTCCTGGCCGCACGGCAGCCGACAGCAAGGCAGTGCTCCCGCACCCTGGGCCGGCTTGCGCAATGCGCCCCATGGCCTTGCATCAAAATCCATAGCTGAATGCGCAGATGGGCTAAGCGCTGGCGGGGCTTTTCGCTTGAAATGGCATGGCAACGGACTATGATGCGACGGCGTAGGCGCCGCTTCCTGGTGCCCCGCACCGCACAAGGATGCCGCCATGACCCAGACGCCCTTTTCCGTGCCCACCTACGCCGACGTGGCCGAAGCGGCCCATCGCCTGCAGGGCATGGCGCACCGGACGCCCGTGCTGCGCTCCACCACCGCCGACGAACGCCTGAGCGCGCAGCTGTTCTTCAAGTGCGAGAACCTGCAGCGCACGGGCGCCTTCAAGTTCCGGGGCGCGTTCAACACCCTGGCCCAGTTCACCGATGAACAGCGCCGCGGCGGCGTGCTGGCGTTTTCGGCCGGCAACCATGCCCAGGCCATCGCGCTGTCGGCCCGGCTGCTCGACATGCCCGCCGTCATCGTCATGCCCGAAGACGCGCCCGCCGCCAAGATGGCCGCCACGCGCGAATACGGCGCACAGGTCGTCACCTACAACCGCTACACCGAAGACCGCGAGGCCATCAGCCGCCGCCTGGCGCAGGAACGCGGCATGACCCTGGTGCCCCCGTTCGACCATCCGCACGTCATCGCAGGCCAGGGCACCATGGCCAAGGAACTCCTGGAAGAAGTGCCCAACCTCGACTACCTCTTCGTCTGCGTGGGCGGTGGCGGCCTGCTGGCGGGCAGCCTGCTGGCCGCCGAGGCACTGGCGCCGCACTGCCGCGTGGTGGGCGTGGAGCCCGAGGCCGGCAACGATGGCCAACAGTCCTACCGCGCGGGCCACATCGTGCAGATTCCCACGCCCCACACCATTGCCGATGGCGCGCAGACCCAGGCGCTGGGCCAGCTCACGTTTCCCATCATCCAGCGGCTGGCTGACGACATGGTCACGGCCACCGACGCGCAGCTGGTGGAAGCCCTGCGCTTTTTCGCCGAACGCATGAAGATCGTGGTCGAACCCACGGGCGCCCTGGCCTTTGCCGGCGCGGAACATGGCAGCGTGGACGTGCGCGGCGCCCGGGTAGGCATCGTGATCAGCGGCGGCAACGTCGACATGGCGCGCTATGCCCGCTTTCTGGCAGACTGACTCTGCGCCACCCATCATCCATAAAACCACAATCACAAGGTCTTTCGCTCATGAGCAACGTCACCGTCATCACCCATCCCCTCGTCCAGCACAAGCTCACGCTCATGCGCAAGAAAGACGCCAGCACCAACAGCTTTCGCCGCCTGCTGGGCGAGCTCTCCACGCTGATGGCCTATGAAGTCACGCGCGACATGCCGCTGCAGGACGTGCAGATCGAAACCCCGCTTGAAACCATGACCGGCAAGGTCATTGACGGCAAGAAGCTCGTGCTGGTGTCCATCCTGCGCGCGGGCAACGGGTTTCTGGACGGCATGCTGAACGTGGTGCCCGGTGCCCGCGTGGGACACATCGGCCTGTACCGCGATCCGCAGACGCTGCAGCCGGTCGAGTACTACTTCAAGATGCCCTCCGAAATGCAGGAGCGCGACATCATCGTCGTCGACCCCATGTTGGCCACCGGCAACTCGGCCGCCGCCGCCGTCGAGCGCCTGAAGAAGCTGCAGCCCCGCTCGATCAAGTTCGTCTGCCTGCTGGCCGCCCCTGAAGGCGTAGCCACGCTGCAGAAGGCCCACCCTGACGTGCCGATCTTCACCGCCGCCATCGACCGCGAACTCAACGACCACGGCTACATCCTGCCGGGACTGGGCGATGCGGGCGACCGCATCTTCGGCACCAAGTAACTAGTCCCCCCGGCAACGGCGGGCGCGCCGGAGTTGGGCCCAGGCCGCACCTATGGCCGTTGGCACAGAGGACACTCGCCCTCCCGCACCTTCAAGCGCCCGGCCGAACCCGCCCCTGCACGGCATCGCGCGATGCAGCACCGGTCTGCCATGCTCTGCCGTGCGTGTTGCGCCATGGCATTGGCGTGCACAAGTGGGTGCGCCAGCGCAAACGCTCGCCCGCCACTCCTTCACCTTGCCCTCGACCAGAGATCCCATCCAATCGGCGCAAGACCGGTGACCACTTGCCACGTGGCATAAAAAAAGCCGCCGGCGGGGCGTACCCTGCCGGCGGCTTTGGCCTTGAGGCCCCTCGTGCAGTCTTGCCACTGCGCGGGGAAGCCATTGGACATCAATACACGTCGTGCTGCGTGTTGTTGACGTTGAAGTGGCCCGTGGGGGTGATGATGCGCGGATCCTTGATCACGGCCTTGAGCTTCAGCGTCTTGTCGTCCACAACGACCAGGGCCGACTGCTTGTCCTTGGCAGACCACACGGCAAACCACACTTCGTCGCCCGCCTTGTTGAACTCAGGCTGAACGACGCGCTTGGCGCCGCCGTCGTCCGGCAGACCGGCCCACTCGGCGATCGGCAGCACGGTGTAGCCCTTGTCCAGGTTGTTGATGTCATACACCACAACGGATTGGGACACCTTGGGATCGGGGTTCAGCGGAGCGTCCGAGTACAGGTGGGTGGACTTGGGGTGGCTCTTGATGAACAGCGCGCCGCCGCCGGGGCCCTTCAGCTTGGCAACTTCCTTGAAGGCATATTGCTTGTGCTTCTTGGGATCGGTGCCGATCAGCGAGATGGTTTCATCGCCAAGGTGGCCGGTAGACCACACGGGGCCGAACTTGGGATGCACGAAGTTGGCGCCACGGCCGGGGTGGGGAATCTTGCCCACATCCACGATCGCTGCCAGCTTGTCTTCCTTGGCATCAATCACACCGACCTTGTTGCTGTTGTTGGCAGCCACCATGAAGTAACGCTTGGTCGAATCCCAACCGCCGTCATGCAGGAAGCGGGCCGAACCCAACTCGGTGATCTTCAGCGACTCGATGTCGGAGTAGTCGACCATCAGCGTCTTGCCAGTTTCCTTGACGTTGACGATGAACTCAGGCTTGAAGTGCGAAGCCACGATGGAGGCCACGCGGGGTTCGGGGTGGTATTCCTGCGTGTCGACAGTCATGCCACGGGTGGACACGATCTTCTTGGGTTCCAGCGTATCGCCATCCATGATGACGAACTGGGGCGGCCAGTAAGCGCCAGCAATGGCCAGCTTGTCGGTGAAGTCGCCGTCCTTGCCCTTGTACTTGGACGTGTCGACCGAGCGGGCTTCCAGACCGATGCGGATTTCAGCCACGTTGTCGGGCTTGGGCATCCACAGGTCGATCATGTTGACGCGGCCGTCGCGGCCGATCACGAACAGGTAGCGGCCCGATGCCGAGGTGCGCGAGATGTGCACCGCATAGCCGGTCTTGACGATGTTGATGATCTGCTTGGTATCGCCATCGATCAGCGCCACTTCGCCGGTGTCACGCAGCGTGGTGGAGAAGATGTTGGAGATGTTGTAGTTGTTCATCTTCTTGGTGGGCCGATCCTTGGGCGCCACCGTGACCTTCCAGGTCTTCTTCATGTCCGCCATGCTCCACTCGGGCGGCTGGGGCGGATCTTGCTGGATGTAGCGGGCCATCAGGTCCACATCGGCCTCGGTGAATTCACCCGAAGTCTGCCAGTTGGGCATGCCAGCGGGCGAGCCGTAGGCAATGAACACCTTCAGGTAGTCCGTACCCTTGGCCAGGGTGATGTCGGGCGTCAGAGGCTTGCCGGTGGCACCCTTGCGCAACACGCCATGGCACCCGGCGCAACGCTCAAAGTACGTCTGGCGAGCGCGGTCGAACTCGGCCTGCGTCATCTTGGGCGCCTTGGGGTTCGTACTTTGGTACATCGGCGTGTCGGTCAATGGCGAAGAACCAGCCTGGTAATTCACCTCGGGGGCCGTGGCACCTTCTTTGTGTTGGGCCATGGCGGCCAGTGCCAGAGTGGACAGTGCCAGGGCCGCTAGGCGCGCCAGCTTTCGGGTTGTCATGGGAACTCCTTGTGTGCCGCAGCCCATGCGCTATTTCCATCCCTCAGGATCGCCCGCCGAGGGCCGCGACGACATAGTTTCGGCAGGCTTGAAGGCATTCTTCGACGGGTGCCCCGGGACCACTTTGATGCGCATCAAATTATTCATCTAACGTGAATCAATTCCCTACCGGCATGTCAATAATCCCACAGCTCCGGTCTTAAACCAACACCCGCGGGTGCGATATCACCTTCGCCGCCCGTTCAGTCGCATAAATGCCGCACTTTGGCGTGTTGAAGCCGCGGGTCACCGGGCAGAGCCCGACCAAGCCAAGGCCAACAGGCTGCCCTGCCAGGCCGGCCCCGGGTCGAGGCGCTTGGCCACACCGCCGTGCCTGCCGCTGCGCCCTCAAGCGCGTTGCGAGGCCCGGCAGACGCAGTGGTCAGTGGTTACGCCATTTCTGCACCATCACCTGCTGGATCTTGCCCTTGAAGAAGTAGCGGCGGTCCGTCGCCCCCTGGGGATCGGCACCGATCACCACCGGGCTGTTGTTGAGCGTGACGCCGCCAGAGACCGGCACCGAGGCCGTGCGCTCGACGTTGTTGACCCACAGACGCACGGCACCGTTGCCATCGTATGCACCGATGATGAAGTACGAGCTGGTGCCGTTCAGGCCGATGAGCGGCGTGGTGGCATAGGTGTAGCCGCCGTTCACGTGCACGCCAAAGCGCAGCTGGGTTCCGGCCTGCTCCAGGGCAAAGCCTCCGGCATCGCTCTTGGCCACGATGCTGGCGGTGGCACCCGAAGTCAGGTCATCAAAGTTGACCACGGCCGTGACGAGAAAGCCGCCGTCCGCCGCGTTGTCGGCATCCCAGGTGGTCACGCTTTGGGCGCCGGTGAACACCATGCTGCCGCCGATGCGGTCTTCGTCGCTGGTGACGGACAGCCACTCCAGCGCGGGCATGGTACTGCCGCTGGCCAGGGAGTAGTCCGCCGTGTTGGTGCGCCGGTAGCTCAGCGGATAGGCGCTTTGCGCAGCCGTATTCAGGTACACCAGCGACGTGCTCTCCTGCGCCAGCGCGCGCACGTTCGTGGCCAGGGGCGTGGCCGCCAGGTCGTAGTCGGTGGTGATGAAATCCACATCTTCGCGCAGCGCCGAAATGAAGGCCTCGCCCATGGTGGCGGGCACCGTGTACACGCCCACCCCCAGTCCCAGCTGCCGCGCCTGTTCCAGCTTGCCAAACAGATCCGCCGTCTGGTACTGGAACTCCACCCCATCAAAGCCCAGGTTCTTGGTGGTGCGGATGTTGTTGCGGATGTCGCTTTCGATCAGCGTGTGAAAGCGGACATGGTCACGAATGCCCGCGAACTCGCTGCCCGCCAGCAAGGCCTGGGCCCGCACCAGATGCTGGTGCCGGCCATCCATGAAAGCGCGCAGAAAGACGGGGCGGCCCGCTGCGGCGTAGCCCTTGTCGCGCACCGTGCGCAGCACGCTCAGCATCAGCGCGTCGCTCAGGGCCTGCGACGAATAGGCCTCCTTCACTTCCAGAAACAGCATGCGGTCGCTCTGCTGCAGGCTGGCATTGGCCAGGGTGGCATCCAGGGTGCCGTGCACGATTTCGCCATCGTTGTGCTCGACATACACCTTGCCATCCGAATGCAGGGTCAGGTCCAGCTCCACCAGATCGAAACCCCGGCCCAGCGCCTTCGAAACCTTGGCCTCGGTGTCCGCGGTGGTGTCGCCATAGCAGTTGTGGCACGAGATCGCCACTTGGTGGCCCAGCGGGGTCGTGGGCAAGGCACGGCCGATGCCGCTCCAGTAGGCGCCGGCTGCAAGCGCCTTGGCGCCGACGGCCTGGGCCAATGGTTGGGCAACCTCCCCGCCCCCACCGCAGGCGCTGAGCAAGGCGGTGGCCACAAGGGCCGCGATCGTTGTTTTCTGCATGGTGACTCCTCCCGTTGGTATGAAAGGGACACGATCGCACGGCCAGATCACAGGCGCGTGACAGAGCGGCGACGGCACACCCCTGCCATCCGCCCCGGTTGCCGCCCCCACCTGTGCGCAGGCACCGGCAGCCGCGTCTTGCCGCCACCGCCTTCCCTGCGCCTAAACTGAAACGCTCGGCCCCTTCGCACGGCCCCCAACCAACACTTCAGACAGCGCCCATGCTTGACCTGCTCATCACCAACGCCACCCTGCCCGACGGCCGCCGCCACATGTCAATTGCCGTGCAGGACGGCCGCATCGCCGAAGTGACCGAGGGCCTGCAGGCCCCCGCCCATGAGACGGTTGATGCCGGCGGTCTGCTGGTGAGCCCGCCCTTCGTGGATGCGCATTTCCACATGGATTCCACGCTGAGCTACGGCCAGCCGCGCGTGAACGAAAGCGGCACGCTGCTGGAGGGCATTGCCCTGTGGGGCGAACTCAAGCCCCACCTCGTGCACGAGGCCATCGTCGAGCGTGCGCTGCGGTACTGCGACTGGGCCGTGGCACGTGGGCTGCTGGCCATTCGCTCGCACGTGGACACCAGCAGCGCCAGCCTGCTGCCCGTGCACGCCTTGCTCGACGTGAAAAAGCGCGTGACGCCCTATCTCGACCTGCAACTGGTGGCCTTCCCCCAGGATGGCGTGCTGCGTGCACTGGGCGGTCTGGACAACCTGCGGCGCGCGCTCGACCTGGGCGTGGAGGTCGTCGGCGGCATACCCCACTTCGAACGCACCTACGCCGATGGCACCGCCAGCGTGAAGCTGCTGTGCGAGCTGGCAGCTGCCCGGGGCAGGCGCGTGGACATGCATTGCGACGAATCCGACGACCCGCAATCACGCCATGTGGAAACCCTGGCCTTTGAAACGCAGCGGCTGGGCCTGCAGGGCCGTGTCACCGGCTCGCACCTCACGTCCATGCACAGCATGGACAACTACTACGTGAGCAAGCTCATCCCGCTGATGGCCGAGGCGCAACTGGGCGTGGTGGCCAACCCGCTCATCAACATCACGCTCCAGGGCCGCCACGACAGCTACCCCCGGCGCCGCGGCCTGACCCGCGTGCCCGAGCTCATGGCCGCCGGCCTCACGGTGGCCTTTGGGCACGATTGCGTGCTCGACCCCTGGTACAGCGGCGGCAGCGCCGACATGCTCGAAGCGGCCCACATGGGCCTGCACGTAGCCCAGATGACCAGCCAGGCCGCCATGCGCCAGTGCTTCGAGGCGGTAACCAGCAACCCCGCCCGGCTGCTGGGCCTTGAAGGGTATGGGCTGGCACCGGGATGCCATGCCGACTTCGTGCTGCTGCAGGCCCGCCACCCGGCAGAAGCCATCCGGCTGCGCGCAACACGGCTGGCGGTGTACCGGCGGGGCCAGAAGATCGCGGGCAGCCCTGCGACGGTGGCGGCCCTCGCACTGCCCGGCAGGCCGGGCAGCGTGGATTTTCTGGCCTCCTAGGGTCGAAGGGCGCAACAGACCGCAGTCACACAGCCCGGCAAGTGCCACTTTGAGCCAAACAAGCTTCAGGCGCTTATACAGTCTGCGCCATACGCTATATATTCAATAGCAATTCGATGCCTATCGCCCTGCGAGCCAACGACCCTACCAGTGTCGCAGCCCTGCTCCGGATGCCCCGGCCTTGGTGGCGCAGGCACCGGGGCCAACGCATCAGACCAGCAGAACACCCACACCGGTGCCGGGCGGGCTCAAGGTTTCCACGCGATTGCGCCCCCGTTCCTTGGCACGGTACATGGCCTCGTCCGCGCGCTGCAATACAAAGTCTGACGTCTCGCCGCCCCCGTATTGCGTCACGCCGATGCTCACCGTCAAGGCGATGGGTCCACGGCCGGTCATGGCCGGGTGGTGGGCCACCAGGGCGCGCAGCCGCTCGGCCACGGCCTGCGAGCCCTCGGAGCTTGCGTTGGGCAGGAAAATCGCGAACTCTTCGCCGCCCAGGCGGCCCATCACGTCTTCCTTGCGCAGGCAGCCGTTGGCCAGTGCGACGAAATGCCGCAGCACTTCGTCACCGCTTTGGTGGCCCCAGGTATCGTTGATCTTCTTGAAATGATCGAGGTCGATCACCAGCACGGGCAGGCCCGACTGCGTGCGCTGCGCATTGCTGATGGCTTTTTCCAGCAAGGTGAGAAAGGCACGCCGGTTGAACACGTTGGTCAGCGGATCCACCTCGGCCAGGTGGCGCAGTTCGCGGGTGATGTGCTCGTTGGTGAGCATCAGCGCGCCAAAGGCCATCAAGACCAGGGACAGGGTTGCCTCGAGCACCACGAACTGCGACAGCAGCGCCACCATGCCGGCATCGGCGTCCTCGACCGTCCCGGGTGCAACCAGCCGGAACAGCAGCGGCCTCACCAGCAGAAAGACGCCATGCAAACCCGAGACAACGGCAAACAGGTAGCGCACCGGAACGTTGTGGAAGCCTCCCCGCGCGAGGGTGTGTGCCGTCAGCAAAAAATACACGCCCGCCACAAGGCCCGCCAACGCGAACCGTATCCCCATGTGGGGGTGCACCACCGTGAAATACACCGCCATGCCCATCACGGCCACGATCACCGCCACGGCCACAACATGCGGCGGGTGCGCCCGGCCCAGATAGGCGCGGCTGCCCAGAAAACAGAGGTACGCCGCTGCGGCAATGGTGGACTGCGTCAACATCACCGACAGCCATTCGGGCACGTAGTCCCGCACCAGCAGGCTGGCGCAAAACACCGAGGCACTCAAGAAAGACAGCATCCACAGCCGCAAGCCGGGGATGTTCTTGTTGAAGTACCACACGGCATACAGCACGCTGGTGACCAATGCCGCAAGAAGGCCGGCGAGTGTGACAAGGGTGGGGCTGTGCACGAAAGCGGGTGGCGGGTGGGCGGTTGCCTGAAGCTGCAGGCGCCCTGCAGAAGGAGATGGAGCGTGAATGTTACCTCGCCACGGCACCCGCAAAGCCCCGAACACGGGCGTTTTCGCGACCGGCGGCGACCGCCGCCCGTTGTGCATCCTGGACAAGCAACCTGCCGGCCATCGTGCAAACGGTTGCGTGGCGCGAGCCCCGACGTGCCCTTAACCACCGAGCCTTCGCGGTACCGCGCAATGCGGGCGAGACGGCCCGGGTACACCCTGGTTCCGCAGGCGCAGCATCCCTGCCTTTGTGAAGGCAGGACCTGTCACCCTGCGGCCTGGGTGGCCGAACGGTGATGCGCTGGCGGCTATCGCAGGGTCCACGCCCGCGCCAGGGGCCAAGCTGGCAGGAAAATAACCGCTGCCGCGGATCGTGACGCCCCTCCCCCCCGGCTGCGCGAACGCCCTCCCGGGCGGACTGTCAGCGAGCGCCCTCGGCACCAGCACCGTGCGCGACGCCTGCGCAGTCTTACAAGCTCCTAGGTGCGCGGCGGGCGGGCACCTCGGTCACAGGGCCCACCGGTTCAGCCGGCCACGTTGCATTCGCGGCGCAGCAGCGCCAGCGCGTCGTGCATCTGGTAGTCGTGGTCGCTGGTCAAGAGCGCCTGCGATTCCTGCACAAAGCTGTTCCACAGGTTTTCATAGTCGACCTGGTGCACGGCGGGCGCGTGCGCGCGGATGAAATCGGTGGCAAGAGCGGGGTGCAGGCCGGCCTTGCGCACCTTGCGCACCAGGCTCGCCGCGGCTTTCTCGGTAAGCAGGGTCTTTTTGGGCACGCCAGCCGCCAGGCACAGGAACAGCGTGAGCAGCGAATGCTCATCGTCGTTGCCTTGCACTGCGCGGACCCAGGTCTTGCTCGCAGGCGCGGGCGGCTCGCCCTGGGCTTCCCCCGTGTCCAGGCTGCGGTGGTAATCGTCCAGTTCGGCCAACGGGTCGTCGAGCAGGAAGTAGCGGGCCCTGAACGCTCCCAGGGGCCGCAGCAGCGTGCGCAGCGATACGGTCGCATCCTGTAATCTGGGCAGGTCGGCCAGAACCACCGCGCACTGGGCCTGCATCGCTGCGCGCAGGTCGGCGGGCAACCCTGGCGTAAGGCGCAGCTGCTGGGGCGGCACGGGCTTTTTCTTGCGCCAGGCCATGACCAGCTTCTCGAACGCCACCGCATGGGGCCACTCACCCGTGTCACGGGCACCAGGCGCCAGCACCTGCATCAGCAGGCCCGTGCGAATCACCGCTTCGGCATCCGCGCCCGCCGACTCCAGCTCGTCAACGTCCAGCCCATATTGCTCGGCCAGCCACTCGGCAGCACCCATGGCTTGGGCGATGTGCGTGCGGCGCGCCAGTTCGGCCTGGTAGTCCGCATAGCTGCGCAGCGTCCAGGCCGCGAGCCGGGGAATCTCGGCGTCGGCATGGCCAGCCAAACCGAAATTGCTGCTTTCGGGCAGCGCGATCAGCCGCCGAAGCATGTCCGAGCCGCCCTTCGACCGCGACAAGAATGAATGGTCGCGCAGCGAGACTGCCGCTTGTGTCATCTCGCCGCCGGTGGTGTCCAGCAGGTACAGGCTGACGAGGTTGACCATGCGGTCGCGCGCCTTCTCCAGCTCGGGGCGCAGGAACTCGCTGCCGAAATAACGCGCAATCTGCACGATGCCCTTGGGCGCGTCGGCATCGATGGCCGCCATGCGCGACGCATCAAGGATGCCGTGCTTCACGCCGTGGACCAGGACCTTCTCCAGGAACGGACGCGCATCGTGCAGTTGCAGGGCCTGTGCGGGCATAGCGGCCCCGGTATCGGATGTGTCGGACATGGGAACCGTTTCTCGCGCTCAGATGGCGGATTCCTCGTCGGACGTTCGGGCGGCGGGCGTCGCCTTGCCGCGGTCGGTTTCACTGGTTTCGAACTTGCCATCGTCTTCGGGCGCAGGCTCATCGCCCTCCTCGAGCCCCATGTCGTGCGCGCGCGCCTTGGCGCGCAGCACCAGCAGCATTTCGATGAACAGATCGCGGCACTCGTAGCGCAGCAACCAGGCCATCTGCATCCAGTCGCGGTCGGCCACTTCGTCCATATCGATGCGGGGCTGCACGTAGCCTGAAGCCAGCAGCTCGTCGTCGCTCAGCGTGGGGCCGTAGTCTTCGGTGGCATCGAACGTGCCGGTGCGGGCAAAGGCTTCGATGCGGCTCCACTTCTCGGCGAAATAATTGGCCAGGGCCTCGCTGCCGCCTTCCAGATCGCCAATCGCTGTCAGAAACTCCACCGGATCGGCATCGTCACGAAACACCACGGCATTGACCATGTTGCGCAGGTGCGTGTGCGTGAGGTCCTTGTATTGCTTCTCAAGCACCATCGCGCGTGCAAACTGCTCAGGCGTGACGAGCATGTTCACCACGGACGCCTTGGAGTCGTCGTATTCACGCATCACCGCCAGCACATCCTTGGGCGCCAGTTGGTCCAGCACGACCATCAGGGCGTTGTCGCCTTCGGTATCGGCCAGGTCGGCCAGCGCGGCTTCGGCGCCAACAATGTCGCCCGCGGCAATCAGGCTGGTGGTTTTGGTGATAAGGGCCAGGTGGTTCATGGGCAGGAAATCTCGGTCGTCTCAGTCTTTGCGGTCAAATCCGGCCTCGGCCAGCCAGTCGGCGCTGGCCTCCTCGCGGCTGCGGCCGTTGTGCGGGTCGGCGGCATCGTCGGCGCTCAGGGCGCTGTAGTCGTCGTCGTGCTCGGCGGCCTCTTCGTCGGCGTCATTCTCGGCGGGGCCGTCGCCATGCGCGGCCGCCGGTGCCAGGCGGGCATGCTGGTGCAGGTATTCGAGCCCCGCAGCCACCGCCATGAAGGTCGCTCCACCGGGCTCGCGCAGCACGGTTTGCGCCAGGCCCACCGCCCAGGGCTCCAGCGATACGGCATCCTCCAGCGTGTCCCACGCGGGAATGCGGTCTGCTCCCTGGCTAAGCACGTGCTCGATGGCAGAGGGCCGGGCAAAGCGGAAACCCTGGTGGAACACCACGGCCACCATCTCGGGGGCCAGCTCCATCATCTTCACCAGAAAGCCGATTTCGGAGCGCTTTTCCGCAAGCCGCCGACGCAGCACGTCTTTGCCTTCCGAATCCGAAACCAGGTCGTCCAGCTCGGCCTGGTAGGCCGAGCGCAAGTCATGAAAGTAAGGAGAGAGCTTCACGGGGAAAAAATGCTGTGGGAATAGGTTTGCCAGATTTCGCGCGCTGTCTGCAGCGGGTCGTCCAGCAGGTTGCGGCGCCGGTTGTCGTCGTAGGCCTTGCGCGTGTCTTCGTCGGACAGCACCTCATAGGCTTTCTGCACGGCCTGGAATCGCTGCGCGGCGTCGGGCGCGTCATTCCTGTCGGGGTGGTAGAACGACGCCTTCTGGCGAAAGGCCTTCTTGATATCGGCCAACGATGCGTTGGCGCCCAGCCCGAGGGCGGCGTAGTGGTCTGCGGTCATGAAAGCTCGGCGAACAAAGGCGGTAGCGCCGCACCGATGGGCACAGCGCACCGGCACAGCGGCACTCAGCCGCCCAGGCTCACGAAGACGTTCTGCACGTCGTCGTTGGCATCGATGGCGGCGAGGAAGCTCTCGACTTCTTCGAGTTGCTCTGGCGAAAGGCTGGCCGGGTCGACCGGGTTCTTCGGCTTGTAGCCCAGCTTGGCCGACAGCACGGTGAAGCCCTGAGCAGGCAATGCGCGGCTGACCAGGTCCAGGTCGGTCGGGTCGGTCCAGAAGGTGGTGGTGCCCTCTTCGTCGCCGGCCTCGAAATCCTGGGCGCCCGCCTCGATGGCGGCGAGTTCGGGGTCGGCGCCGGGGGTGGCCGGTTCCGCCTCGATCATGCCCACATGGTTGAAGTCCCAGGCCACCGACCCGGAAGTGCCCAACTGGCCCTTGCGGAACAGCACACGCATCTCGGGCGCCGTCCGGTTGACGTTGTCGGTCAGGCACTCCACCATCACCGCCACCTGGTGCGGCGCGAAGCCCTCGTAGATGACGTGTTCGTAGTTGACCGCATCCGCGCCCGTGCCCGAACCCTTCTTGATGGCCCGCTCAAGCGTGTCCTTGGGCATGGACACCTTGCGCGCCTGCTCGACCACCAGGCGCAGGCGCGCGTTGGTGGCGGGGTCGGCCCCGCTGCGCGCGGCCACCATGATTTCCTTGGCGAGCTTGCCAAACAGCTTGCCTCTGGCATCTGCGACTTGTGCCTTGCCTTTTGCTTTCCACTGGGCGCCCATGGCTGAATTCCTAGATGTTGTGGCGCTCGGTGGCGCCTAGTTTTTGGTGTAGGGAGCGAACGCACGCACGCCTGTGCCATAGGAACCTGTTGACGATCTTTTCGGGGTCGCGCAAGTACCTTGCCCGAAGGTGGGAGTGAAATCGGGTCGATGAGCTTGGTGCCCTGGCGCCTCGGCTGCTTGCATGGGCACGAGCCCCTGCGGCGCATCCGAAGCATCCACTCATCCCGATTGCACTCCAACGCGATCCTCGAAAAGAACGTAGACAGGTTCCAAGCCCGGTCGTGCAGCCGAACCCTCTAGCGTACCACCCGCCGATTCCCGCACCGGTTTTCAGGTCAGCAACGTGGGCAAAAGCAGCGCCCAGGCCAGGGCCAAGCGTGCGAGGCCTCGGAACCCGGCAGCGCGCCCGGGGGCCTGAGTGCAGCCGGGGTATTCTTGGCGCCTTCCCCTCCATCAACCTCTCCCTGCGGAGTTCTTTCCTTGCTCAATACCCTCTGGCTGGGATTCTTCGCCACTGCGGCCATTTCCGCGGTGGCCCAGTGGCTCATCGGTGGCAATGCCCAGGTCTTCGCGGCCATGGTCGAGGCGCTGTTTGCCATGGCCAGGCTCTCGGTCGAGGTGATGGTGCTGCTGTTCGGCACGCTCACGCTGTGGCTGGGATTTCTGCGTATTGCCGAGAAAGCCGGTATCGTGGATGCGCTGGCGCGCTGGCTGGCGCCGCTGTTTGCACGGCTGATGCCCGGCGTGCCGCGTGGCCACCCCGCCCTGGGCCTGATGACGCTGAACTTCGCCGCCAACGCACTGGGGCTGGACAACGCCGCAACACCCATGGGCCTCAAGGCCATGCGGGCGCTGCAGGAGCTGAACCCCCGGCCCGACACCGCAACCAACGCGCAAATTCTGTTTCTGGTGCTGAACGCGTCCTCGCTCACGCTGCTGCCGGTGACCATCTTCATGTACCGCATGCAGCAGGGCGCCCCTGACCCGACGCTGGTGTTCCTGCCCATCCTGCTGGCCACCTCGGCCTCGACGCTGGTGGGCCTGCTCAGCGTGGCCGCCGTGCAGCGGCTGCCGCTGCTGAGCCCGGTGGTTCTCGCCTACCTGCTGCCGGTGGCGCTGCTGCTGGGCGGCTTCATGGCCCTGCTTGCCACGCTGAGCGCGGCCGCGCTGGCCCAGTTGTCGTCCCTGCTGGGCAACCTGACGCTGTTTGCGCTGGTCATGCTGTTCGTCGGCGTGGGCGCCTGGCGCAAGGTGGCGGTGTACGAGGCCTTCATCGAAGGCGCCAAGGAAGGTTTCGAGGTGGCCAGGGGCCTGCTGCCCTACCTGGTGGCCATGCTGTGCGCCGTGGGGGTGTTCCGCGCTTCGGGGGCCCTGGGCTACGCACTCGACGCCATCCGCTGGAGCGTGGAGGTACTGGGGTGGGACGCCCGGTTCGTGGACGCACTGCCCACGGCCCTCGTCAAGCCGTTTTCCGGAAGTGCAGCGCGCGCGATGCTGATCGAAACCATGCAGAGCCAGGGCGTGGACAGCTTCGCGGCGCTGGCCGCGGCCACCGTTCAGGGCAGCACCGAGACCACCTTCTATGTGCTGGCGGTGTATTTCGGGGCGGTGGGCATACAGCGGGCACGCCATGCCGTGGCCTGCGCCCTGCTGGCCGAACTGGCGGGTGTGGTGGCCGCCATCGTGGTGTGCTACCGGTTCTTTGGCTGATTTTGACGCCAAATTGGCCGCTTGCGCTTGCCAATGCTTCGCCAACAGCTATTAATTCATGAGCAAATAGGTGCCGTGGCGCGTAGCGCCTTGGCCAACCCGTCCTGCCACTGCCCCGTCGAAAGCCCCAACGCGACTACCGTTCGGGCGTCGGCGGCGCGGCCACCAGTTCCCATTCCGCCAGTTGCTGGTTGGTGGCGATCAGCCGCCCGACCAGCAGCTTGATGAAGGCCTTGTCGAAACGGGACTGCAGATCCTCCGAAGCCTGCCGCAACGCCGGGTTGCGGACCTTGAGCAACAGCACCTCGGTCTCGGCCACGGCGGTGGCGGTGCGCACCTTGTCGTCCGTCCGCAGATAAGTCATCTCGCCCAGGGTCACACCCGGGCCCAGCGTGCTCAGGTGCCACCCTTGCCGGCTCACGGCCACCTGGCCTTCGATAAGGATGCAAAACGAATCGCCGGGCGTGTTTTCGCGCATCAGGGTGGAGCCCTGTGGCAGGCGCCGCCACTGCCCCAGCCGCATCAGTTCCCAGAGCGATACATCGTGAAAGTCGGCCAGAAAAGGCAGCGCCCGCAGGCGGGCAAAGCGCTCGGCCTCGGTGTCCTGCGAGCGTTGGCGCGGCAAATCACGGTGGGCGGCCAGCAGCGCCTGGGCGAAATCGCCCCAGGTGGCGAAGCGGTCGCCGGGCTGTTTGGCCAGGGCGCGCAGCAGCACCGCATCGATGTGGGCGGGCAGCGAGGCGCGCAGCAGACTGGGCGCCGTGGGCGCCTCGTGCCCGATCTTGTAGAGGGTGGCGAAATCGGTTTCGCCGTCGAACGGGCGGCGGCCCGTCAGCAGTTCGTACACCACCACTGCCAGCGAGAACATGTCGCTGTGGTGGCTGAGGTCTTCCTCGCGCACCTGCTCGGGCGACATGTACGAGGGTGAGCCCACCAGCCCCGACAGCTGCGTCGCGTCGCTGCGCAAGGACAGCGCAGCGCCAAAATCGGTGAGCTTGACATCACCTCCCCGCGTGAGCATCAGGTTGGCGGGCTTGATGTCACGGTGCACCAGGCCCTCGCGCTGGGCGTAATCCAGCGCGTTGCAGCATTTGAAGGCAATGTCCAGCACCTGGGCCACGGGCAGCAGCGTGTCGGGCGTGGCAAAGGCCGACAGGGGCTGGCCGTCCACATACTCGAGCACCAGGTACGGCGGCGACACGGCGTCGTCGGCATCGAGCAGCCGCACGATGTTGGGGTGGCGCAGCCGCGCGCCCAGGGCCGCTTCGTTGCGCATCAGCCGGCGGTAGCGCTCGGCCTGCTCGGGCTGGGCCAGCAGATGCGCATGGGTCTGCTTGATCGCCACGCGCCGGCCCCGGAAACCATCAAGCCCCAAGTACACGATACCGCTGGCCCCGCGGCCCAGCTCACGCTCGATGCGGTACTTGCCAATGCTGGGCGGAAAGGTCTGGGGTGCGCGGGACATGCCTGGGGGTGTGCGTCAACGGCGTCCATTGTGGCAAAAAAGCCTGGCGCCCGGGCGAGCACGCCTGCGCAGGGAAGGCGATGGAGGCAGGTGCCCTGCCCACCGCCGGGCGCCCGTTCCCGTTCCCGTTCCCGTTCCCGTTCCCGTTCCCGTTCCCGTTCCCGCCCACTGTGCCATGGCTGTCACACCCCTGTTCCGAAACAGAACACCCGGTACACCTTGCGGCCGCGGTGCGCAGCCGGCACAGCCTGGCCGCACCGCACTGGGGTTTTCCCTGACTGCCCTCGCGCAACGCGCATGGAATCTGGCGTGCGCCACACCGGACTGGCATCTGGACCATCCGGCGCGCGCGTTGGCACGCCGCTTGCGCACTGCACAGTGCCTGCGCAGCCTCCGCTGTGCAGCAACCCGGTTCACCGCAAACCCTCAGGAGACATCACCATGAACATGGCAGAAATCGCCAGCCTCGGCATCGCCAACCCCTTCAAGAAGCAATACGGCAATTTCATCGGCGGCCAGTGGGTCGCACCGATCGACGGGCAGTATTTCGAGAACAGCTCACCCATCAACGGCCAGGTGTTCACGGCCATCCCGCGCTCGAATGAAAAAGACGTCAACGCCGCACTGGACGCGGCCCACCAGGCCAAGACCGCCTGGGGCAAGACATCGACCACCGACCGCGCCAATATCCTCATCAAGATCGCCGAGCGCATGGAGGCCAACCTGCTGACCATCGCCGTGGCCGAAACCATCGACAACGGCAAGCCTCTGCGTGAAACCATGGCGGCCGACATTCCCCTGGCCATCGATCACTTTCGCTACTTTGCGGGCTGCATCCGTGCGCAGGAAGGCGGCATCAGCGAGATCGACCACGACACCATGGCCTACCATTTCCACGAACCCCTGGGCGTGGTGGGTCAGATCATTCCCTGGAACTTTCCCATCCTGATGGCGGTGTGGAAGCTAGCGCCGGCACTGGCGGCTGGCAACTGCGTGGTGCTCAAGCCCGCGGAGCAAACGCCAGCATCCATCCTGGTGCTGCTCGAAATCATCGGTGACCTGCTGCCCCCGGGCGTGGTCAACGTGGTCAACGGCTTCGGCCTCGAAGCGGGCAAGCCGCTGGCCAGCAGCCCGCGCATTGCCAAGATTGCATTCACGGGCGAAACCACCACGGGCCGCCTCATCATGCAATACGCCAGCCAGAACATCATTCCGGTGACGCTGGAGCTGGGCGGCAAAAGCCCCAACATCTTCTTTGCCGACGTGATGGACGCCGACGACGGTTTCTTTGACAAGGCCCTGGAAGGCTTTGCCATGTTTGCACTCAACCAGGGCGAGGTCTGCACCTGCCCCAGCCGCGCGCTGATCCAGGAGTCGGTCTACGAGCGCTTCATGGAGCGCGCACTCAAGCGCGTGGCCGCCATCCGGCAGGGCAATCCGCTCGACAAAGCCACCATGATCGGCGCCCAGGCATCCCAGGAGCAACTGGAAAAAATCCTGTCCTACATCGATCTGGGCAAGCAGGAGGGAGCACAGTGCCTGATCGGTGGCGAGCGCAATGCGCTGGCGGGCGACCTGGCGGGCGGCTACTACGTCAAGCCCACGGTCTTCAAAGGCCACAACAAGATGCGCATCTTCCAGGAAGAGATTTTTGGCCCGGTGCTTTCGGTGACCACCTTCAAGGACGAGGCCGAAGCGCTGGAGATTGCCAACGACACCCTGTACGGACTGGGCGCCGGCGTGTGGAGCCGCGACGGCAACCGCGCATTCCGCATGGGCCGGGGCATCCAGGCCGGTCGCGTGTGGACCAACTGCTACCACCAGTATCCAGCCCACGCGGCCTTTGGCGGCTACAAGCAATCGGGCATCGGCCGCGAAAACCACAAGATGATGCTGGACCACTACCAGCAAACCAAGAACCTGCTGGTGAGCTACACGCAGCAACCCCTGGGTTTCTTCTAAGCCGATGCAATCCTTGCCGGGGCCTCTGACCCAAGCCCCGGCTTTTCACCATTCCCCTTTTCAGGAGTTGACGCATGACCCGCACCACCATGAAGGCTGCCGTAGTCCGGGAGTTTGGCAAGCCGCTGCGCATCGAAGAGGTGCCCGTACCCGTGCCGGACGACAACCAGATCCTCGTGAAGATCGAGGCTTCCGGGGTGTGCCACACCGATCTGCACGCTGCCGAAGGCGACTGGCCCGTCAAGCCGCAGCCGCCGTTCATCCCCGGGCATGAAGGCGTGGGTTTCGTGGCGGCGATTGGCCGTGGCGTGAAGCACGTAAAAGAGGGCGACCGTGTGGGCGTGCCGTGGCTGCACTCGGCTTGCGGTTACTGCACGCACTGCCTTGGCGGCTGGGAAACGCTGTGCGAGTCGCAGACCAATACCGGCTATTCGGTCAACGGCGGCTTCGCCGACTATGCGCTGGCAGACCCCAACTACGTGGGGCATCTGCCCAAAGACATCGGCTTTGTGGACATCGCGCCGGTGCTGTGCGCCGGCGTCACGGTGTACAAGGGCCTGAAGGTGACTGACACACGGCCTGGGGACTGGGTGGCCATCTCGGGCATCGGCGGGCTGGGGCACATGGCGGTGCAGTACGCCCGGGCCATGGGCCTGAACGTGGCCGCTGTGGACGTGGAGGACGACAAGCTGGAGCTGGCCCGCAGGCTGGGCGCCAGCGTCACCGTGAACGCCCGCGACACCGACCCGGCGGCCTTCCTGCAAAAGGAGATCGGCGGCGCCCACGGCGCGCTGGTGACGGCGGTGTCGCCCAAGGCGTTCGAACAGGCACTGGGCATGGTGCGACGTGGCGGAACCGTGTCGCTCAATGGCCTGCCGCCGGGCAATTTTCCGCTCTCAATCTTCGACATGGTGCTGCGCGGCGTGACCGTGCGCGGCTCCATCGTGGGCTCAAGGCTCGATCTGCAAGAGTCGCTCGACTTTGCTGCACGCGGACAGGTGCGGGCCACCGTCTCCACCGAAAAGCTGGAAAACATCAACGACGTGTTCGAGCGCATGCGCAAGGGCCAGATCCAGGGCCGCGTCGTCATCGACATGGCGGCATGATCATGCCCACCCCGCCCTCGCGGGTGTCTGCGACGCCGCAGGCCACCGATCGCATCGAGCGCCTGCAGGCCCGGCACGGGCCGGTGCTGCTCCACCAATCGGGCGGTTGCTGCGATGGCAGCGCGCCCATGTGCCTCACCGTCGCCGAATTCATCGTCGGAGACAGCGACGTGCTGCTGGGCCATCTGGCCGGCGCGCCGGTGTACATGGGCCGATCGCAGTTCACCTATTGGCAGCACACCCACCTCGTCATCGATGCCGTACCAGGGCAAGGCGCCATGTTTTCTCTGGACAGCGGTACTGGTTGGCATTTCGTGGCCCGCCCTCGGCCCCTCAGTGACGAGGAATCGAACGCCCTCCCGAGCCTTTGAGGCCGAAGGCGCCTGGGGCGCACGGCGAAAAGAGGCTCCGGTGCGGTGCGCCGCACAGACCTTCTCCCGAAAAGTCCGGGGCGTGAAGGCCTGTACGGTGCGCGTGCGAGGCGAAAACTGCGCAGCGAATACCAAGCAAAGCACACCGGGACCGTACACGCATGGCCGCAGGCGCGAGCCCCCACGCCCGCCCTGGGCCCCAAAAGCGCAATGGGCGCTCAGCCCCTTCAGGCGGCGTCGAAGCGAGGTGCCGAGCCTGAACCGGTTGTTCGCAAGTGGCGGTACACCGTATTGCGCGACACCCCCAGCGCGCGTGCGGCCGCCGACACGTTGCCGCCATGGGTCGCCAGGGCCTGATCGACCGCCGCCGCAGTGACCGATATCAGGCGCTGCGCCGCAGCACCTCCAAGTGGCGCCGCGCCAGGGGAGGACGCGACGCCCTGCTGGCTGGCGGCGATGGCGGGTTCAGGGGCAGGTTCCAGGCAATCCTCGAGAAAATCCTCGGGCAGGTGGTGGCGGCGGATTTCGCCCTCGTGCGCCTCGCCGTCGGCCATGAGCGCCGCCGTACGCAGCACGTTGGCCAATTGGCGCAGGTTGCCGGGCCAGCCATAACCCTGCAGCAAGGCCATCACATCGGGCGCCACACGCAGGGGCTGCGCCGGATGGCACCCTGAAGGGCCGTCCTCGGGCGGCGTGCGCAGCATCCGCTCGACAATGACGGCGAGGTCGGTGCGCTCGCGCAGCGCCGGCAAGCGCACCACCAGCCCATTGAGCCGGTAGTACAGGTCCTGGCGGAACGTGCCTGCGGCCATCATCTCGCGCAGGTTGCGGTGCGTGGCGCACACCACATTGACGTCGACATCGACCGCCCGCGCGCCTCCCAGTGGCACTACGTTGCGCTCCTGCAGCACGCGCAGCAGCCGTGCCTGCATCGACAAGGGCATGTCTCCGATCTCGTCCAGAAACAGCGTCCCGCCGTGGGCCTGCACGATCTTGCCGGCACTGCCCTTGCGCCGCGCCCCCGTGAAGGCACCCTCTTCATAGCCAAACAGTTCCGACTCGATGAGCGACTCGGGAATCGCCGCGCAATTGACCGCCACAAAGGGCCCCTGCCGCCGAGGCCCGTCGTGGTGCATGGCCCGGGCCAACAATTCCTTGCCGGTGCCGGTTTCACCCAGGATCAGCGTGGCGATACCCCGCCCCAAAAGCTTGGTGACGCGTTCGATCACATGGGCGAGCTGGGCATCGCCCGTGTTCAGATAGCGCAGGCCCGAAAAGCGCGACGGCTCCGCAGGCCGTGGTGTGCTCGCAGGGGCCGTTGCCGGGCGAGGCACGCCATCATCGGGCATCGTCCAGCGGGCCGATGCAGGGCGGTAAGCCGCCTCGGCCATCACGCTTACCCCGCCGGGCAACCGCAGCGACAGCAAGCCGGGCGCGGCCCTGCGGCAGTGGGCCAGCACGCTGGCCATCTCCACGCCGAACAGCGACGCAAAGGTGTACGCCTGCAACGCCTGCAGGGACAGCCCCAACTGGAACTGCCCGCTGCGGTTGGCCGAAAGGAAACGGCCTTCCGGCGTGAACGCGGCCAGCCCCTCCATCAAAGTGCCAAGGAATTCGGGCCGCGCATGAAAGCGCAGGTACACGGCGTCTTCGTGCGCCTTGCTCCACAAGTGGTTTTCCACCATCTGCGCGGACATGCGCACCAGCGCCATCGTGTGCGGGCTCTGGCCCCGGTGGTCACCACTCACGTCCAGCGCGCCCAAAGCCACGCCCAGCGGGTCGAGGATGGGCACGCAGGCACAGGTGAGAAACTGGTGAGCGCGCAGGTAGTGCTGGCCGGCATGCACCTGCACCGCCTGGCCGGAGGTCAGCGCCGTTCCGATGGCATTGGTGCCCTTGCGCTCCTCGCTCCAGACCCCGCCTGGCCGCAGCGCCACCCGGTCGGCGCGGGCCACGAAATCGTCATCCCCCACGGCGTGCAGGATGACGCCCTGCGGGTCGGTCAGCAGCACCAGGCTGCGAGTACCTGCGATCTGGGCGAACAGGGTTTCCATGACCGGCAGGGCGTGCGCCGCGAGGGTCTGGTTGCGCTGCAGCGCAGTGCGCAGGTCAGCGCCCGCCAGGGGTGCAGCCTCGACCACGTCCTGCGCGCGCAGGCCATAGGCCGCGGAGCGCGCATGGGCATGCCGGATCAGCTCCTGCGGCGGCATCGAAGTGGCCAGGGGGCCACGAGAGCCCGCCGTGGCAACCAGCTCGGTGTGCATAGGTCTCCTTTCGTCAGGTGTGGGGCCGGGCCCTGCCTGCGTTTTTTGCTACCTTAGCACGATGGTCTGTCAGCCGGCTTGCACCTCCACAAGCACGCTGCGGGCTTGTGCGGCCTGGGTGGGATGGCGGAGATCAGGCCGCCGCGAGCGCCTGCTCGAAGTCGGCCAGCAGATCCTGCACGTCCTCCAGCCCCACAGACAGCCGAATCATGCTGTCGCCGATACCCATGTTCGACCGCACCTCGGGGCCCGCCTCCCAGAAGATGGTGTGGGCCACCGGGATGATGAGCGTGCGCGTATCGGCCAGGCCCGTCGCCTTGATGGGCAGCTGCAGGCGATTGCACAAGGGCAGGCACTGTTCGGGGTCGCGCAGTTCGAAAGACAGCAGCCACGAGCCCGCCTTGAGGTGCTTCCTGGCCTGCGCGTGCTGCGGGTGGGATTCAAGCAAGGGGTAAAACACCCGCGCCACAGCAGGGTGCTGCTCGAGCCACCGCGCCAACGCCAGCGCGGTGGCGCTGGTGCGTTCCATGCGCAGCGCCAATGTTTCGGCACCCAGGGCAATCTGGTGCGCCGCCTGCGAAGACAGGGTACCGCCCATGTCGCGCAGACCCTTCTTGCGCATTTGCTGCAGGCCCCAGCCCTTGGCCAGCCCCTTGCGGTATGCCGGGAAAATATTCGGGTACGCGCTCCAGTCGAACACCCCGGTATCGATCACCGCGCCCCCCAGCGCATCGCCGTGCCCGCCGATGCTCTTGGTCAGCGAATGGACCACCAGGCCTGCGCCCACCGAACCGGGGCGGAACAGGTAGGGGGAAGCGACGGTGTTGTCCACCACATAGAGCAGGCCGCGCTGCTGGCACAACGCGCCGATGCCCTCCAGATCGGGCATCTGTGTGCCCGGATTGGCGATGGTTTCGACAAAAACCATCCGCGTGTTCGGGCGCACGGCGGCAGCCACCTGGGCGGCGTCCGTCGCATCGACGGTGGTGACATCCACCCCCAGATCCGCCAGGGTGCCGAACACGCTGTTGGTATTGCCAAAGACAAACTTGCTGGCCACCAGATGGTCGCCCGCCTTCAGCAGCGTAAGGAAGATGGCGCAGATGCCCGCCATGCCGGTCGAGAAAACGATGCTGCCGTGCCCCTTTTCCATCTGGGTGAGCTTGGCTTCGAGGGCTGCCGTGGTGGGGGTTCCCTGGCGGGCGTAGTTGAAGCCGCCCTTGGCGGTTCCCTGGAACACGGCGATCAGGTCTTCGACCTTGTCGAACCCGTATTGCACCGAGGTGTGGACGGGCTGGTGGATGGCGCCGTGTTCGGCGCCGCCCAGGCGGTCGGCGTGCACGATCTCGGTGGTGAAGCGATGGTTCTGCGGTGTCATCATAAAAATCTGCGGATATCTATATCTGTATGCAATGGGTTCTAGGCTTACGGAACCAACGCCCGCGCACCGCTGCCCCCGTGGAGTGGGCCCCGCCAGGCCGGTTGCGACCCCTTCGGGCGGAGGGTGCGCGGCGCTGCACGGGCTACCGTTCCGGGGCGATGTGCTCGGCGTAATCGTACAAGGCGCCCAGGATCTCCTGGGTGCGTTCATCGTCGGCGGTTTCGGAAATCTGGTCGATCTCGGTGAACAACCGGTCCACCGTGCGCGCCCCACCCTGCCCGTCGAACAGGCATGCGGCGCGATGGGCTTCCCACCGCTCCCCCTCTTCGGGCGAGAGCGTGGTCGGAAAGTTGCGGGCGCGGTAGCGCCACACCAGTTCTTCCAGGCGCGGATCGTCAAAGCCCGTGCGCGCGGCGGCAAGCTTCTGGCCGTCCATCGCGCGCAAATCGTTCAGGCGGCGCCGGTCGCTGTTGCCCACGAAGCCCCCATACAGGTCCTGGTCGACATCGGCGGCGGGCTCGGCCGGGCGCGCGAACACGGCAGGCCAAATGCCGCTCATGTCGGGCAGGCTGCGCGCAACCTCGGCATGCTGCGCGGCCTGAACAAGATCAATGCCCCACCGCTGGGCGAGCGCGGGCGTGAGCGTGTTCACATTGCCCACCACCATGGGCGACTTGTTGAGGTGAATCGTCTTGACGGGCAGGCGGGTCATGCCTTCAGGCAAGTCGGCTGCCCGGGAGAACATGCGCAGGCGGATTTCGTCGGTGCCCAGCGTGGCCAGTTCACGGGGATCGTGGGCAAGGTCCCAGGCAATGACCTCATTCTTGTTGGTCGGGTGGCTGGCCAGCGGCCACATCACCGCCAGGCAGCCACGCTCGGCCGGAAACATGCCCGACACGTGCAGGAATGGCCGCGCCGTCAGCGCCGTGGCCGGCAGGCGCAGCTCGGCGGCCACCCGATCCTTCTTGTGAAGCGACAACGCAAAGTCGAACAGACGGGGATTGTGCTGGCGGATCAGCCGCGCCAACGCGATGGTGGCGCGCACGTCCGACAGCGCATCGTGGGCCGCCTCGTGCGCAAGGCCGTTGGCCTTCGAGAGGTGCTCCAGCTTGAAGCTGGGGGAACCGTCTTCCTTGCGCGGCCAGTGGATGCCGTCGGGCCGCAGCGCATAGGTCATGCGCACCACGTCAAGCAAGTCCCAGCGGCCGCATTGGTTCTGCCATTCGCGTGCATACGGATCGATGAGGTTGCGCCAGAACATGAAGCGCGTGATCTCATCGTCGAAGCGGATGGTGTTGTACCCCACACCGATGGTGCCCGGTTGCGCGAACTCGGCCTCGATGCGATTGGCGAATTCATGCTCCGGCACACCTTTTTCAAGGCAGAGCTGGGGCGTGATGCCGGTAATGAGGCACGACTGTGGGTCCGGCAGGTAATCGTTCGCCGGCTGGCAATACAGCATCAGGGGCTCGCCCACTTCCCGCAGCTCGGCGTCGGTGCGAATGGCTGCAAATTGCGCGGGCCGGTCGCGCCGAGTATTGGCGCCGAAGGTTTCGTAGTCGTGCCAGAGAAAGGTGTGGGGAGACATGCGCGAGACAACGGTTGCGAAGGGACGACCTGCAATGTAACAAGATCGGAGGGGCGAACGTCGGAATTTGGCGCCTTTTTGGGCTGCAGCG
Source organism: Acidovorax delafieldii 2AN (assembly GCF_000175235.1). Taxonomy (GTDB): domain Bacteria; phylum Pseudomonadota; class Gammaproteobacteria; order Burkholderiales; family Burkholderiaceae_C; genus Acidovorax; species Acidovorax delafieldii_B. Next base: position 26,130 of record NZ_ACQT01000010.1, on the reverse strand, counting down.
CTTTTCCGGCGTGCGCAAAGCGCTATCAATTTGATACTTTCGGCAGTTGCCGAAAGATCCGCTTCGGCTCAGGCCGCAATGTCGGATGCGAGCGCGCGCTGCTCGAGCAGCGCCTCGAGCGCGGGCACGGGCAAGGGTCGGCTCAGGTGGTAACCCTGCACCATGTCACAGGACAAACCCGCCAGTGCCTCCAACTGATGGGGCGTCTCGACGCCTTCCGCAATGGTGGCCAGCCCCAGGCTGCGCGACATTTCCACGATGGCGCGCACGATGGACATGCCGCGCGCTGTGTCCAGATTGCGCACGAAAGACTGGTCGATCTTGAGCCGGTGCACACGCAACCGCTGCAGATAGCTGAAGGACGAGTAGCCCGTGCCGAAATCGTCCAACGAAAGCTGTACGCCCAGGTCGGCCAGGGCCCGCACGCAGGCGATGGCTTTCTCCGGTTCGTGCATGGCAATGCTCTCGGTCAGTTCGAGCTCGAGCACCTCGGCAGGAACGCCTGCGCGTTGAAGCGCCTTCTGCACCACCTCCACCAGATCGGGGTGGCGAAACTGGGCAAGCGACAAGTTCACGGCCACCGTCAGGTCGGTATGGCCCGCATCCCGCCAGCGACGCAGGCACGCCAGCGCCGTATCAAGCACCCACAGGCCGATGTCGATGATCTGCCCGCTGCTTTCCGCCACGGGGATGAACTCTGCCGGGCCCACAACTCCCAACTCAGGATGGGTCCAGCGCAACAGGGCCTCGACCCCCACCATGCGCCTGTCGTGCACACGCCACTGCGGCTGGAAATGCAACGACATCTCGCCCTGGGCGATGGCTGTGCGCAGGCCGTTCTCGATGCGCAGCAACCGTGAAGACTGCGCCTGCATGTCCGCCGAGAAGAAACAATAGTGGTCCCGCCCCATCTCCTTGGCCTTGTACATGGCCACCTCGGCATGGTGGGTCAGGGCTTCCATGTCGCTTCCATCGCCGGGGTACATCGCAATGCCCACCGAGAACGTCACCAGCAATGCGTGGCTTTCCACCTGGCAGGCCTTGCTCAGCTCACCGTGCAGCCGCTCGGCGAAATGGACGGCGCCCTGCGCCGTGGTGAGCGGCAACACCACCAGAAATTCATCGCCCCCGTAGCGCGACACCGTGTCTTCATCCCGCAGCAGGGCCTTGAGGCGATGGGCCACATCGATCAGCACGCCGTCGCCCACGGCATACCCGAGCGAGTCGTTCACGTTCTTGAACCGGTCGAGATCGAGGTACAAGAGCGCCAGCGAGCCTTCGCTGCGCTGCGAAAGCCCCAGCGCCTGGCTGAACCGCGCGGAGAACATGGCACGGTTGGGCAGGCCGGTGAGCGCATCGAAATTGGCCAGGTGGCGAATGCGCTCCTCATTGCTCTTACGCTCTGAAATGTCTTCTTGCACAGAGATGTAGTGCGTAATCGCGCCCTGCTCATCCCGCATGGGCGAAATCGACACATATTCCCAGACCTCACGGCCCGTTTTGTGCCGGTTGAGCAGTTCGCCCTTCCAGGCGAGCCCGCTCAACAGGCGCTCCCACATCTGCGCAACGACCTCTGCCGAAGTCTTGCCTGCGCCCAGCATGCGCGGGTTGCGCCCCATCACTTCGTCGGAGCCGTAGCCGGTCACCGTCGTGAAAGAGGGATTCACGTACTCGATCTGCCCGCGCAGGTTGGTGATGATGATGGAATGGGGTGTCTGCTCAACCGCGTGGCGCAGCTTGCGCAGAGCATCCAGGTCCTGCATGCGTTGCGTCACATCGCGCGAAAGCACGACGAAGCGTGGGTCGGCGAAACCCGGGTCCTGAATGCGCGCCACCGACAGCTCGAACCAGTGCCTGCCGTCGGTCATTTCGAGCGCGAATTGCTGCCCTTGCGTGTGGCCCGTTGCCTCGGCCTGAGTCAGTGCCGTGCGCACCACGCCGGCGGCATCGGGCGGCAATACCTCGTCAATGGTTCGCCCCGCAATCTGCTCGGGCACGCGCTCCGTCAACCCCGGCACCCGGGTGTGCACGCGCAGATAGCGCCCGCTGCGCGTCATCTCGAACATCAGGTCGGGAACAGCGTCCAGCACCGCCTTGAGGCTCTTTTCGGACCGCGCCAGGGCCCGATAAGGTGCCTCAATGGTGCCCTGGATGATCGAACGGTAGAGAAACAGGTAGCCAAGCAGCTTGTATATGTGGCCGAGCAGATTGAAGTGGTCCGCCGCATCCACGTACAGGGTGAAGAAGAATTCTCCCAGCCCCATGGTGCCAACAGCCGCCAACAAGGGCGGGGCGTTGAAAGTCGTAGGCTGGCGCATCTGTCGCAAAAGCAGGCCAAAAACCAGTACGTGCAGGACGATCAAACCGTATTCGGCGCCAACCTTGAATCCGGTCAAGCCCGTGGCGGGCACAAAGGTTTCCGGCAAAATCCACGGATAATACAGAACCGCGGCATGGATGGCGCCGACCAGCAAGAGCATGAAGGCCACAGGCCGCAAACGCAACGCCAACCCCATTTCGGTGGTGTCGGGCACAGTCCACGGCAACACCACCGCCAGCAGCAGCGTCAGCACCGCGACGTAGCGCGCGGGCAACCAGAACCAGATGCCCTTGGACACCGAGTTGGGCGTAAAGTAGTCGGGCATCCCCGCATACGACAGCATGTGCGAGAAATCGAGCAGTGCGACACCAAGGAATCCACAGGCAAGGATCAATACGTTGCGCTGGGGATTGAGGCGACAGGCATGCCAACCGACGGCGAACACCAACACCGACACGGCGATCGAGAGGCTCTCGAGAATCTGGTGGGCGGTGAGGAAATCCTTCACCGGGGCGGCGGGTGTGCTGGAAAAGTAGGCCCACGACGCCAGCAGGAGCAAGGCCAGCCCCCCCAAAACGGACAAAGCACGTCGCATCCCGGCGACATGTTGTGTGTGGACTTTTCCGGCCAATGTCAGCATCCGTTTTGGTTTTTCGCCGCGGTGAACCAGCGCTCCCCTCTGGGCTGATCTTAGCGGCAAAAGTCTACGGTCTATGGCCGGGGCGGGCTTTTCTGTGCAACATTCACATTGCAAGGAGCCTGCAAGCCTTCCCTGGCAAGCGCGCCGCTACGCCCAACAAAAAGGCCGGCAAGCACTTGGCTTGCCGGCCTCTGCCGGTGAGCGCGCACGGGCTCAGTCTGCGGTGGCTTCTTCGGGCTCTGCAGGTTCGGACTTCGCAGAACGGTCCTTTTTCGGTAGCGGCTGAATGTCCAGCAGAACCTCCGAAGTTTCCACGCCCTTGTCGTCGGTCTTGACGTCGATGTCGACCGTCAGGCGCCCGCCTTCGGTCAGACGACCGAACAACAGCTCGTCCGCCAGAGCCCGACGGATGGTGTCCTGGATCAGGCGCTGCATCGGGCGCGCACCCATCAGCGGATCGAAACCCTTCTTGGCAAGGTGCTTGCGCAGGTTGTCGGTGAAGGTGACCTCCACCTTCTTCTCTGCCAGTTGGGTTTCGAGCTGCAGCAGGAACTTGTCCACCACGCGCAGGATGATCTGCTCGTCGAGTGCCTTGAAGTTGACGATGGCATCCAGCCGGTTACGGAACTCGGGTGTGAACAGGCGCTTGATGTCGCCCATCTCGTCGCCCGCCTGCCGCGGGTTGGTGAAGCCAATGGTCGCCTTGTTCATGGTCTCGGCGCCGGCGTTCGTGGTCATGATGATGAGCACGTTGCGGAAGTCGGCCTTGCGGCCATTGTTGTCCGTCAGCGTGCCGTGGTCCATGACCTGCAGCAGCACGTTGAAGATGTCCGGGTGCGCCTTCTCGATCTCGTCGAGCAGCAGCACCGCGTGCGGCTTCTTCGTGATGGCTTCGGTCAGCAGACCACCCTGGTCAAACCCGACGTAGCCCGGAGGCGCACCAATCAGGCGGCTCACTGCGTGGCGCTCCATGTACTCCGACATGTCGAAGCGGATCAGCTCAATGCCCATGATGTAGGCCAACTGCTTGGCCGCTTCGGTCTTGCCGACGCCGGTAGGGCCGCTGAACAGGAATGAGCCAATCGGCTTGTCGCCCTTGCCCAGTCCCGAACGTGCCATCTTGACTGCGCTGGCCAACACCTCGAGGGCCTTGTCCTGGCCGAAGACCACGCTCTTGAGGTCGCGCTCCAGTGTTTGCAGCTTGCCCCGGTCGTCATTCGACACATTGGCAGGCGGAATGCGCGCAATCTTGGCCACGATCTCTTCAATCTCGGCCTTGCCGATGGTCTTCTTGCGCTTGCTCGGCACCAAGATGCGCTGCGCAGCTCCAGCCTCATCGATCACGTCAATGGCTTTGTCGGGCAGGTGGCGGTCGTTGATGTACTTGGCGCTCAGCTCGGCGGCGGCCTGCAAGGCAGCCGCAGCGTATTTGACGCTGTGGTGCTCTTCAAAGCGCGACTTCAGGCCCTTGAGGATGTCCACCGTCTCGGCCACGGTCGGCTCGACCACATCCACTTTCTGGAAACGGCGTGACAGCGCCGCATCCTTTTCGAAGATGCCCCGGTATTCGGTGAACGTGGTCGCACCGATGCACTTGAGCTGGCCGCTGGACAGCGCCGGCTTGAGCAGGTTGGATGCGTCCAACGTACCACCCGATGCAGCACCCGCACCGATCAGGGTGTGAATCTCGTCGATGAACAGGATGGCGTTGGGCTTATCCTTGAGAGACTTGAGCACGCCTTTGAGGCGCTGCTCGAAATCACCGCGGTATTTGGTACCCGCCAGCAACGCACCCATGTCGAGCGAATACACCGTGGCCTCGGCCAGAATCTCGGGCACGTCGTTCTGCGTAATGCGCCAGGCCAACCCCTCGGCAATCGCGGTCTTTCCCACGCCGGCCTCGCCCACCAGCAGCGGGTTGTTCTTGCGGCGGCGGCACAGAATCTGGATCGTGCGCTCGACCTCGTAATTGCGGCCGATCAGGGGGTCGATCTTGCCGTCCTTGGCGGCCTGGTTCAGGTTCTGGGTGAACTGCTCCAGCGGGGATGCTTTTTCACTGCGCTCGCCACCGCCGCCCTCTTCGCCTTCCGCCTGGCCCTCGGCCTTGGCGGGCTCCGGCGGTTCACCTTTCTTGATACCGTGGGCAATGAAGTTGACCACGTCCAGGCGCGTCACGCCCTGCTGGTGCAGGTAGTACACGGCGTGCGAATCCTTCTCGCCGAAGATGGCCACGAGCACGTTCGCACCGGTGACTTCTTTCTTGCCGTTGCCCGTGGACTGCACGTGCATGATCGCGCGCTGGATCACACGCTGGAAACCCAGCGTGGGTTGCGTATCCACCTCGTCAGATCCTGCGACCTGGGGCGTATTGTCTTTGATAAAATTCGACAGCGATGAGCGAAGATCATCGATATTCGCCGAACATGCGCGCAGCACTTCCGCTGCGCTGGGGTTATCGAGCAATGCAAGCAACAGATGCTCCACGGTGATGAACTCGTGGCGCTGCTGACGGGCCTCGACGAAGGCCATGTGCAAGCTGACTTCCAGTTCCTGGGCAATCATGTGAACTCCTTTGTGCTTGCGGGGTAAGGGATAACTTTAGATCGGGACGAGAAACCTGTTATTCAACAGGTTCACTCACACATTGCAGAGGGTGGCCCGCCTTCAAAGCGGCCTCCAGCACCTGATCCACCTTGGTGGCCGCCACGTCACGGGAGTACACCCCGCAGATGCCTTTGCCGTCGAGGTGAATCTTGAGCATGATCTGGGTCGCTGTCTCCCGGTCCTTGTTGAAGAACTCCTGCAGCACCACGATGACGAACTCCATGGGCGTGTAGTCGTCATTGAGCATGACCACCTGGTACATCTGGGGCGGCCGGACCTTTTGGGCGCGTCTCTCGAGCACGACAGAACCGCCATCATCCTGCGCGGGCCGAACAGAGGGCGGTGCAGTGGGGGTCGAGGGTGGTTTTGTTGCCATGAAATTCATTCTAGCGATCCGCAGAGCGTATCGCTGCCCGGAACATCTGGTGACACGCACCGTTTTTTCAACCGGCGTGAACGTCCCCTGTTCGCAACCAGGCTACTCATAGATCACCGTCGCGGTACCCGTGCCCACGCCGGCACTCCACGCCGCCAGCGCCGCGTCGGTGGGATAGAACCGGCTGGCATCGCCGAGTTGAAGTTCGGCCACCGCTGCACCGCGCGGCTCGACGCAGCGCACCCCCATGCGTACCCGCAGGCCATGCACGAAGTCGCCCTCGGGAGCCTCTTCGCGCCGGGGGGGAAACTCCTGTACCAAGCGCTTCACATCGGGGGATTTGTCACCCACCACCACATGCAGGTATTTGCCAAACCGGGCACGGGCCCCAGCCATGTCCCACACCTGCTGGACTTTCACGCGCAGCCCGCCGCTGAAATGGTCGAGTTGCAACCGTCCCAGCATGACCACGAACTCATCTTCCTTGAGCTGATTACGGTAGGTGTTGAGCAGCGCCTCATCGGCCGAAGCCTCGATCACGCCAGATTTGTCATCCAGGCGGAACAGACCCAGCTTGCCGCGCTGGCCGTTGATCACCCGAAAGTCGCTAATGATGCCAGCGAGGATCTGCGGTTCGCGACTATCGAGCAATTCATCGATCTGGGTCCGCACGAAACGACGGACTTCCTGCGCCACCTCGTCGAACAAATGTCCCGAGAGGTAAAAGCCCACCGCCGTTTTTTCCTGGGTAAGCCGCTCTTTGATGCCCCAGGGCACCGCATCGACCAGATCGGGCTCCTGTGTACTGGAGCCGTGGGCATCCTCCCCCATCATGTCGAAAAGCCCGCCCTGGTTCACGTTCGCCAGCGTAGCAGCGGCGAAATCGAAAGCACGGTCGATGGACGCCACCATCGCCGCACGGTTGAGGTTGAGCGCATCGAAGGCGCCCGCCTTGATGAGTGCCTCGACAGTGCGCTTGTTCAGGCGCGCGCGATCCACCCGCACGCAGAAGTCGAACAAGCTCTTGAACGGACCTTTCGTCGATCCCTGCGGCCCCTCCCCACGCCCTTCGCGCGCGGCGACGATGGCTTCTATCGCCTGCTGACCGGTTCCTTTGACGGCTCCGAGTCCATACCGGATCACCTTGTCCGTCACGGGCTCGAACCGGTACATGCCGCGGTTCACATCCGGTGGCTCGAAGGTCAGCCCAAAATTCTTCTTTGCGTCTTCGAACAGCACCTTGAGCTTGTCGGTGTCGTCCATTTCCACGGTCATATTGGCGCAGAAGAATTCGGCCGTGTAGTGCACCTTGAGCCAACCGGTGTGGTACGCCAGCAGTGAATAGGCTGCCGCGTGCGACTTGTTGAAGCCGTAACCCGCAAACTTCTCCATCAGGTCGAACACTTCATCGGCCTTGTCCTGGCTGATGCCCTTTTCGGCCGCACCCTTGCGGAAGATGGCCCGGTGCTCGGCCATTTCCTCGGCCTTTTTCTTGCCCATGGCGCGGCGCAGCATGTCGGCACCGCCGAGGCTGTAGCCACCCAGTACCTGGGCGGTCTGCATCACCTGCTCCTGGTACACCATGATCCCGTAGGTCTCTGACAGCACCGGCTCGACCAGGGGATGCGGGTACTCCACCGGTTCCTTGCCGTGCTTGCGGTTCACGAACGTGGGGATCAGGTCCATCGGGCCCGGGCGGTAGAGTGCGTTCAGCGCAATCAGGTCCTCCAGCCGGCTCGGCCGCGCCTCGCGCAGCATGCCCTGCATGCCTCGGCTTTCAAACTGGAACACGGCTTCCGTCTTGCCCTCGGAAAACAACCGGTAGGTAGGCCCGTCGTCCAGCGGAATGTTCTCGTAGGCAAAGTTCTCCTGGCCCTTGTGGCGCTTCATGATGAACTCGCGCGCAATCTCCAGGATGGTGAGCGTGGCCAAGCCCAGGAAGTCGAACTTCACGAGACCGATGGCCTCCACGTCGTCCTTGTCGTACTGGCTCACGGCCGATTCGCTGCCGGGTTGCTGGTACAGCGGGCAAAAATCCGTCAGCTTGCCCGGTGCAATCAGCACGCCCCCCGCGTGCATACCGATATTGCGCGTCATGCCCTCGAGCTTCTGCGCCATTTCGATGACAGTCTTGACGTCCTCTTCCTTGCGCACGCGCTCGTAGAGCAACGGTTCCAGTTCCAGTGCGTAGTTGTTCTTGTCGCCGTCCTTCTTGACCTCGGGCGGATACTGCAGCGTGTAGGACATGCCAGGCTTACCGGGCACAAGCTTGGAAATACCGTCACAGAAGGTGTAGCTCATGTCCATCACGCGTCCCACGTCGCGGATGGCGGCCTTGGCAGCCATCGTTCCAAAAGTGGCGATCTGGCTGACGGCGTCCTTGCCGTATTTTTCCTTCACGTAGTCGATCACGCGGTCGCGGTTGGACTGGCAGAAATCGATGTCGAAGTCGGGCATCGAGACCCGTTCAGGGTTCAGGAAGCGCTCGAACAGCAGGTTGTATTCAAGAGGGTCGAGATCGGTGATCTTCAAGGCGTACGCCACCAGCGAGCCCGCCCCCGACCCCCGGCCCGGCCCCACGGGGCAGCCGTGCGTCTTCGCCCACTGGATGAAGTCGCCCACGATCAGGAAGTAGCCTGGGAACCCCATCTTGAGAATCGTGCCCAGCTCGAATTCCAAACGTTCCACATACCGCGGGCGCTCGACGTTGCGCCGCGCCTCATCGGGGAAAAGAAGCCGCAGGCGCTCCTCCAGCCCTTCGAACGACACGTGGCGAAAATAGTCGTCCACCGACAGCACCTGTCCGTTGACGGGCGGGATGGGAAAGTTGGGCAACTGCGGCTTGCCCAGGACCAGGGTGATGTTGCAGCGGCGGGCAATCTCGACCGAGTTGGCCAACGCCGTCGGCAGATCGGCAAAGAGCGCCTGCATCTGCGCCGACGACTTGAAATACTGCTCGCGCGTGAACTTTCGCACGCGCCGCTGGTTGCCCAGTATTTCGCCTTCAGCAATGCACACCCGTGCTTCATGGGCCTCGTAGTCGTCGGCCGTGGCGAACTGAACAGGATGGGTTGCGACCACCGGCAGATGCAGCCTTGCCGCCAGCTGAACGGCCGCCACCACGTGGGCCTCGTCGTCCGCGCGCCCCGCGCGCTGCACCTCGATATAGAAGCGGTGGGGAAATATTCCCGCAAGCCGCAGCGCCAGCGCCGCCGCCCCCGCATCGTCGCCCTTCATAAGAGCCTGCCCCACCGGCCCCGCCTGGGCGCCGGCAATCGCAATCAAGCCCTCGCCCAATTCCTGCAACCAGTCCCAGGTGCAGATGGCCTGCGCCTTGACCACGTTACGGGTCCAGGCGCGCGCAAGCAATTCCGACAGGTTGAGGTAGCCCTGGCGGCCCTGCACCAGCACCAGCATGCGCGAGGGCGCCGCTCCCGCCTCGCCCTCCAGAAATATCTCGGCTCCCAGGATGGGCTTCACCCCTTTGCCGCGGGCTTCCTTGTAAAACTTGATGGCACCGAAAAGGTTGTTGAGATCGGTAATCGCCAGCGCCGGCTGGCCGTCCTTGGCCGCCGCCTTGGCCAGATCATCGATGCGATTGGTGCCGTCAACGACGGAGAACTCTGTGTGCAGGCGCAAGTGAACAAACATGGGCTCCATTGTAGAAAGCCCACCTCTCCCCCACCCCGGAATGTGCATTCGGGGGCGGTCCTGCGCCCAAGCCGCCGTCGGTACAATGCCAAAGTCTGTCGAGGTTCTGCTTCTGGCCGCGCCTGCGCCCCTGCCGGGCTGGCGGTGGCCCGGTGCCCGCAGGACACACGTTCACTTTTTGCCTGAAAGCTGTCTGCAATGCTGCGTGCCCCCCTGCCCTTTATCACTGCCCTGCTGGCTGCCGGCCTGCTCGCGGGCTGCTCGAGCACACCGGAAGACAAGACCGCGGGCTGGAGCCCCAACCGCATCTACTCGGAAGCCAAGGACGAGCTGGGTTCTGGCGCATTCGACAAGGCCGTGCCATTGCTCGAAAAGCTCGAAGGCCGTGCGGCCGGCACGCCACTGGCGCAGCAGGCGCAGCTCGACAAAGCCTACGCCCAGTACAAGGGCGGAGAGAAGGCGCAGGCCATTGCCACGCTTGACCGCTTCATCAAGCTTCACCCCGCAAGCCCGGCGCTGGATTACGCGCTGTACCTGAAGGGCTTGGTTAACTTCAACGACAATCTGGGCCTCTTCTCATGGGTGTCGCAGCAGGACCTGTCCGAGCGTGATCAGAAGGCTGCCAAGGATTCGTTCGAATCGCTCAGCGAACTGGTGACGCGCTTTCCCGATTCGCGCTACGCGAAAGACGCTCGCCAGCGCATGACCTACATCGTCAATTCGCTGGCCCAATACGAAGTCCACGTCGCACGCTACTACTACGAACGCGGCGCCTACGTAGCAGCCATCGGCCGTGCGCAGTCGGCGCTGGCCGACTACCAGGGCGTCCCCGCACTTGAAGAGGCCCTGTACATCCTCATGCAGTCGTACGATGCCCTGGGAATGACCCAGCTGCGTGACGATACGCGTCGCGTGATGGAGGCGTCCTACCCCCAGGGAGCGCTCGCCAAGGGTGGCCTCAAGGCCAAATCGGATCCTTGGTGGAAGTTCTGGTGAGCGCGTCCAGCGCTGCATCAAAATCCTGAGGGCTCTCCAGCACCCTCATGGGAGGCAGCGCCCTGCGCAGGCGCTTGCCGTAGCCCATCGTCACCATGCGGGTGTCACCCACCACCAGAATGCCTTGGTCGGACTCCCTTCGGATCAGGCGGCCAGCCCCCTGCTTGAGCGCCACCGCCGCCTCAGGCAACGCGTAGGCGCGGAACGCACTACCTCCCTCGGCCTCAATGCGCTGCGTGCGTGCCTCGACCAGAGGATCTCCGGGCGGCGGAAACGGCAACTTGTCGATGACCACGAGTTGCAGGGCGTCGCCTGGCACATCGAAACCCTCCCAGAATGAGGCCGAGGCCACAAGGATGCAACCCTGCCCGCCGTGGCTTGCACCCTCGCGCAGGCGTTCCATGAGGCGGCGCTTGGGCCAGTCGCCCTGCACCAGCACTTCAAGGCCCTGGGGGCCACCAAACCGCGCCTGCAGTTCATCGCCGATGGCGCGCAAGGCCTTGAGTGTGGTGGTGAGGACCAGCGTCCGCCCCCCTATCCGCAGAGCGGCCGCACCGACCAGCCTCGCCACGGCGGCGCTGTGTGCGGGGTCAGCGGGTGGGGGCAAGTTCAGGGGCACGTACAACCCCGACTGCGCTGCGTAATCGAACGGACTTTCCACGCGCAGAATTTCGGCGCCCTGCAGGCCGCAACGCTCGGTGAACCAGGTGAGTCCGGGATCGTCGCCCAAGGTTGCGGACGTGAAAATCCACGCGCGCCTCGCGTGCTGCGGGGGCGCAGTGGGCCATTCGTCATCTCCCTCCTCGTCTGCGGGGGCGGCAAGCAAGCGGCTGCGCATCGTCTGCGCGATATCAAGCGGCGATTCGACCAGCCGCACCTGCCCAGCCACCTCCACCCAACGCACCACGTCGGGTGCACAAGGCGCAGCGAAACGCCCCAGGCGCGCCAGCAGCTCTGAACCACGCTCGCACAGGCGGGCGAAATCGGGGGACGCGCCGCTGAAGACATCCAGGGCCTCCATGGCCTGCACGCATGCCAGTGACAGGCGCCGCAGCGCCGCGTTCCATGCATCTGGCGCCAGCGACTCTGGAACCTGCAAGGTCCAGCGCAGCCGCGTGCCCGGCGCAGCAGGCCCCACGGCAAGCCGCAGGTCACCCACCGCACGCTCGACCTCGCCCGCCACCTGCGCCCAGTCGGCAAGGCCTCGGGCATGGCGCAGGCCGGCGGCGAGCAGATCGCGCGAGAAATCCTGCCATTGCCCCGTGGACAGCTGCAGCCCCAGGAACTGCACCCCCGTTTCATTGATCTGGTGCGCCTCGTCGAAAACAACCACCCGCACCGTAGGCAGCAGCTCAGCCATTCCCGATTCGCGCACGGCCAGGTCGGCAAAGAACAAGTGGTGGTTGATCACCACCACATCAGCAGCCAAGGCCTCGCGCCGCGCAAGGTTCACGTGGCACTGGCGAAAATGGGGGCACGACGCGCCCAGGCAGTTCTCACGCGTGGAGGTGACCAGCGGAATGATCGGCGAGCGTTCGTCGAGCCCGGCCAGCTCGGCCAGGTCACCCGAGCGGGTGGCGCGCGACCAGACCTCGACCTTCGCCAGCACCCTTTGCACCTGACGGTCCTGCGCCGCCGTATCCAGGCGTGCCAGCTCCATGCGGTGCAGGCAGAGATAGCTCGCTCGCCCTTTGAGCAGGGCCGTGCGCACCGGAAGCGCCATGGCGCCCACCAGTTGGGGAAGATCGCGGGCAAAGAGCTGGTCCTGCAAGGCTTTCGTGGCCGTGGAGAGCAGAACCCGCTCGCCGCTGAGCAGCGCTGGCACCAGATAGGCAAAGGTCTTGCCCACCCCGGTGCCGGCTTCCACCACCAGGCTGCCGCCGCGCTCAATGGTCTGCGCCACCGCGTCGGCCATGCGCATCTGGCCCTCGCGGGCGCGGTAATGTTCGTCCATCTGCGCCAACACCCCTTCGGGGCCGAACGCAGAGCGAACGGCTTCCTGCAAGCTCGTCATGCGGGCTCTGGGGGTTGCAGCGCGCGCTCCAGGCAGTCGATCTGATCGCGCAGTGCGAGGCGCTGCTTCTTCAAACGCCGCAGCAGGAATTCGTCGGGCACCGCCTCCAGCGCGCCCAAGTCGATGCGGGCGTCCAGGTCGGCGTGCATCATGCGCAAATCAATGAGCTGGCGCGAAGGAGAATGCAGGTTCGATTTCAAGACAGGGGTTGTGGCTGGCGCGCGGTGCATGGCAAAAACGCCACACGCGGACGGATAATACGCGCTCTGACGGCCACCCTCCCCGGAGTTTTGCTGCGTCGCCCCCCACAATCACCCTATGACCAAAGCGTTCCGCCTTATCGCCTCGACCGGCATCCACAAGGGTGACCGCGAATACCAACAAGACCAGGTGGCCCTGATCTCGCACGAACGCTACAACGGGTGCGTGCTGGGGGTGGTCGCGGACGGCATGGGCGGGCGCAGCGGGGGCCGCAAGGCCTCCGACCAGGTGATGATGACGGCCCGCCAGTTGTTTGAACGCTATTCGCCGGAGTCCGACGACCCCGCCGCAATGCTGAAGAACATGGTGGAAGAGGCGCACATCGTGATCCGCCTCACGGCCATTTCATCCGAACAGGAGCCTCATAGCACCATCGCGGCGTTCCTCATCAACCCGCGTGGCGACTGCCACTGGGTCCACGCGGGCGACTCGCGCATCTACCACTTCGAGGGTGCGCGGCTGGCGTTCCGCACGAGTGATCATTCGTATGTGCAGGCGCTGGTGGACCGCGGCGAACTGAGCGAAGCCGAGGCCAATAACCACCCGCACTCCAACATCCTGGTAGGCTGCCTGGGTACCGAGAGCGACCCACCCATCACCACCCACACCATCCCGCAACTGCGTCCGGGTGACGTGCTGATGGCCTGCAGCGACGGGGTGTGGCACTATTTTTCGCCCACGGAACTTGCCTCGGTGGTCGACTCGCTCTCGCCCCGCGAAGCCACCGAGTTCCTCATCGACAAGGCCCGCTCACGTGCACGGGGCGGCGGCGACAACCTCTCGCTGGTCATCGTCAAGATCGAGGCCCTGGTCGAAGAGAAGAAGATCGCCCGACTCGTCCCCATGTCCGCCGGAAAAGCCTGAGCGGCTGGCCAATGATGGCCTGCGGTACGGAACATCGCGGGCGCGAACTGCTTATCCACGACCCGGGGCCCAGCGCCTTTCGGCTTCAGCCGCGCGATAGGGACAGCGAGAACCATGACAGCGGCCCGGCTTCCCAGCCCGCTGGCATGGCCCTTTTTTCAGGGTTGACTGGCTGGCCGCAGCCCCGAAGACGCAGGCAGCGGTGCCGCCGGCGGGCGGCCCGATGCCGCCGCTTGTGACTGCATCTTCTCGACGCGCTCACGCCGCTCCTGCGCAGATTTCAGGTTTTCTTCGTGGCGCAAACGCGCGGTCGCTGCACGTTCGGCGTTATCACGGGCACGCTCGGCCTGGTCGGCTGCATGCGATTGCTGCCGGTTGCGCTGCTCTTGAGCCCTGCGCCGCGCTTCAAGGTCGTGCTGGCTTTGCAACGCCTCGGTTCCCAAGGGCGGCGCTGCGCGGTTGCCGCCTCTGGCGGAACCCTGCGGTTGCGAACGATCGGGCGCCACACGCTGCTTCTCTTCGATCGAGCGCAGGCGGTCGGTAGCCTTGGCCCTGCGCTCTGCGTCGTTGACCCGCACCTCGCGGGCACGCAGGTCCAGTTCGGTCACCCGTGCCCTGGCGCGCACGTCACGCAGGCAATCCTCCACCGCAAAGCGGCGATAACAGGCAGCCTCTTCCTGCTTGCGGGCGGTCGTACTGGTGCGGCGCTCCTGCTGGATACGGTCGCGTTCGGCCTGCCGCTCGGCGGGCGAAGCAAAGGGTGCCCCTGGAGGAGGCAACTCCGCCGAGGGCTGCGCCCACGCGGGCGCAACGGCCAGCAGTGCCAGGGCAAGGGTTCGCTGAGCCTTGTGCATCATGTCAGCCCCGTATCGACCGTGCGGCGGTCCAGTGCAAGAAACTCTTTCGACTGCATCTCGTGCAGCCGCGACACCGTGCGCGGAAACTCGTGGGCCAGTGGCCCCTCGGTGTACAGCTGCTCGGGCGGCACCGCCGCCGACAGGATGAGCTTGACGCGCCGGTCATACAACACATCCACCAGCCAGGTGAAGCGCCGCGCAGGCGATGCCATGTTGACCGGCATGTACGGCACATCCGACAGCAGCACCGTATGGAACTGCGAGGCGATTTCAAGGTAGTCGTTCTGCGAGCGCGGACCTCCGCACAGGGTCTTGAAATCGAACCAGACCACCCCACCCGCCTTGCGGCGCGCCCGGATCTCGCGGGCCTCGATGTGCAGCACGGGGTCCTCGTCGTGCACCTCGGCCAGCTGGTCGAAGGCTGCGTTCATATCGGCATCAGCCTCGGCGCCGAGGGGCGTGTGGTAGAGCTTGACCTGCTCGAGCGTGCGACGCCGATAGTCCGTGCCGTTGTCCACATTCACCACTTCCAGCTTTTCGTTCAGCAGCGCAATGGCCGGCAGGATGCGGTCACGGTGCAGGCCATCGGGGTACAGCTCATCCGGCCTGAAGTTGGACGTGGTGACGAACCCCACACCGTTGTCGAACAACGCCACGAGCAGACGGTGCAGGATCATGGCGTCCGTGATGTCCGCCACGTGGAACTCGTCAAAGCAGATCAGCTTGTAGCGCTTGGCGATGCGTTCGCCCAGAACGTCCAGCGGATTGACCGTACCCTGCAGCGCCGCCAGTTCACGGTGCACCTCGCGCATGAACTCATGGAAGTGCAGGCGCACCTTGCGCTTGAGCGGCACGGCGTTGAAAAAACAGTCCATCAGGAAGCTCTTGCCCCGCCCCACCCCGCCGTACATGTAGACGCCGCGCGGAACCTCGGGGTGGTTGATGAGCTTCTTGAGGGCGTTGGAGCGGCGCGATTTGTACGCGGCCCAATCGCGGGCGCAGCGCTGCAAGGCGTCCACCGCGCGCAGTTGCGCCGGATCGCTCTGGAACCCCTTGGCGGCCAGTTCAGCGAGGTAGGTCTGTTTGACGGTCACGTTGACAATGCCCTGGAACTCTAACGCTATAAAACAAATAGCTGCTAGCGCTTAGTGCATAAGCGCTAGCAGCCAATTTCACGCAAAGAATCAGAAATTCAGCGTGCGCTTGTCAACGGCCAGTGCCGCTTCCTTGGTGGCTTCGCTCAAGCTGGGGTGGGCATGGCAGATGCGGGCAATGTCTTCCGCGCTGGCCTTGAACTCCATGGCCACCACGGCTTCGGAGATCAGCTCGCTGGCCATGGGTCCGACGATGTGCACGCCCAGGATCTCGTCCGTGGCAGCGTCGGCCAGGAACTTCACCATGCCGGTCGTGTCGCCCAGCGCGCGTGCCCGGCCGTTGGCCAGGAACGGGAACGTGCCCGCCTTGTACTTCACGCCATCGGCCTTGAGCTGCTGCTCGGTGCGGCCCACCCAGGCGATCTCGGGGCTGGTGTAGATCACCCAGGGAATGGTGTTGAAGTTCACATGACCATGCTGGCCGGCAATGCGCTCGGCCACGGCCACGCCCTCTTCCTCGGCCTTGTGCGCCAGCATGGGGCCGCGCACCACATCGCCCACGGCCCACACGCCAGGCAGGTTGGTCTTGCAATCACCATCGACCACGATCTCGCCACGGTCGCCCAGCTGCAGACCCACCGCCTCGGCATTCAGGCCGATGGTGTTGGGCACGCGGCCGATGGAAACGATGAGCTTGTCCACGTCCAGGCTCGCAGCCTCGCCCTTGGCGTTGGTATAAGCCACGCTCACGCCCTTCTTGCCGGCCTTGATCTCGCCGATCTTCACGCCCAGCTCGACCTTCAGGCCCTGCTTGTCGAATGCCTTCTTGGCTTCCTTGGCGATCTGCTCATCCACGGCACCGAGGAACGTGGGCAGGCCTTCCAGAACCGTGACGTCGGCGCCCAGGCGGCGCCAGACCGAGCCCATCTCCAGGCCGATCACGCCCGAGCCGATCACGCCGAGCTTCTTGGGCACGGCGCCGATGCGCAGCGCGCCGTCGTTGGACAGGATGTGCTCTTCGTCGAACGCCACGCCGGGCAGTGCGCGGGCGTTGGAGCCCGTGGCGACGATGACCTGCTTGGCCACCAGGGTCTCTTCGGCGGCGCCCGCCACCTTGATCTCGTAGCCGCCCTCGGCGGCCTTCACGAACGAGCCGCGGCCATGGAAGAAGCTGACCTTGTTCTTCTTGAACAGGTACAGGATGCCGTCGTTGTTCTGCTTCACCACGGCGTCCTTGCGGCCGACCATCTTGGCCACGTCCATCGTCACCTTGCCGGTGCTGATGCCATGGTCGGCGAAGTGCTTGTTGGCGTGCTCGAAATGCTCGGACGACTGCAGCAGCGCCTTGGAGGGGATGCAGCCCACGTTGGTGCAGGTGCCACCCGGTGCCGGGCCGCCTGCCGCATTCTTCCATTCGTCGATACAGGCGACATTCATGCCCAGTTGTGCTGCACGGATGGCAGCGATGTAGCCACCGGGGCCGCCGCCGATCACGACGACATCGAATTGTTTGCTCATGGAAAATCTCTCTCAATCAGTTGGAAAAAGACCCACCGACGGGCTCCAGCACAGGCCAGGCCACATGGGTGGGTCAATGCTTGCCGCTTTCAGCGCTTAGATGTCGAACAGCAGGCGCGATGGGTCTTCCAGTGCGTCCTTCATGGCCACCAGGCCCAGCACGGCTTCGCGGCCGTCGATGATGCGGTGGTCATACGACATCGCCAGGTAGTTCATGGGGCGCACCACGACCTGGCCGTTTTCAACCATGGCACGGTCCTTGGTGGCATGCACGCCCAGAATGGCCGACTGGGGCGGGTTGATGATGGGGGTGGACATCATCGAGCCGAAGGTGCCGCCATTGGAGATGGAGAACGTGCCGCCGGTCATCTCCTCAATGCCCAGCTTGCCTTCGCCCGCCTTCTTGCCAAATTCGGCGATCTTCTTTTCGATGTCGGCAAAGCTCATCTGGTCAGCGTTGCGCAGGATGGGCACCACCAGGCCACGGGGCGAACCCACGGCGATGCCGATGTCGAAATAGCCGTGGTAGACGATGTCATTGCCGTCCACCGAGGCATTGAGCACGGGGTACTTCTTGAGCGCGTGCACAGCCGCCTTCACGAAGAACGACATGAAGCCCAGCTTGGTACCGTGTTCCTTGGTGAACTGGTCCTGGAACTTCTTGCGCAGCTCCATCACAGGGGCCATGTTGACTTCGTTGAACGTGGTCAGGATGGCGTTGGTGGATTGCGACTGCAACAGGCGCTCGGCCACGCGCGCGCGCAGGCGGCTCATGGGCACGCGCTGCTCCGGGCGGTCGCCCAGGTCTTGGGCGGCGGAAGGCGCGGCCACCTGCGGCAGCGCCTTGGTGGGCACGCCCGTCGGGATCACCGCAGCCGTCGACTTCACGCCACTGGCCACGGCGGCCAGCACATCGCCCTTGGTCACGCGGCCGTCCTTGCCCGTGCCAGGCACGGCGCTGACCGACAGGTTGTTGTCGGCCAGCAGCTTCGCGGCGGCCGGCATGGCCACATCGCCCTTGGCACCACCCGTTGCCGCGGCGGCGGCTACGGGAGCGGGAGCGGCGGCAGCCGGTGCGGCAGCAGCGGCGGGAGCCGCAGCAGCGCCGGCCTTGCCTTCGGTGTCGATTTTGGCAATCAGCTGGTCGGCCACCACGGTGGCACCGTCGCCCTGCACGATTTCCGCCAGCACGCCAGCGGCCGGTGCCGGCACTTCCAGCACGACCTTGTCGGTTTCGATTTCGATCAGGATCTCGTCCACGGCCACTGCCTCGCCGGCCTTCTTCTTCCACGTCAGCATGGTGGCCTCGGCCACGGATTCGGACAGTTGCGGTACTTTGACTTCTACGATAGCCATGTCAGTTCTTTCGGAATGGGGTTTTGTTCTGGAGAGGGGTTGCCGGCCTTACTTGGTCAGGACAAAACCCTTGAGCTTGGCAAACGCGCCTTCCACCAGCGCCTTTTGCTGTTCCTGGTGCAGGTGCGAATAGCCCACGGCAGGCGAAGCGGACGCTGCGCGGCCGGAGTAACCCAGCTTCTGGCCGTCGAGCATGTTCTCGTGGATGTTGTGCTGGATGAAGAACCAGGCGCCCTGGTTCTGCGGCTCATCCTGGCACCACACGATGTCGGTGGCGTTGGGATACTTCTTGAGCACAGCGGCAAACGCCTTGTGAGGGAACGGATAGAGCTGCTCGACACGGATGATCGCCACGTCGGTCGCTTCGTTCTCGGTACGCTTCTTCACCAGGTCGTAGTACACCTTGCCAGAGCAGGCGATCACGCGCTTGACCTTGTCGGCCTTCTTGTCGATGGCCTCGTCCTGCTCGGGAATCACCGTCTGGAAACCGCCCTTGGTGAACTCGGACAGCGGCGAGGTCGCGTCCTTGTTGCGCAGCAGCGACTTGGGCGTCATGATCACCAGCGGCTTGCGCAGGTCGCGCACCATCTGGCGGCGCAGCACATGGAAAATCTGGCTGGCCGTGGTGGGCTGCACGATCTGCATGTTGGCGTCGGCGGCCAGCTGCATAAAGCGCTCCAGGCGGGCCGAGCTGTGCTCGGGGCCCTGGCCTTCATAGCCGTGGGGCAGCATCAACGTCAGGCCGTTGGCACGGCCCCACTTCACCTCGCCCGAGGCGATGAACTGGTCGATCACCACCTGCGCGCCGTTGGCGAAGTCGCCGAACTGGGCTTCCCAGATGACGAGGGTGTTGGGGTCGGAGCCGGCATAGCCGTACTCGAAGCCCAGCACGGCCTCTTCGGACAGGATGGAGTCGATCACGACGAACGGCGCCTGGTTCTCGGCCACGTTCTGCAGGGGTACGTAGGTGCCGGTGTCCCACTTCTCGCGGTTCTGGTCGTGGATCACGGCATGGCGGTGCGTGAACGTACCACGGCCCGAATCCTCGCCCGACAGGCGCACCGGGTAGCCGCTGGCCACCAGCGATGCAAAAGCCATGGTTTCGCCCATGCCCCAGTCCACGTTGACTTCGCCGCGGCCCATGGCTGCGCGGTCGTCATACACCTTCTTGACCAGCTGGTGCGGGGTGACGCTGTCGGGAATGGTGGTGAGCTTTTCGGACAGGCGCTTCCATTCGGTCAGGGGAATGGCGGTATCGCCGGCGTCGGTCCACTTCTTGCCCACGAAGGGCGACCAGTCCACCGCGTACTTGCTCTTGAAGTTGGTCAACACCGGATCGACCGTGTGCTTGCCAGCGTCCATGGCGGCACGGTAGGCCTTGACCATGTCGTCACCCAGCGTCGCGCCCAGGCCCTGGGCCGCCAGCTTGTCGGCGTACAGCTTGCGCGTGCCGGGATGCTGGGCAATCTTCTTGTACATCAGCGGCTGGGTCAGCGCGGGGGTGTCCTGCTCGTTGTGGCCCAGCTTGCGGAAGCAGGTGATGTCCACCACCACGTCCTGGCGGAATTCCATGCGGAACTCCAGTGCCAGTTGGGTGGCCAGCACGACCGCTTCAGGGTCGTCGCCGTTCACGTGCAGCACCGGCGCCTCGACCATCTTGACGATGTCGGTGCAGTACACGGTCGAGCGCATGTCGCGGGGGTCGGACGTGGTGAAACCGATCTGGTTGTTGATGATGATGTGCACCGTGCCGCCAGTGGTGTAGCCACGGGTCTGGGCCAGGGCCAGGGTTTCCTGGTTCACGCCTTGGCCGCCGAAGGCCGAGTCGCCGTGCACCAGCACGGGCAGCACCTGGCTGCCCTTGGGGTCGCCGCGGCGGTCCATGCGGGCGCGCACCGAGCCTTCCACCACGGGGTTCACGATTTCGAGGTGCGAGGGGTTGAATGCCAGCGACAGGTGCACGGGGCCGCCTGCGGTGGACACATCCGAACTGAAGCCCTGGTGGTACTTCACGTCACCGGCCGGCAGTTCTTCGGGGGCCGTGTGATCGAACTCGGCAAACAGGTCCTTGGGCATCTTGCCCAGCGAATTCACCAGCACGTTCAGGCGGCCGCGGTGGGCCATGCCGATCACGATTTCCTGCACGCCCTTGGCACCGGCCGACTGGATCAGCTCGTCCATGGCGGCGATGAAACTCTCGCCCCCTTCGAGCGAGAAGCGCTTCTGGCCAACGTACTTGGTGTGCAGGAAGCGCTCCAGGCCTTCGGCGGCCGTCAGGCGATCCAGGATCTGGCGCTTGCGGTCGCCGTTGAACTGGGGCTTGCTGCGGATGCTTTCGAGCTTCTGCTGCCACCAGCGCTTTTGCGCCTGGTTGGTGGTGTACATGTACTCGGCGCCGAGGGTGCCGCAGTACGTTTCATGCAGCGCGTTGAGCAGCTCGCGCAGCGGCATCTTGTCCTTGCCGAAGAAGGTGTTGCTCGTGTCGAACACCGTTTCCTGGTCGGCATCGCTGAAGCCGTAGAACGATGGCTCCAGTTCGGGAATGGCGGGGCGCTCGGTGCGCTTCAGGGGGTCCAGATCGGCCCAGCGCTGGCCCACGTTGCGGTAGGCGGCGATCAGCTGCTGCACGGCGGTGCGCTTGCGGCCCATTTCAGCGTCGGCGCTGGCAACCACTACCTTGGTGCCGCCCTGCTTTGCGCGCTCGGCAAAGGCGTTGATCACTGGCAGGTGGGGAACGTCGCGGGCGTTGGTTCCGTCCACGGCGGGAACATGCTGCAGCGCATCGAAATACTCGCGCCACGTGTCGGGCACGCTGCCGGGGTTGGCCAGATAGTTTTCATACATCTCTTCGACATAGGGCGCATTGCCGCCGAAGAGGTAGGTGTTGCCTTGGTAGGCTTGATAGACGGATGTCGTATCGCTCATATTCCGCTGACCTCCGCTTCCCTGCGGGAAGCATTAGCTGGTTGAGAAACCTTCCGCGACACGGCTGGACCGATTTGCGGATGCGACTGTGGCTGGGGAAGGGCCTTTGTACGGGCGGTATTGTGCCACCGAACGCAAAAGCGCTCCAGCCAGCGTCCGCCCGCCGGGCAGCACGGACGGCCGCATTCCTGTCACGCGGCCACCGTTCCCTCGCGTACAGTGCGGGCTTCGCATCTGCCTGCAAACGCCCATGCACCCTACCCTCTTTCAGAACCGCGTTTTCCTGATCCTGCTGACGCTGGTCACGCTCGCCTTCGGCGCCATCCTCTGGCAGTTTCACGGCGCCGTGTTCTGGGGCGTGGTGCTGGCCATCCTGTTCACGCCCTTTCACCGCAAGCTGCTGCGGCGCATGCCGGGCAGCCCCAACCTGGCGGCCCTGGCCACCCTGGGGCTGTGCCTGGTGATCGTCATCCTGCCCATGACCCTCATCAGCCTGTCGCTCGTCCAGGAGGCCACGGGCATCTACGACCGCCTGAAATCCGGGCAGCTGAACTTTGGCCAGTATCTGCAGCAAATCCTGGACGCCATGCCTGCCTGGGCGGCCGGGCTGCTGGACCGTTTCAACCTGACGACCCTGGGCGAGCTGCAGGAGAAGCTGTCGTCCGTGGCGGTACAGGCCAGCCAGTTCTTTGCAACCAAGGCCCTCAGCATCGGGCAGAACACGCTCGAGTTCGTGGTGGGCTTCGGCGTGATGCTGTACCTGCTGTTCTTCCTGCTGCGCGATGGCTCTGCGCTGGCGGCACGTATCAACCGCGCCACGCCGCTCGATACCGAGCACAAGCGCCAGCTGGCCAGCAAGTTCACCACCGTGATCCGGGCCACCGTGAAGGGCAACATCGTCGTGGCGGCGTCGCAAGGGGCGCTGGGCGGCCTGATCTTCTGGATCCTGGGCATCCAGGGGCCCGTGCTCTGGGGCGTGGCAATGGCGTTCTTGTCGCTGCTGCCCGCCGTGGGCGCGGGACTGGTCTGGGGGCCGGTCGCCCTGTATTTCCTGGCCACTGGCGCCGTGTGGCAGGGCGTGGTGCTTGCGCTGTACGGGGTGGGGGTGATCGGGCTGGTGGACAACATCCTTCGCCCGCTGCTGGTGGGCAAGGACACCAAGATGCCCGACTACGTGGTGCTGATCTCCACGCTGGGCGGCATGGCCCTGTTCGGCCTGACCGGTTTTGTCATCGGCCCCGCCATCGCCGCCCTGTTCATTGCGAGCTGGGACCTGTTCGCCCCGCCCGATTCACCGGCCGGCCCATCCAACTCGGAGCGCTGATTCCTGCGGCTGCGCATCCGGCCCCCTGCAGGTGGGCGGCCGGACTTCCGCGCTGGGCGCAGCAACGAGGGGCGGCGCCGTGCGGCTACAGGGCACGGCGGACTGCATGCGCTGCGGGCTGCTCCGCACTGAAAAGCTATTCATTTCATAGCTGCTCGCGGCTTGCCAAAAAGCGCTGCAGGCACTTCTCTCTTCAAATCCAGGGTTAAGGCCCTTCGCAAGCCCCTGCGCCCACCGCCCCTCGATGCGAACCTTGGCTGCAGCCCACCCCAGACCGTCCGCGCGCAAGCAGGTGCATCCCAACGGAATGCCTCACCCCAGCGCCCCACCACCTAACCATATGCGCAAACCTTCGTTGGCTTGACTCACGTCAAAACCTACGCTGCAGCCTTCGATCTGTCTCCACCCGAAGGACCGCGCACCATGACCTTAGCCACCAGCCGCCGCTCGGCGCTGAAAACCCTCACCGCACTGACCGCCGCCAGCTGGGGCCTGGCCGCCTGCTCGCGCCCCGATGAGCAGGCCGCCGACTCTGCTGCTGCCACCGCACCGTCGGCGGCAAGCAATAGCAAGATCGTCGAATTCCTCTACCCCGACAACCCCTCGTTCGACCTGATCTACCTGGCCGATCGGCTTGGCTATTTCGAGGGCACCAGCACCCGCCCCAAGTACGTGGGCAAGGTGGCGGCGCCGCAAATCATTCCGCTCGTCGGCACGGGCGAGATCCACTTTGGCGCCCGCATGGTGCCGCTGGTGATCTCGGCAATTGCCAGTGGTGCCGACATGAAAGTGGTGGCGGCCGGTGGCAAGACGCTGCAGGAAGCGCCCCACATGAAGTACTTCGTGAAGAAGAGCTCGGGCATCCGCCAGCCCAAGGACCTTGAAGGCAAGACCATCGGCTTCAACAGCTTTGGCGCCTGCGCCGAGTTCGTCACCAAGAAATACCTGCGCGAGCACGGCGTGGATGTGAACAAGATCAATTTCATCGTGGTGCCCGACAACCAGAACGAGCAGGCAGTGGTGACAGGCAATGTGGACCTGGCCATCATCCACCCGCCGCACTCGGGCGGCGCCGAAGCCAACACCGACCTGCTGCGCCTGTGGAGCGACTTCGACCTGGACGGCGGCCTGGGCGGCATGTCGCCCTACAGCGTGAACGGCAAGTTCGCGCGCGAAAACCCGCAGGCCGTGCGCGACGTGGTGGCCGCCCTGGCCAAGGCCGGCAACTGGGTCAACGCCAACCCCGAGGAGGCCCGCAAATACACGGCCGAGCGCATCGGCATGGACCTCCAGCATGTGGAACGCTACGCCTACGTGGACAACCAGCTCATCACCGAGCCACCCATCCAGTACTACATCGACATCCTGCAGGCCGAGGGCAAGCTGGCGCCCGGCAAGGTCAAGGTGGCCGACGTGTACACCAACGAGTTCAACCCGCACGCCAACGCCAGTGCAAAGGGCTGACCCCATGAGCAACGCCAAGATCGTGGCGCGCGGCGTGCAGATGGACTTCCAGGTCCGCGACGAGCTCGGCCAGAAAAAGACCATTTCCGCGCTCAAGGACTTCGACCTCGACGTGCGCCCCGGCGAGTTCTTCACCATCCTCGGGCCTTCGGGCTGCGGCAAATCCACTTTCCTCAGCATGCTGGCAGGCCTGTCACGCAAGACCGGCGGCAGCATCACCATCGACGGCCGCCCCGCCGAGGGCATCAACCAGCACCAGGGCGTGGTGTTCCAGGGCTATGCGCTGTTTCCGTGGCGCACGGTGCTGCGCAACATCGAGGTGGGGCTGGAGATCCGCAAGGTGCCCAAGGACGAGCGCCGGCGCACCGCGCAGGAGTTTCTGGAACTGGTGGGACTGGAAGGCTTCGGCCATCGTTACCCGCATGAGCTGTCGGGCGGCATGCGCCAGCGCGTGGCCATTGCGCGCTCGCTGGCCTACAACCCCGACCTGCTGCTGATGGACGAGCCCTTCGCCGCGCTCGATGCGCAGACGCGCGAAATCCTGCAGTCCGAGCTGCTGCGCATCTGGGAGCTGCACAAGAAAACCATCGTCTTCATCACCCACAGCCTGGACGAGGCGATTTACCTGTCGGACCGCATTGCCGTGATGACGCACCGGCCCGGCCGCATCAAGGCCATCCTGGACGTACCGCTGCCGCGCCCGCGCGCCCCGGAAATCCGCAACTCCACCGCTTTTGTGCAGTTGCGCCAGCAAGCCTGGGAAATCCTGCGCGACGAGGTGGCCTTTGCCAGCAACCACCGACAAGAGCCGCTGGCACCGCTGGTGCCTACCGCGCCCGACTTTCGCCTGGCCCTCACGGGGTTCGCCGTATGACCACCTCTGCCACTTCCGCCGCTGGCGCTTCCGCCGCTGACATTTCCACTGCCGGCATGTCTGCCGCCAGCCCGGCCCCTGCACAGCGCCTTGCCACGCCCACCGCCGTATTGCCCACCCTGTGGCGCGGCCTGGAACGCAGCGCCTGCATTCTGCTGTTCCTGGCCCTGTGGGAGTTGCTGCCCCGCGCGGGCTGGGTGAGCCCGGCATTCTTGAGCCCGCCCTCCGATGTGGTTCGAGCCATCGCCACCCTGGTGGACAACGGCCAGCTCTGGAAGCATGTCACCGCCAGCCTGCAGCGCTCGCTCGCCGGCCTGCTGCTGGCCATCGCCAGCGGCGTGGGCCTGGGCCTGCTCATGGGGGCCGTTCAGCGTTTTGAAGCCTTTGTCGACCCGCTGCTGCAGCTGTTTCGCCAGGTGTCGGCCTTTGCGCTGTTTCCGGTGTTTCTGCTGTTCCTGGGGATAGGCGAGGCGTCCAAGGTGGCCATCATCTTCTGGGCGGCGTTCTGGCCGGTGCTGCTCAACACCATCGGCGGCGTCAAGCAGGTGGACAAGCTACTGGTGCATTCCGCCCTGTCGATGGGTGCATCGCGCAGCTACATCTTTTTTCGCGTGGTGCTGCCAGCAGCGTCGCCCTCGATCTTCACGGGCATTCGGCTGGCGGGGGCCTACTCCATCACGGCGCTGGTGGCGGCAGAAATGATCGGCGCCCATGCCGGACTGGGCTTTCTCACCCTGAACGCGCAGGAGATCTTCCAGATCCCCACCATGTACGCGGGCATCCTGCTGCTGGCCTTGCTCGGGCTGGGCCTGAACTACGCCCTCGCCCTCATCGAAGCCCGGCTCACCGGCTGGCGCAAGGGGCTGGAACTCCATGGCTGAGCCCGGCACCCTGCCTGCCGATGCAGGCCTGCCCCCACGCCCCCCGTGGCGCCCGATGCAACGGCACGGCTGGTTGGCGGCGCTGGTGGTCCTCGGCGCGACCACCTGGAT
>NZ_ACQT01000011.1 GCF_000175235.1 Acidovorax delafieldii 2AN | reverse complement strand
CGTGGGCTCGGTCCGCACGGCCGACGCCGGGCGCTGGGCGCCGCTGGCCGACGGCGATGCGGCAGAGAACCCCGCCTCGATCTCGCCCGCAAGCTGCCCGCCCTCTTCCACCACCAGCTTGCCGTAGCGGATCTTGCCGGCCACCTTGCCCGTGCTGTAGATCACCAGCTTCTGGCGCACCGTCAGCGAGCCGTTGAATTCGCCGTGAATCTCTGCGATGTCGATTTCGGCCGAGCCCCGGAACGCGCCGTTCTCGGCGATCTGGATCACGCGCGAGTCCATCGTGGCCTCCACCGTGCCCTCGACCACCAGCGTGTCGCAGTCGGTGATTTCCACGCCCTTGAGCTTGATGTTGGGCCCCACCGTGAGCTTGCTGCCCGTACCCTCGCTCACCACGGACTTTGCTGCCGCAGGGCTGGCCACCGGGTTCGAGGCCCCGTTTCCAGCCACCGGCGTGCCCCCCAGAACCGAAGACGACGAGGTGTTCTGACGGGGCTGGAACGACTCGGTTTCACGTTTGCCAAAGAAGGGGTTTTGCACGGCCATCGGATCTCCTTGAAAAGAGATGGATCGTAGGTTTGCCTGCGCGCCACGGATGCCTTCGTTACGCAAGAACGGTAACCAAACCGCTCGTTGGTTGCATGCCCTTGCAAGGCTTGCAGCGGCACACACGTGCGCGTGGCGCCGTGCGCCCTGCCCTGCTGCCGCTACGAAACGATATAGGCCGCCGCCCCCGTGGACATGAGCTGACCGTCAGGGCCCAGAAACTCCATGCGCGTGCTCGCCACGCGCGAGCCCAGGCGCAGCACGCTGGCACGCAGCTCGAAATGGCTGCCAATGCCCGGGCGCAGGTAATCGACGCGCAGGTCGATGGTGCCCAGCTTGGCGAAGCGCTGCAGGCGCTGCTCGGGCGGTTCGTCCATGTGCCGGGCGCCGATCGCGGCCATGACGGCCAGGCCGCCCATCGAATCGAGGCCCGCGCTGATCACGCCGCCATGGATGCGGTTGTAGGCGTAGTGGCCCACCAGATCGGGCTTCATCTCGATGCGGCCGACGACGCCGTCGGGCCGCAGCTCGACCACCTTCAGGCCCAGCGCCTGGTTGAACACGATTTTCTCTTCAAAGATAGCGCTCAGCCTGGCGATGAATTCCGGTTCAAAGGCTGTCACAGGCGGGCTGGTGGTTTTGCTCATGGGGTTCCTGGCAGTAACGGACGTGGCACAAGGCCGCAAGCATGCTCATCAATTTTCATAGCACTCAGCACTTGTATTACAAGCGCTTGTGGGCATTTTTTGCGAAAACGCCCCTCCTTCGGGTCTGCGGCGCAATCCACACACTGGCGGGGTGCCAGGTTTCGGCACTGGCTGAAATCGGGCTTGCGTTTTTGGCGAATACTCCGGGCCGCTGCGCCGCCCGCACCGCTGCGCGGCGTGCCCAATTTCAGCTCTGGCTGAAATCGGGCTTGCGTTTTTCCATGAACGCCGAGAATGCTTCTCGCGCGGCGGGCTCGCGCAGCATGCGTCCAAAGCTCTCGCCTTCCTCGGCCATCACCTCCAGCACCCGCGCCATCTGCCCACCCTTCATCAGGCGCTTGGTTTCGATCAGCGACGACAGCGGCTTGGCTGCCAGCTTTTTGGCCTGGGCCTGGGCATAGGCATTGCACTCGGTGGGCGGCACCACGCGGTTGGCCAGGCCCACTTCCAGCGCGGCCTCGGCCATGAAGGGCTCGCCCAGCAGCAGGGCTTCGGCGGCGCGGTGGTAGCCCAGCATCTGCGGCACCAGCAGGCTTGACGCGGCCTCGGGGCACAGACCCAGGTTCACGAAAGGCATGGAGAACGCCGCGTTGTCACCCGCGTAGACCAGATCACAATGCAAAAGCATGGTGGTGCCAATGCCCACGGCGGGGCCGCACACGGCGGCAATCACCGGCTTGGGGAAGGCCGCAAGGCCGCGCAGAAAACGGAACACCGGCGAATCCTGGGCCGCGGGGGGCTGCTGCAGAAAATCGCCAATGTCGTTGCCCGCGCTGAAGATGGCCACGTCGCCCTGGAACACCACCACGCGCACGTTGGCGTCGTCCTTGGCGGCCTGCAGCGCGTCGGCCATGGCGGCGTACATGTCGCGGGTGATGGAGTTTTTCTTGTCCACGCGGTTGAACGTGATGGTGGCCACGCCGGCTTCGGTGTGGACGAGGATGTCTTGGGTCATGGTGAGGGTTTCCGGATGAACTGCGGAGCAGTGGGCAAGCAAACAAGAAAGGGCGCCGCACGCGTGCGGGGCGTGCGCCGTCACTCCTTGTAGTAAACGATCTGGTGGCTGGTGGCGAGCATGGCGCCGGCCTCGTTCCACAACTGCACGGCCTGGTCGAAGAAGCCGTTGCGGAACTCCTGTCCCCGGGCCTGGCCCAGCAGGTAGCCCGTGCCCGTCGCCTGCAACTGGGCCTGGCTGGCGTGGAAGTACACCGTGAGGGATACCGTGCCCGCGGGCACGCGGCGCGCACGGCGCAGCCAGATGCGGGGAAAGAACAGATCGGCCAGCGCCGCCAGGGCACAGAAATCGAGCGGACGTGGGGGTGCGTCGCGCATCCACAGCTGCGTGAGGCTGTGGTCGCCCGAGCCGTCCCAGGCGCTCGGCACAGATCCGGTCACCGGGCGCATTTCGTAGCGCCCCAGCCACTCCGAACCAAAGCCGGGCGCAATGGCTGGCTGTTCGAGCGGCCCCGGCACGGGGGGCATGGGCGTGTCGCCCACGCTCCAGGTCTCGCGGCGCACGGCGGTGACGGCCGTGGCGGTGGTGGTAACCACGGGCGCGCCTTCGGCGTCGGGCTGCAGGATCGACAGCGTCCAGTGCTGGGTGGACCGGTTGGTGCGCACGGGCACGGCCTGCACCGTGAACGCGCCTTCGGCCAGCGCGCCCGCATAGTTCACCGTGAGCGACAGCGGGTCGCCCAGGCGGTCCGGGTGCAGCAGGATGGCCCGCAGCAGCGTGGCCGCCGTCACGCCGCCAAAGGGCCCCACCATGTTCCAGTAGCCGGGGTGGGTGTGGCCTTCGTACTGGCCGGGGGTCGTGGACGACAGACGCAGCGCCTCGTCCAGAGGATGTGGGGTGGAAGTCATGCCGTGAGTGTGCCGCGAAAATGGCGCTCAGGGGGTCGTTCCCGCGACTGCCCCCGCCCCGCCCAAGCCCTGAAGCGCCCCCACGGCGCGCGGCCACAGGCTCTGGCGGAACTGCTCGCGAAAGAACCCGAAATGCCCGATGCGCAGCGCCTTCACGTCCTGCGGCACGATGCGCTCGACGCGCGTGGGCGCGTTGCTGTAGAGGTTGACGAGATTGTGCGTGCCGCGCAGCGTCATGAGTTCGTCGTCGCTCATCGACAGCGCCAGCACCGGAAAGCGCACCGCGTCATAGCTTTGCGCCACCTCGGGGCCCTCGGCGCCCACGCTGTAGGTGGGGCTCAGGCACCAGCGGCGCCACTGCAGGATCACCCCGGCCGGCAGGTCGCCCACCTTGCGCAGCTTGCGGCCGGGGAAGTAGCCGCACAGGCGCGTGGCCAGCGGCACCAGCACCCACCAGAAGTACGGCACCATGCGCCTGAGGCGCGGCGCGTTGTCGCGCCAGTAGCCGCTGCCGGCGGCCACGCTGAGCAGGCCGTCCACCTGGCCGGGGTTGCGCAACAGCCCAGGCAACTGCGCGCCCAAGCTGTGGCCCAGCAGGTACAGCGGCTGCCCGGGCAGCGCCGCGCGCGCAGCCGAGATCACGGCCTCGTAGTCGCGCGCCCAGTCAAACAGGTTGGCGCGCACCTCGCGCATGGGGCCCACAAGCGAATCGCCATGGCCCCGGTAATCGAACGTGGTGACGCGAAAGCCCTGCTGCGCGAGCCACTGTGCGAACGCCGCGTAGTAGTCCTGCCGCACCCCCATGGCCCCGCCGACGACCACGCTGGCGCGCGGCGCGCCTGTGGGCTCGAACACGCACAGCGCCACGCTGGCGCCCTCATCGACCCGCAAGGTCTGCTTGTTCATGCTGTGTCTCCTTGTGTCACGCCGGTCTTTGCCGACTTGATGCCAGAAACCATGGAGGAGCAGCCATGCGGCCCCTCCGCCCTTAGGAATGGGGCTACACCCCGCCCTCAAGGGCGTAGCGAGCGGGTGTCAGGCTAGGCGGACGGAGCGCAGCAACCGGAGCGTACTTGCGGTACGTGAGGATTGCGAGCACCGCCCAACGACGCATGACGCCCGCGTAGTAGCCAGTTAAACCGCCTCGAAGATGCCGGCGGCGCCTTGGCCTGTTCCTACGCACATCGTCACCATGCCGTACTTCAGCTTGTGGCGGCGCAGCGCGTGCACCACGGTGGCGGCGCGGATGGCACCCGTGGCACCCAGCGGGTGGCCCAGGGCGATGGCGCCGCCCATGGGGTTGACCTTGGCCGGGTCCAGGCCCAGGGTGTTGACCACGGCGAGCGACTGGGCCGCAAAGGCTTCATTGAGCTCGAACCAGCCGATGTCCTCGTGCTTGAGGCCAGCGTAGCGCAGCGCGGCCGGGATGGCCTCGATGGGGCCGATGCCCATGATTTCGGGCGGCACGCCGCGCGCGGCGTAGCTCACGAAGCGCGCCAGCGGCGTCAGGCCGAACTGCTTCACGGCCTTCTCGCTGGCCAGGATCAGCGCGCCCGCGCCATCGCTGGTCTGCGAGCTGTTGCCGGCCGTGACGCTGCCGCGCGCGGCGAACACGGGCTTGAGCTTGGCCAGGCCTTCGAGCGACGTGTCGGGGCGTGGACCTTCATCCAGGTTGACGGTGCGGGTCTTGGTACGGACTTCGCCCGTGGCCAGGTCGGGCGTGCGCTCGATGACGTCGATCGGTGTGATCTCGTCCGTGAACTCACCCGCCTTTTGCGCCTTGAGGGCGCGCAAGTGGGATTCGAGCGCGAAAGCGTCCTGCATCTCGCGGCTCACCTTCCACTGCTGGGCCACCTTCTCGGCCGTCAGGCCCATGCCGTAGGCGATGCCAACGTTCTCGTCGCGGGCAAACACCTCAGGATTGAACGAGGGCTTGTTGCCGCCCATGGGCACCAGGCTCATGGATTCGGCACCGCCGGCGATCAGCACATCGGCCTCGCCCACGCGGATGCGGTCGGCGGCCATCTGGATGGCGGTCACGCCCGAGGCGCAAAAGCGATTCACGGTGACGCCGCCCACGGGATGATCGAATGCCAGGCCCATGGCGATGCGCGCCATGTTCATGCCCTGCTCGCCCTCTGGGAAGGAGCAGCCAATGATCGAGTCCTCAATGGCCCGGGGATCGAGCGTGGGCACCTGCTTCAGCGCGCTGCGGATGGCGGCGACCAGCAGGTCGTCCGGGCGGGTGTTGCGGAAGTAGCCGCGGCCCGAGCGCCCGATGGGCGTGCGCGTGGCGGCAACGATGTAGGCGTCCTGGACTTGTTTTTGAGCCATGGTGAAACTCCTTCAATTCTTGGCGGGGCGGCTGGAAGGAACCCAGGCCCACGTAAATACACATTCGACCGGCTCCACGCCGGCTTCGTCGGTCACGGTGACTGACACCTGCACCTCGCCCTTGTCGCTGGCCCGCATGGCGGCGCGCTGCTCGGCCGTGAGCGTGGCCACGGCCTTGAGGCCGCCCATGGCGCGCTTCTTGAACGCCATGCTCAGCTCCTTGGCCAGCGGGGTGCAGTCGTCACGCACGTTCATGCCCACCACCATGCCGGTGGCCGTCTCGGCCAGCAGGTTCATGGCCGAGGCGTGCACACCACCAATGTGGTTTTGCACACGGTGCTCGTTGGCAAGACGCACTTCGACCCGCTCAGGCGTGAGCGACACGAACTTCACCCCGGCCGTGCCGGTGAAGGGCACAGCCCGGCGCAGGATGATGTTCTGCACAAAACCACGCATGAAGGCGGGGGCCTCGTCCAGGCGCATCAGCGAGCGCTGGAGTTTGTTGGGGGCGCGTGCTTCGCTCATGTCCGATGCCCATGAGGTTGCACGTCGCCCGCATTGCACAGAACGAGCGCGGCCCGTGCCAGCGCCCCCGTGGAACCGGCCTTGCCAGGCCACAGAGTGCGTCCTCCTCCCGCAGGAGAGGGGGAAAGCGCGAAGCGACTCAGAGGGTGCTTCATCAGTTTCTCACCGGCTTGCCGGTGGACAACATGCCCAGGATGCGCTCGTGCGTCTTGGGTTGGGAGATCAGGTGGCAGAACACCTTGCGCTCCAGCGTGAGCAGGTATTCCTCGCTCACCATCACGCCGGCATCCACATCGCCACCGCACACCACCTCGGCGATCATCGACGCGATCTTGAAGTCGTAGGCGCTGATGAAGCCGCCGTCGCGCATGTTCACCAGTTGCGCCTTGATGGTGGCCACACCGCTGCGGCCTGCCACGGGGAACAGGCGCTTGTGGGGAGCGCGCCAGCCGCTGGCGGCCATGGACTTGGCCTCGTTGATGGCCACGAACAGCAGTTCGTCCTTGTGCGGAACGATGATGTCGGAATCCAGCAGGAAGCCCAGCTTGCGCGATTCGATCGCGCTGGTGCCCACCTTGGCCATGGCAGCGGCCGTGAAACCTTCGGTCAGGAACGGCAGCACATCCTTGGAGGTGGACTGGGCCATGTTCTCGGCCGCACGGCGGGCGATGTAGGTCAGGCCGCCGGCGCCGGGCACCAGGCCCACGCCCACCTCCACCAGGCCGATGTAGCTTTCCATGTGCGCCACACGCTTGGCCGAATACACGGCCAGCTCGCAACCACCGCCCAGCGCCATGCCATGGATGGCTGCGACGACAGGCACCTGCGCGTAACGGATGCGCATCATCAGGTTTTGCAGCTCCTGCTCGATGCTTTCCACCGCGTCGGCGCCGCCAACCATGAAGGCGGGCATCGTGGCTTCTAGGTCGGCACCCACGCTGAAAGGCGCGTCGCCGGACCAGATCACCATGCCTTGGTACTCAGACTCGGCCAGTTCCAGCGCTTCCATCAGCGCTTCCATCACTTCGGGGCTGATGGCGTGCATCTTGTTCTTGATGCTGGCGATGAGCACTTGGCCGTCCAGCGTCCAGGTGCGCAGGGCTTTCGATTCAGCAATGGTGGTGCCAGCGGTGCGCCAGTCGGGCAGGCTGGTTTCGCCCAGCAGAGCCTCGGGGAAGATCTGGCGCTCGTACACGGGCAGCTGGCGGCGGGGCACAAACTTGTTCTGCGATGCGCTCCAAGAACCTTGTGCGGTGTGCACGCCACCGGCTTCGGCCACGGGGCCCTTGAAGACCCACTCGGGCAACGGTGCCTTGCACAGGGCTTTGCCAGCGTCGATGTCTTCCTGGATCATCTTCGCCACTTCCAACCAGCCAGCTTCCTGCCACAGCTCGAAGGGGCCCTGCTTCATGCCGAAGCCCCAGCGCATGGCCTGGTCCACGTCGCGGGCGTTGTCGGCGATGGTGCCCAGGTGCACGGCCGCGTAGTGGAAGCTGTTGCGCAGGATGGCCCAGAGGAACTGGCCGGGCGCGCCTTCGGCGTTGCGCAGCAGGCGCAGGCGCTCGGCAGCGGGCTTCTTGAGCATGCGGGCATACACCTCGTCGGCCTTCTGGCCGGCGGGCACGTACTCTTCGCTTTCCAGCTCGAAACGCATCACATCGCGGCCGACCTTCTTGAAGAAACCTGCCTTGGTCTTCTGGCCCAGGTTGCCCAGCTCCAGCAGCTTTTTCAGCACGGCGGGCGTGCCAAAGCTTTCGTAGAAAGGGTCGGTCTCGATGCTCAGGTTGTCCTGCAGCGTCTTGATGACGTGGGCCATGGTGTCCAGGCCCACCACATCGGCGGTGCGGAAGGTGCCGCTGGATGCACGGCCCAGCTTCTTGCCCGTGAGGTCGTCCACCACGTCATAGGTCAGGCCGAAATTTTCGACTTCCTTCATGGTGGCCAGCATGCCTGCAATGCCCACGCGGTTGGCCACGAAGTTGGGCGTGTCGTGCGCGCGCACCACGCCCTTGCCCAGACCGCTGGTGACGAAGGCTTCGAGCTGGTCCAGCACTTCAGGCTGGGTGGTGGGGGTGTTGATCAGCTCCACCAGCGTCATGTAGCGCGGGGGGTTGAAGAAGTGGATGCCGCAGAAGCGTGGCTTGATGCTCTCGGGCAGCACTTCGGACAGCTTGGTGATCGACAGGCCCGAGGTGTTGGACGCCAGGATGGCGTGCTTGGCCACGTGGGGAGCGATCTTGGTGTAGAGGTCCAGCTTCCAGTCCATGCGCTCGGCAATGGCCTCGATCACGAGGTCGCATTCCTTGAGCAGGTGCATGTGCTCTTCGTAGTTGGCCTGCTGGATCAGCGCCGCGTCGTCGGCCACGCCCAGGGGCGAGGGCTTGAGCTTCTTCAGGCCTTCCACGGCCTTGGTGACGATGCCGTTTTTCGGGCCTTCCTTCGCAGGCAGGTCGAACAGCACCACGGGCACCTTCACGTTGACGAGGTGGGCAGCAATCTGCGCGCCCATCACGCCTGCGCCGAGCACGGCGACTTTCTTGACTTGGAATCTTGACATGGGTTTGTGTAGGTTCTTTCCGTTCGGACCGAGCTTGTCGGGACCTTGGCCAGGGGTTGCATCCAGGCTCTTGGACCAACGCGAGGCAAACGGGGGGGTGTAAAAGAGGGAAGGCGGCTTACTGCACCCGAAGCCAGGTCTGGGTACGACCGAAGGGGCCGATGGAGCCGCGCACCTCCAGCTTCTTGCCGCCCTCGACGGGCGTCATGCGCAGCGTGTAGTTGCGGCCGTTTTCGGGGTCCAGGATCTTGCCGCCTTCCCAGACTTCCTTGTCCTCGGCCTTCTTGGCGCTGCGGATGATCTCCAGGCCCAGCAGCGGCTTATCCTTGCGGTCGTCGCTGCACTCCTTGCACAGATCCTCGGGCTTGGCGTCCTTCGACAGCCGCTTTTCGAGCACGCCCGTGAGGGCGCCCCCGTTCTCGCGAATGCGGATCTCAGCCTTGGCCTCGCCGGTCTTGTCGTCCACATTGCGCCACAGGCCCACGGGGGACATCTGCGCCCACACCGGGGCGGCCGTTACTATAAAAACAATAGCTGCTAGCGCTTTATTCATGAAGACTCCAATGCAATTCAGGCTGAAATCGGCAGATCGGACGCTCAGGCCAGCGCCAGGTCGGTGTCCATCAGCACCTTGCTGCCGGCACGGGCGGTGCGCATCAGCGTCGCCGTTTCGGGGAACAGCTTGGCGAAGTAGAAGCGCGCCGTCTGCAGCTTGGCCTGGTAGAACGGGTCGGTGTTGCCGGCGGCAATTTCGCGCAGAGCCACCTGGGCCATGCGGGCAAAGAAGTAGCCGAACACCAGGTGGCCGGCCACGCGCAGGTAGTCCACGGCAGCAGCACCCACTTCGTCGGGGTTCTGCATGCCGCGGAAACCGATTTCGGTAGTGAACTTGGTCATCTGGTCGCCCAGGTAGGCGATGGGGTTGATGAACTCGGCCATCTTCTCGTTGACGCCCTCTTCTTCCACCAGCTGGCCCACCAGCTTGCCGAACTTCTTGAGCGTGGCGCCGTTGTTGCCCAGAATCTTGCGGCCCAGCAGGTCCAGCGACTGGATGGTGTTGGTGCCTTCATAGATCATGTTGATGCGGGCATCACGCACGTACTGCTCCATGCCCCATTCCTTGATGTAGCCGTGGCCGCCAAAGACCTGCTGGCACATCGTGGCGGCCTCGTAGCCGTTGTCGGTGATGAAGGCCTTGACGATGGGGGTGAGCAGGGCCAGCATTTCGCCGGATTCCTTGCGCACCTTCTCGTCGGGGTGGCTCAGCTCCTTGTCGAGCAGCAGCGCGCAAAAGCATTGCAGCGCGCGGCCGCCTTCGGCGTAGGCCTTGGCGGTGAGCAGCATCTTGCGCACGTCGGGGTGCACGATGATGGGGTCGGCCGGCTTGTCCTTGGCCTTGGTACCCGAGAGGCTGCGCATCTGGATGCGGTCCTTGGCATAGGCCAGGGCGTTCTGGTAGGCCACTTCGGTCAGGCCGAGCGACTGGTTGCCCACGCCCAGGCGGGCGGCGTTCATCATCACGAACATGGCGGCTAGGCCCTTGTTGGGCTGGCCCACCATGGTGCCGGTGGCGCCGTCGATCACGATCTGCGCAGTGGCGTTGCCATGGATGCCCATCTTGTGCTCCAGGCCACCGCAGTAGATGGCGTTGCGCTCGCCCAGGCTGCCGTCGGCATTCACCTTGAACTTGGGCACGACGAACAGGCTGATGCCCTTGCTGCCCACGGGCGCATCGGGCAGGCGCGCCAGCACCAGGTGCACGATGTTGCTGGTCATGTCGTGCTCGCCGGCCGAGATGAAGATCTTGGCGCCCGTGATCTTGTAGGTGCCGTCGGCCTGGGGCTCGGCCTTGGTGCGCAGCAGGCCCAGGTCGGTGCCGCAATGGGGTTCGGTCAGGCACATGGTGCCGGTCCACTCGCCGCTGGTGAGCTTGGGCAGGTAGATCTTCTTTTGCTCTTCGGTGCCGTGGGCGTGCAGGCACTCGTAGGCGCCATGGCTCAGGCCGGGGTACATGGTCCAGGCCTGGTTGGCCGAGTTCATCATCTCGTAGAAGCACTGGTTCACCACGAACGGCAGGCCCTGGCCGCCATAGGCCGGGTCGCACGAAAGCGCTGCCCAGCCGCCTTCGACGTACTTGGCGTAGGCTTCTTTGAAACCCTGGGGCGTGGTGACTTCGTGGGTGGACTTGTCGAGCTTGCAGCCTTCGGTGTCGCCACTGATGTTGAGCGGGAAAGCCACTTCGGCGGCAAACTTTCCGCCCTCTTCGAGCACGGCGTTGATGGTGTCCGCATCCACCTCGGCATGCGGCGGCAGCGCCTTGAATTCATCACTGACCTTCAGCACTTCGTGCATGACGAATTGCATGTCGCGCAGGGGCGGCGTGTAGGTAGGCATGGGTTTACTCCTTGGTGGTTTGGGTGGAAAGGTGGCGGCCCGTTGCGACAGGAACTCGGCTGTTGCGGGCCAGGATGTTGTTGAAACCCGTGATGGCCCGATCGATGGAGCCCGGGGTTTGCAGGAAGCGCGCTTCGTAGTGCAGCGCGAGGATGAGGCCGTGGATCTCGAAGAGCATCTGCTCGGGGCTGGCCTCCTCGCACAGCTGGCCCAGCTCCTGGCAATGTTCGATGGCGCGCCGCATGGCGGCATGCCACGTGAGCACCGAACTGACCAGGGCATCGCGCACGGGGCCCGTGCGGTCGCCGAACTCGATGGCGCCACTGATGTAGATGCAGCCCGAGTCAATTTCGATCGAGGTGCGCTTCATCCAGTTGTCAAACAGGGCCCGGAGGCGTGCCACGCCACGCGGCGCAGCCATGGCGGGGTAGAACACCTCCTGCTCGAAACGGGTGTGGTATTCACGGATCACCGATATCTGCAACTCTTCGCGCGAGCCGAAGTGGGCAAATACGCCCGACTTGCTCATGCCGGTGACATCGGCCAATGCGCCGATCGACAGGCCTTCAAGGCCGATATGGGTGGCCAGGCCCAGAGCGGCATCCACGATAACGGCCTTGGTCTGCTGGCCCTTTTGCAACGCCCGGCCCGTGCTGCCGGCTGCGCGCGGAATACGGGTGACTTGGCTGGATTTGGTAGAGGAAGGCATGCGCGAAAATAAAACGAACGTTCGTGCTATTTTGCAGCAAATTGGGCAGTGCTCGCAAAGCCCCTCCAAAAGTAAGGGGGCTTGTGCCGCCCGGACGTTGTTCGCACACCACCCGCCCATGACAGCGGTCAGGGGCCGGACGGCGGCGGGCCCTGCAGTGGCGGGGCTGGCCTGGCAGCTCCGTCAGAGCATGCGCGCCAGACTAGCGTCGAGATGCTCGGTTGGCAATCGCCGAAAACCCGAACGGGCGAAACGCTGCAGCCGGCCCAGCATGAACGCGGTGAGCACGCTGGCTGCCACCTGGACATCCACGGTGGGGGTGGACGACCCGGCCTCGTCCGCCACGGGGCGAAGGCACTGGCGCAAGGTGGATTCGATGCGCTCGAAAAACTGGTTCATGCGCTGCTGCAGACGCTCATGCTCCAGCACCAGGGCATCGCCCACCATCACGCGCACCAGCCCGGGGTTGCGCTCTCCGAACTGCAGCACCAGCGCCACCACGCGCGCCGCCTGCGGGGCGCCGGCCAGCGATGGGGCAAGAACGGGCTGCTCGCGCCCCAGAATCTGCGCCACCCGGCTGAACACGGCCTCTTCGATGAAATCGATCAGACCCTCGAACATCTGGGCCTTGCTGGCGAAGTGCCGGTACAGGGCCGCCTCGCTGACCGACAGGCG
This sequence comes from Acidovorax delafieldii 2AN, assembly GCF_000175235.1. Classification (GTDB taxonomy): domain Bacteria; phylum Pseudomonadota; class Gammaproteobacteria; order Burkholderiales; family Burkholderiaceae_C; genus Acidovorax; species Acidovorax delafieldii_B. Next base: position 39,475 of record NZ_ACQT01000011.1, on the reverse strand, counting down.
CGCCGCCAGCGCGGCCGTGGTGATGCGCTCGGCCCCCGGCTGCTCCAGCATCTGGGCCAGCGCCTGAAGGATCTGCGCCCGGCGTTCGCCCGGCTTGGGGCGCTTGCGCGCAGGAGGGTTTTCACCCGCGTCGGCATGGCTGGCGGGCTCGGGTGCGGGCAGAAGTTCAGACATGCGCGACGGGGATGGGTTGGGCACCAGCGCCGTGCATGCGCAAGGCGCGTCTGCACGGGCTGTGCAGTGGTTGCGCGGCAGGGGACGGTGCGTAAATCATGTGTGGAAATGATTCTCGCACAGCCCTTTTTTGCAGCGCCCGCCCAGCGCACTGGTGCTGGAGCGCACAGGCCCAGGTTTTCTGGCCTTGCACGCAGCGGCCATGGGTGGCCATTACACACCACCTCTGTTCCCCTACCCGCGAAGCCGGCAACTGCACGGCGGTCCGCCTTCGTTGGCTGCACCTCGCCAATCGCCCACCCTCGCGCCGGTGCGCACGACAACGGCGAAGCCATGTGCCCCACCATTGCCACGTTGACCCCTTTAGCGGCAACCACGGCCACGACCACGATTACAAGGAGTACCCAGGCTGGCCTCGCTCACGGCGGCAGGCCTGGTCACGAGCAGGTGCCGGGCACTGCACTCTGAGCGACGACCGCACTCGCCCCATCCCACTCCGAGGCGCAAGCGCCGCGCCCCGTCAGGCGCCCGGCGCTTCTGGCGGGAAGACCACCGTCACCAGCAGGCCGCGCCCGTGCCCACCGGGTGCGAGGGTCAGCGATGCGTGGTGCACGCGCACGATCTCGTCAGCAATGGCCAGCCCCAGACCGGTGCCTTCTCCCGCCGCGCCCGGCACGCGGTAGAACCGCTGCACGACGCGTCCGCGCTCGGCCTCGGCGATGCCCGGGCCGTCGTCCTCGACCTGCAGGAACACGCGGGGTGGATTCAGCCCGTTGCGCCGCACCCCGCAGCGGATGGTGACCACCCCCGGCGCAGGGGTGTACTTGATGGCGTTGTCGACCAGGTTGGAGAGCAGTTCGCGCAACAGCCAACCGTGGCCGGTGACATGCACGGGCTGCACATCCAGCCCCAGGTCGAGCCCCTTGCCGGTGGCGGGGTCGAGAAAAGTTTCGAGCAGTGTCTCGCAGAGGTCTTTCAGGTCCACGCGCTGGGGTGGCTGGGCGTCCAGGCTGCGGGCATCGGCGCGCGACAGGGCCAGCAACTGGTGGGCGAGTTGCGACGTGCGCCGCGTGGCGTTGCGCAGCTTCTCGATCTCATCAACTCCTAAAACAATAGCACCTTGCGCACGTGGATCGTGCGCTGGAGGGTGTTTCTTATTAAAATTGAGCGACAACGATGCCGGCACCGAGGCCCGCGCCATCAGGGCCCACGCCTCCACCTGCGCCTGCAGCCCGGCCAGCGGCGTGCGCAACTGGTGGGCCGCATCGGCCACAAAGCGGCGCTGCCCTTCGGCCTGGGCGTTCACCAGCGCGAACAGGCGGTTGAGCGAGTGCACCAGTGGGCGCACTTCCGATGGCGATGCGGTTTCATCGATGGGACTCAGGTCGCGCGGCGAGCGCCGCTCCACCGCGTCCGCCAGATCGACCAGCGGCTTGAAGGCCCTGCGCACCGCCCAGTGGATGGCCAGACCGGCCGCCGCGACCAGCACCAGGTTGGGCAGCAGCACGCGCAGCAGCAGTTGCTGCGCCCATTGCTGGCGCGGGTCGGACCCATCGGCCAGCGCCACCACCAGCTCGCCGGCACCCGTGCGCCCGCGCTGCACGGCCACGCGGTAGGTAACGCCGCCAAACTCCACGCTGTGGAACTCGGGCGCATGGGTGGTGGGCACGGCGCCATGCACCCAGTCGTCCCCCAGCAGCAGGTGGCCCGAGGTGTCGCGCACGCTGTAGCTTGCGTAGCCCGCGTTCTGGCGCAGGAAGTCTTCGACCGGCGGCGCCAACAGCAGCAGAGGCGGCCCGCTGTCGTGGATCGGCGGGGCCAGCACAGAATCGGCCAGCGCGGGCAGCAGGCGCACCAAGCGCAGATCATGGCGCTCGGCCGCCTCATCCGCCGAGCGGTAGTCGAGCCAGACGCCCACCAAGGCCAGCGCCAGCAGGGGCAGCACCAGCAGCATCAGCAGCCGGTTGCGCAGATCGGAAGTCATCGCGCGAAGTCGGGGCCGCTGCATGGTGGGGCGCAGGTTCAGGGCAGTTGCAGTTCCAGCCGGTAGCCAAAACCGCGGATGGACCGCAGGGCAACGCCGTGCGGCTCGAGCTTGCCGCGCAGCCGCGAGACATAGACCTCGACGGCATTGGGCGTGATCTCCTTATCCCACCCGGTGAGCGCCTGCAACAGCTTGTCCTTGCTGGCAGGCTTGGGGGCGTGGATGAGCAGGTATTCGAGCACCGTCCACTCGCGGGGGCCCAGATCGATCACTTGGTCGATCTCGCCCGAGCGAACGCTGGCGCGGCGCCCCGCCGTGTCGAGTTCCAGTGGGCCAAAACTCAGCACCGCCGTGGTGGCGGCCTGCGAGCGGCGCAGCAAGGCCCGCAGGCGCGCCAGCAGCTCGGGCAGCTCGAACGGCTTGACCATGTAGTCGTCTGCGCCCAGGTCCAGCCCCTGCACCCGGTCGTGCAGGGCATCGCGGGCTGTGAGGATGAGCACCGGCATGGCGGAACTGGCCATGCCCGGGCGGCGCAGGCGGCGGGTCAGCTCGAGCCCGTCCATGGCGGGAAGGCCAATGTCGATGATGGCGGCATCGAAGGATTCGGTGCGAAGCACCTCTTCGGCCCGCTCGCCGCTGCCCACCCAGTCAACAGCGTAGCCCGCGTCGGTGAGCCCGAGCTTGATGCCGCTGGCCACCATCACGTCGTCTTCGACCAGGAGCAGGCGCATGAAAGTTATCCCTGGCGTTCCGTCAGGCCACGCATGGCTTGGTCTGTCCACACAGGCCGAGCGCACCGCGCGCCCCTGTGGCCCGCGCACAGCGCCCCCCCACGCTTCATTGCGCAGCGACAGGAGCGAAGGGAGAAGCGGGGCCGCCGCGCGAGGGCTTGGGCCATGTTAGTGGCTGCGAATCATCGTGCCGTAGGCCTGATCGGTCAGGATTTCCAGCAGCATGGCATGGGGCACCCGTCCGTCGATGATGTGCACCGCGTTCACCCCCGCACGGGCGGCATCGAGCGCCCCGGCAATCTTGGGCAGCATGCCGCCCGAGATGGTGCCGTCTGCGAACAGCGCGTCGATCTCGCGCGCCGTGAGGTCGGTGAGCAGCTTGCCCTCCTTGTCCAGCACCCCGGGGGTGTTGGTCAGCAACATGAGCTTTTCTGCCTGCAGCACCGTGGCCAGCTTGCTCGCCACCACGTCGGCATTGATGTTGTAGCTTTCGTTGTTCTCGCCGAAGCCGATGGGGCTGATGACGGGGATGAAGGCGTCATCCTGCAGCGCCTTCACCACGCTGGGGTCGATGGCGACGATGTCGCCTACCTGCCCCACGTCGTGCTCGATGCTTGGATCCTTGCTGTCCACCATCTTGAGCTTTTGCGCGCGGATCATGCCGCCATCGCGCCCGGTCAGGCCCACGGCCTTGCCGCCCGCCTGATTGATCAGGCCCACGATGTCCTGCTGCACCTCGCCGGCCAGCACCCACTCGACCACTTCCATGGTTTCGGCATCGGTGACGCGCATGCCCTGGATGAAATGGCCCTTCTTGCCCAGCCGGTTGAGCGCCGTCTCGATCTGCGGGCCGCCCCCGTGCACCACCACCGGGTTCATGCCCACAAGCTTGAGCAACACCACATCCTCGGCAAAATCGGCCTGGAGATCGGGGTCGGTCATGGCGTTTCCGCCATATTTGATGACCATGGTCTTGCCATGGAACTTGCGGATATAAGGCAGCGCCTGGGCCAGTATTTCAGCCTTGTCGCGGGGTGCTATCGAAAGAAGGTCGGTCATGGAGGCGTGCCATCCGGAGAAAACAATGAGGCGCAAATTGTGCCGCATTCCCGCAGGCGCCGCGCCCGCCGCTCAGCGCCGCAACCAGCCGGGCACCTTGAAACGCACGATGGAGAGATAGGCCACCACATAGCTCACCACAAACAGCGCGCAAAATGCCATGAGCACGTGCGTATTGCGCCAGAACAGCACGGCAGGCACCACCGTGAGCACGGTGAAGCCCCACAGGTAGGGTGAGGTGCGGTTGTTGCGCATCAGCACCCGGCGCGACTCGTCATTGTGGAAAACGCTGCGCACGATGCGCCGGTAGATGAGCTGGTGGAAATGCAGCGCATCGGCCACGCCGGGCGACACCCCGCGAACCGTCTTGCGGTAAATGGAAAAAACAGTCTCCCACACTGGGTAGATCAACAGCAGCAGTGGAAACCAGGGGGAAACTTCGGGATTGCGCTGCACAAGCGACACACTGGCCAGCGCGATCACCACGCCCCAGATGTACGCCCCGCCGTCCCCCGCGAACAACATGCCCCGCGGGTAATTCCACACCAGGAACCCTCCGGTCGCCGCAGCGGTGGAAACCAGCAGCGCCGCCAAGCCCCGGTCGCCCACCTGCAGTGCCACATGGGCGAGTGCCAGGCAGACGATGATGGCCACCATGCCCGCCAAGCCGTTGTAGCCGTCGATGATGTTGAAGGCATGGGGCAGGCCGGTCACCGCCAGCAGGGCGATGGCCAGGCCCAGCCACGGCGCCCAAACCAGAAGCGTGTCGAGCCACGGCATTCCCAGGCGGGGCACGCTCATGTCGAGCAGCGTAATAGCCAGCAGCCCCGACATGCCGGTGAACGCCAGCCGGTAACGCACCGTGAGCCGCTGCGTCAGGTCTTCAGCGATGCCGCTCACGGCGGCGGGCAACAGCGCCAGCAACCACATCCACACCCACCCCTCCAGCCGCAGCGAACCGGGGTCACCCCAGCGGGGCTGCGTCTGGGCAACCCCCAGCGCCCAGCTCGACGCCAGGCCCAGCAGCATTGCCGCACCGCCCAGGCGCGGAACGTCGCCCAGATGAAAGCGCTGCGGCATGCTTTCGCCATACACGGACGCAGAACCACTCATCCAGCGAACGATCAGTCCCGCTGCAAGCACCGCCACCAGAAAAGCCACCAAAGACAACCAAATCATGAGCGGCCGATGGTACCCGCGCCACCGGTTTCTCCACGTAACAAAAGGCGTGCCCTGCCATACACCGGTGAGCGCCACAACCGCAGCAGGCTGCGCACGTGCCAGCGCAGATGCCCCCAGCGCCGGTGGCTGGCGCGCTGCCCGGCATGCACCACCTGCACAGGTACGCGCACCAGCGCCCCCCCTTGCAGGCGCACGCGCAGGCACAGATCCACATCCTCGCAGTACATGAAATAGGCCTCGTCGAAGCCACCCACGGCGCGCCAGACCGTCGTCGGCAGAACGAGGCAGGCAGCGTTCACCCAGTCGACGCGGGTTTCGCGGCGCCCGAGCAAGCGCCGGCGCCATAGTGCCGAGGGCGTGGGCAGCTCGCGTTCGCTGTCCTGTACCCGCCCATGGGCATCCAGCTGCACGGGGTATGCGCAGCCTGTTCCAGGCTGCGCTGCGGACTCTGTCAATTGGGCAAAAGGGTCGTGCCCTACCAGACCGATATCGGGGTTCAGTACACAGACAAAGGGCTCGGTCGCGCCGGCCAGCGCCCTGTTGTGGTTGGCACCAAAACCCAGGGGGGTCCTATTCTTGACACACTGCAACACAAATGGCCAACCCTGCGGTGGTGGCAGGGGCTCAGGCTCGGGCAGATTCTGCGTCAACACCACGCGCTGCACGGTGGCGGCGCACAGCCGCGCCATATCATTCAACAGGGCCTGCACCAGCGCGCCGTGGCCATGGCTGACCACGGAAACCACAAGGCCGCGCGATGGGGGTAGGACAGCATTCATCAAGGCGTCATTGTCGCTGCTCCGGCTTGCACCGCTGTTACAAATGCACAGGGCCCGCCGTCATAATCCCGGGATGACGCATTCATTGGAAGATTTGCACGTATATCTGCGCAGCATCACGCCGGGAGAACGCACGTCGCTGTCGGTTCTGGCAAGCTTGGTGGCCCCGGGAGCCACGGTGCTCGACCTGGGTTGCGGCAGTGGCGCACTAGGACAGCACCTTTCTGCAACCCGCGGCTGCACCGTCGACGGCGTGACGCTCAGCGAAGCCGAGGCCACGCACGCACGCCCGCACTATCGGCGCGTGGTGGTGGACAACCTGGAATTGTGCGACCTGGCTGGAACTTTCGCTGGCGAACTCTACGACTTCATCGTCTGCGCCGACGTGCTTGAACATCTCAGCCGGCCCGAGCAGGTGCTGGCAGCCTGCCGGCAGCTTCTCAAGCCCGAGGGGCGGGTGCTGATTTCAGTGCCCAACGCCGGGTACATTGGCCTCATTGCCGAGCTGCTGGAGGGCGAATTCCTCTACCGCGAAGAGGGCTTGCTCGACCGCACCCATCTGCGCTTCTTTACCCGGCGCTCACTGGCACGCTTTTTGGGCGAGCAACGCTGGGCCATCGAGGTGATCGACACCATTGCCCGTGAATTGCCCGAGTCGGAATTCGACGTCGCTTTCGACCGTCTGCCCCCTGCCGTGGCGAGGCACCTCTTGGGCGCTCCAGACGCACTGACCTACCAGTTCATTTGCGTGGCACAGCCTGCAGCCCAGGTCCAGCAGGCCGAAGTGCCCACAGCACTCACTGCTTCGCGTGCCCAGGCACGCTTCAGTGCCGAGCTCTACATCGGCCAGGGCGGCCACTACAGCGAAGAGCACAAATTCACTGCGTCGGGCGTCATTGGTGAGGAACGCCAAACCCTGCGCTTTGAACTGCCCGGCCAGCCCCTTCCGATCACCCAATTGCGCCTGGACCCGGCCGACCGGCCCGGCTTCATGCACCTGTACCGCCTGGCGCTGCGTAGCGCCGATGGAGCCGAACTGTGGCAGTGGTCGGCCACAGCCGACTCCCGCTCGCTGCTTGCTGCCACGCCCCATAGCCAGATCGTCTGGCAGGCCCCAATGCCCGCGGCATCGGGCGCCACCTTGCTATTGCTGGCCGGAGACGAACCCTGGTTCGAACTACCCATTCCCCGCGACATCCTGGCTGGCTGCACCCCCGGTGGCGGCAGCCTTGAGGTCGAGATCGGCTGGCCCATGTCGGCCGACTACGTGGCACTGTCGGCGACGGTGTTGCCGCTGCACGACCGGATTGTCCAGCTGGAAAGCGGCGCACGCGAGATGCAGGCACATCTGCAAGAGCAACTGAGCCAGGTGCAAACAGCCCTTTCCACGGCGCAAAGCCGCAACATCCTCCTGGAAGAAAGCACCCAGGCGGCTTCCCGCCAACGTGCCACTTGGCAGCAGGAAGCCACCCGCCTGCAGCGCGATCTGGCTGAACTGGCCCAACACCTTCACACCATCGAAACCTCCACCGTGTTCCGCGCTACCCGTCCCATCGTCCACGCCAAGATGCGACTGGACCGCTTGCTGGGCCGCGCCCCGCGATCATCACACTCCAACACAACAGCCCGCCCTGTGCCGATGACCCCGCCAGAACTGGTGGTCGACATCATCGTCCCCGTGTACCGTGGTCTGAACGACACCCGCTTGTGCATAGATTCTGTGCTGGCAAGCACCTGCCAAACCGCCTACCGCCTGATCATCATCAACGACGCCAGCCCTGAACCCGAAGTGACGGCCTGGCTGCGCGAACGTGCAGCCCAGGACGCGCGCATTACTCTGCTCGAAAACCCCGAGAATCTGGGCTTTGTAGGCACCGTCAACCGTGGAATGGCCCTGAGCGAGAGCAACGACGTTTTGCTGCTGAACAGCGACACCGAAGTGGCCAACGACTGGCTCGACCGCATTCGCCGCGCAGCCTATGGCGACAGCAAAGTGGCCTCGGTCACGCCGTTTTCCAACAACGCCACCATCTGCAGCTATCCCCGGTTCTGCAAAGACAACAATTTGCCGGCCGGCTACGACACTGCGCGGCTGGATGCGCTTTGCGCCCAAACCAACCCTGGCGCAGTCGTTGACGTGCCCACCGGCGTGGGCTTTTGCATGTACATCCGCCGCGACTGCCTGGCGCAGGTGGGGCTCTTCGATACCAAGAATTTCGGCAAGGGCTACGGCGAGGAAAACGATTTCTGCCAGCGTGCAGCAGCGGCCGGCTGGCGCAACCTGCACCTGCTGGACACCTTCGTCCTGCATACCGGCGGCGTGAGTTTTGGCGACAGCAAGAGCCCGCGCGAACAGGCCGCCATGGAGACGCTGCGCCGCCTGCACCCGCGCTACGAGCGCGACGTAATGGCCTTTGTCCAGGCAGACCCTGCCCGCCCCTACCGCCTGGCGCTGGATGTGGCACGCATCACTCAGGCCCGACTACCCGTGGTGTTGGCGGTGCTGCACGACCGCGCCGGCGGCACCGTGCGCCATATGCGCGAACTGGCCCAGCACCTCAGCGACCAGGCCGTCTTCCTAACACTCACCCCGGCCCCCGATCGCTGCGTGCGCCTGGAGAGTGCAGGGAAGGACGAAGGCTTTCAGCTTGTCTTCCGGCTCGCGGACCAATACGAAGACCTCTTACAGGCCCTCACTCAATTGGGCGTTCGGCATGTCCATTACCACCACCTGCTGGGCCACGACCCGCTCATTCTGGATCTCCCCCCCCAATTGGGGGTAGGTTACGACTTCACCGCCCACGACTTCTACAGCTATTGCACGCACATCTCGATGACGGGCAGCGACAACCGCTATGCCGGAGAACTTGCGCCCGGCCAGTGCACCTGCTGTTCGCCGCAGGACCCTGCCCCCATGGGTGGAGGCACCATTGCCGACTGGCGCCACCGCAACCGGCATTTCCTCACCGGCGCCCGCTTGGTCATAGCACCCAGCCAAGACACTGCGCGCCGGATCGCAGACTTTGCCCCGGGTGCGCGCGTGCGCGCCATACCGCATACCGACATGGCGGCGCCGGATACCCCACCACCTCCAACGCCCCACGCCAAGCCGCTACCAGCGGGTGCGCCCCTCAAGATTGTGGTGCTGGGCGCCCTCAGCGCCATCAAGGGAGCCGACCTGCTCGAAGCCACCGCGCTGGAGGCAGCCCGGCGCAAAGCGCCCATCGAATTTCATCTGCTGGGCTATGGCTACCGCCACCTGCAGACGCAGCCACGCGCCCATCTCACCGTGCATGGCAGCTATGAAGACGAAGATTTGCCAGGCCTTCTGCAGTGGCTGCAACCTGACCTGGTCTGGTTTCCAGCCCAATGGCCAGAGACCTACAGCTACACCCTCAGCGCCAGCCTGCAGGGCGGCCTGCCTGTGGTCGCGCCCGACCTGGGAGCCTTCCCCGAACGGCTGGCCGGCCGCCCCTGGAGTTGGGTGGTGCGCTGGGACATGTCGGCGGCTGAATGCATGAACCTGTTCAGCACCCTGCGCGAGCAGCACTTTGCCACGGGCCAGCCTCCCCAACCGCCCGCGCAGGCAGGCGGCACAATGGCCAGCGACTGGCACTACCAGCGCGACTATCTCGCAGGCGTGCCCCTAGCCGCAACGGCAGCGCCCCTTTCCATGGCGTTTCTACAGGAACATGTGCCTGCACCTGCCAGCGCTAGCGGCGGAGCCAAGTCGCTGTTGCTCACGGGAGTAGTACGTTTGCGCTCGCATCCACTGTTACGGGGCGTGGCCCAGCGCATTCCACAGCACTGGCAAACGCGAGTGAAGAACTGGTTACGCGCCTAGAAAACCGGTACACGTGGCAGTGTTCTGAGTGAGCTCGCGTGACGACTGGCCCTGACCAATAGCCTGACTATCGACTAACGGTCATGCAAGTAGCGGCGATTGCTCACAAGCACGCCGTTCCACCGGCTCGGTTAAGCAGCGCAACCTTTTACTTGCTCAGCAACAAGAAAATTTCGTTGTTGAGCAACCAATCATCAGGGTACTTGCCACGCAGTGCCACAGGAATAGGCATGTCGAGACTTCTGCGCTCCTGCCGTACCAGCTTGAAACCCGCACCGGTCGTAATCGCCACGAGTTCGTCGGCGGTCAGGCGATTGAGCGCACGGTATTCGTTGAATACAAATTTCTTGTAGCCATCCACGCCAAAATCGGCAAAACCAAAATCGGTCTCTGCTGCATCAATCGGACCATCATGGGCTTGAATGACGCTCCACAATTCTTCTTCGGTGGCTAGTAAGTGGTGCCACGGCACATCGTCATAACGACGCAAGTGTGAGCCGTAAGGCGAATAGAACAGCGGCTCGATCTGTATGAAGAAATACCCGCCCGGCCTTAGGCATGCATACAGATCATGAAAAATTGGTGCGAGCTGGTCGCGCTGCACGTGCTCGAAGGTGGACCAGCTCATGATGCCGTCCACCAAAGGCCGCTTACCGGCTAACGGCGCGCTGGGAGTAATGGTTTCAAAAGTCAACGCTGCAGGAATGCGCGACATTCCGAGTTGCTCGCGCGCAATGCGAGGCAGCTTGGCATATTCACGCCGAATGTCCACACCATGAATAGCGGTTGCTCCGTGGCGCAGCACCAATGCGAGATCGGTAATGCCATCGCCGCAGCCGAAGTTGAGCAGCCGTGCCGTGGGCAGATCCAGCACATTACCCATCCAGTGCTGCACCACATCGGCCGCATATTCGAAGTGCGCGCGAAACCACTCGTCGGTGATACGACCAGCGTCCCACGGAGCGAGGCCCCACACGCGCTCCTGCAATCGTAAGCTCCAATTCATTGGGGCACCGCCTTCTGGCGGTGGTCAGCGGTGCATCCCTTACTCACCGGATCAACGTCGCCGCAGCACATACGCGTCTTGATGGTTCCAAAAATGCACGGGAGACCGATGTACCAAGCTTTCAGCCCCGCAAGTTTCTGCGATGCGCTGCAACACAAATGCCTCGGAAGTGAAAGCCGTACCGTACTCTTGTGTATCAATGGCGTGCGACTCGCTGGACGGCGCAAAGAAAAAGCCCTCCGCGTCCAGTTGAACGCTATCGAATCTGGCCGCTTTGGTTCCATGCGTGCTGAAAATCAGAAGCCCGCCCGGCGCTACCGCCTCATACAGTACTTTGAGCCAGCGCGCCCAGGTGCTACGCGGCAAATGGCTGAACAGCGACAGAACAAACACCAGATCGTAGCGCCCCGGCCATTGCACATCCTCAGGAACGCTGGCGGACAAGAATCCCCCAACGCCAAACGTGTTTTGCGAGAAATCCACCGCGCTCGGCACTACATCCGACACGACCACTCGCTCGGCACCTAATGCCTTGACCAGATGGCGGGTGAACCGGCCATGACCGCAGGCAAACTCAAGCACCCGCGGTATCTTGAGCAAAGGTTGGTCCACCGCCTCCAAGAGCAGCATCAGCTCCGCCAGGGTTCGCCAGCCGTCAGCCAGATAGTCGCGCAAAGGGTTATGGCTGGAAGGATGGTTGTTAAAAAAGCCAAAGATATCGTCTTCTGGAGCAATGGAGCAATCCAGCCCCATCATGTTGGTGAACGAGCCCACCAGATCGTTGCTCTCAATCAGGGCATGGGCGGCCAGCACCGTATCGCGTTCATCCCGCGCACGAGTCAGCACCTGTGCGGCGCCGACCCTATCACCTTGCGCCAGCAATTGGCGGCCTTCCTGCAACAATTGCTGCCCCGCACTGAGGGCATTCTTTGAAGTTGTCATAACTTGGGGATTATCCTGCTCCGCAGGAACAAGCCTGCTGCAAAGACACTAACTCCAGTGGTGAGGCAAGCGAACAAGCCCAGGCAAGGGCTTTGGGAAGATAAAGCTGAAATGCAGAAACTGGAACCACTCGTCGTAGACGGCCAATCCGGTTTCGTCGAACAGGAAAGCGCTGATAACGTAGTCCCCACTGTGCAGCGGCAAATCAGGAAACGTCAGCACCGAACGCCAACTACCATCCTCCAACTGCACTGGTGCGGCACCGTCTTCATGCGTGGCCAGCGAGGTGATACCAACCCCCTTGGACTGCTCGATCATGAAGCCAATGTTCGGACGCTCGTCGCCACGCCCGCGTGCCGTGATGGTTACCACCAAATCGTTGCTATGCAGCACCGGTGGACGCTCCCCCTGAGCTTCGCCCAAGTCCTTCACATCCACCGACAGAATGCAGGCGCTACCTGCATCTATGGCCGCCACCGGTGCTTCTGCGGCAGGTGCGGGTTGCGGTGCCTCTTGACCATAATGCTCGTGCACCGGCAGCTCATCTGCCAAACGCTGGCGCGTGTGGTGGTCGTATGCCGCGAGCACTGGCTCGGTAGCGCCAAACTGTGCCACCTGCCCGCCCTTGAGCCATAGCGCCACATCGCACAGGTGGCGAATGTGGTAGGGGCTGTGGGAGCAAAACAAGATCGTGCAGCCATTGCTGCGGAATTCCATGATGCGTTCCACGCACTTTTTCTGAAAATGCTGGTCGCCAACGGCCAAGGCTTCGTCGATGATGAGCACATCGGGCTGCACCGCCGTCACCAGCGCAAAGGCCAGACGCACCGCCATGCCCGACGAATAGGTCTTGACCGGCCGATCCAGCGCCTCCCCAAGTTCGCAGAACTCGATGATCCCAGGCTCAAGCCGCGCCATTTCGGCGTGGTCAATGCCGATGAGGCTACCACCGAAGTACAGGTTGTCGCGCCCACTGAAATCGGGGTGGAAACCTGCACCCAATTCCAGAATGGCTGTAATACGGCCCACCCGCTCGATGGTGCCCGTGCTTGGTTGCAAAGTACCGGCCAGCAGCTTCAGCAGCGAGCTCTTACCCGCACCGTTATCGCCAATCACGCCAATGCATTGGCCACGCTGCAATTCGAACGACACATCGCGCAACGCCCAATGGCTGCGGTGGCGGGCGTGGCCCGTTACCAAGGCTTTAAGCCGCTCGCGCGGTGAAGCATAGAGTTTGTATTCCTTGCCCAATCCCTGCACCTTGAGCACGGTGTTGCTGTTGCTCGCGTGGCGCGTCATAGCCAGTCCACCAACTGGTCGCGACTGCGCTCGACCACCAAATTCAGCGCCAGCGCCAGCCCCGCCAGCCACAGCAACCCCACCAGCCACACACTGGCAGGCGGCCACGCTCCGAGCAAAAGCACCTGCTGGTAGCCCAGCACAAGCGCCGTCGCAGGATTCAACCACAGCACCCAGCGCCAGTTCTCAGGAAACAGGCTGAGCGGAAACAAGATAGGTGTGAGATAGATACCCACCGACAGCAAAAAACCCACCAGTTGCACGGTGTCGCGCAGGGCAGCAGCCAGTATGGCCAGCAAGTAACCCAGCAGCAGGCACAAAATCAATTGCAGCGCCAGTAGCGGTGCAAGGGCCAGCACAGCCAGGCTGAAATGGTGCAGCGGCGCATAGGCCAAAGCCACCAGCAACAGCAACGGCCCGTAGATCACCATGCTGGCCAGCACGGCGCGCGCCACCAGCAGCACGGGTGGCAAGGGGTTTTTTGAAGCAGGCCACCAGCTTCGATCAGGCTGTTCATGCCGCGTGAGACGGCGTCGCAAAACGCCATCCAGGGCAACGCGCCTACCACCAAGAAGGTGCCCACGGCGTGCGTGGGCGCTTCAGCGCCCAGACGCATGGAAAACACCACGTCGAACACCAAGTAGTACGCAGCCACCGTGAGCAGGGGCTGCAGATACGGCCACAGCACTCCTACGGCAGTGCCCGCATGACGGGCAGCGACTTCACGCCGCGTGAGCACCCACACCAAGGCTCGCGCACTCCACACTGCGCGCATTTCAGTCCACAAAGTCAACATGCAGGATTTGGCTAGGCGAAGAAACATCCAAGCGGCCAAAGGCTACCGCCCTTGGCCAGTTGGCGACTCAGCGCATCAAGGCGCAGCCTTATGGGTGGCAGCAAACGCTTCAATCGCCTCGTTGTTGATTGTCAGGCCCTGTTGGACTTTTTCAGCTTCGGCAACACGGGCATCCTGCTGCAATTTTCCGCGCACTTCCTTGATCAGCTCTTCGCGCACTTCTTCGTAGGGGCGCAGTCCGGCGGGGCGCCGAGCATCCAGCTTGAGGATGTGGAAACCAAACTTGGTTTCAACGATGCCACTCAGATCGCCCGGCTGCTTCAGTGCAAATGCCGCCTCGTCAAACTCGGGCACCATGCGACCGCGTGCAAACAGGCCCAGATCGCCACCCTTGGCACCACTGCCGGTATCTGCCGAACGCTCCTTGGCCAGTTGGGCAAAATCCGCACCTGCCTTGAGTTCTTCGAGAACTTTTTCCGCCTGCGCACGGGCGCCTCCATCGGTGCCGGCGATCAGGATATGGCGCACCTGAACCTGCTCAGGGGCCTGGAATCTGTCAGGCTTGGCCTTATAGATATTGCGCGCCTGGCCTTCGGCCACGGCGTCGCTTGGAGCACTGTCTTTGTCGATCTTGGCCAGCAGGGCATCGGACAGCACCTTGTCGCGGGCCACTTGCAATGCGGCGGCTACGTGGGGGTCGCTCGCCAGGCCTTCGGCCTGTGCCTTGTTGGCAAGGGCACGGCGCGCATACAGATTGCTAGCGATTTGCGACACTGTTTTCGGCCGGGAAAGTACAGATGCCCGCATTTCTTCGGGCATGCGTAGCGCATCAGCCTCAATATCTTCAGCAGTGATATGCGCTTGCGGACCCTGTGCCAGCACCGGGCCAGCAGCCCACGCCATGTGTGCAGTGAAACCTGCCATGGAAACAGCCAGCATGGAGGCACGGATTGCAAGAGAAGATCGTGAAACGTTCATTGAAATTACCACTTGTCACCAAGGTCAGAATAAAAAAAGGCGGGGTTACCCCCGCCTTTTAGATCACGCTAGCGTGAAAAGTGCCGTGCTTACTTGTAAGCGTGGGGCCACGTGATACCGTAGTTGCCCGACACACCAGCCGAAGCGGCGGGGTTGGTCAGCTTGATAAACGAAGCGCCCAGGACAGGCACGCCAGCCGAGAAGCTAATGCGGCCCCAGCCGTTCGTGTATGCGCCGGTCACGTTAGAACGCGCCACGGAAGCACCCAGAACGGAAGCACCAGCATCCGCAAAGCTCAGCACGCTGACTTCACCGCACAGAGGCGTCTGGGACACGGTGCCAGGCGAGAACACTGCGCCAGAGGTCTTGGAGGTCTCTTCGCGGTCATAGAACGTAGCACCAATGGAGCTTGCGCAAATCTGACCAATCGAGTTCACCGTGGTGTTCGAAGCGGTAACGAAATAAGAACCCGTCACACCATCGTTGATCAGACGGTAAGCGGCAGCCTTTTCAGTGGCAGAGGCAGCTGCATACGCAGAGGTCGCCAAAACACCTGCACCGATGGGTGCTTTGTAGTTAGCAGCGATGCTGTAACGACGGGTAGGCATCGAGAACACCCAGTCAGTCTTCGCCGTGATGCTGGCATCGTTGGCATACTGGTTGATCACCTGTGCATGAGCCAAAGCAGCCGTCAACTGCGAAGCTTGCGTATCTGCGGCGGCTTGCGATGCAGCGCCAACATAAGGCGTCGACAGATCAGGCACGTCGTACTTCTGAGCAGTCAAAACACCCGACTTGAACAGTGGATCTGCCGTGAACAGTCCTGCCGTACCAGTGCTCTGCGCGGAGAACACATTGTTCGTGGTACCCGTTGCCACGATGGCATTGGCAGCGCCAGCGAACGTAGTCGTTTGCGGCACATTGATGATGTACCACGAACCCGTCAGACCATCAGTAGGAGCGACCAAACCGGCAGTCGCAGCCTCTGTGGTCAGCGTGCTTTGCAGAACGGAGTCCGTGCAAGGAGCCACGCCATTCACGTGCTTGATGGCCGTGTACAGGGGCGCATTCACAGGCACCAAATTACCAACACCACCAAAGAGAGGATCTTTGGCGCTGGTGATGTCAGCCATGTTGAAAATCTCAACATAGCCTTCACGGGTGTTATTAGCCTTGTCAGCAGCCGTCATAGCGGAAGGCAGACGGTCTTGCACGAACGGCACAGCCACACCCTTGGCGATGGCGGGCAGCGTGCAGGTGCCGTCAGCGGTCACCAGGTTGGCAACGCCGTCAGAACCTTGCGTCACGGCAGCGGTCCACACATCGCCAGGCGACATGAACACTTGGAAGTCCAGCACGTCGTCAGAGTTCGAAGCACCGCGGAAACGCACCTTCAGAGCCTTGCCGTTGGCGGTATCGGTATTCACCACGTGGAACACGGACATGTTGCCGTTTTGCGCCGTGTAGTAAGGCACCAGCAGCATGTGACCCGTGCCGCTTTCGTTCACCGTCAAAGGCGACACCACCTGCGCCGATGCAGCGCCGGCAAAGCCCAGGCCACCAATCATGGCAGCAATGCTCAGGGCCAGAACATTTTTCTTCATATCAAGAACTCCAGTTAAAAAAGTTGGTAAGCGCAACTACCACGATTGATTACGCTAGGGGATGGTAGCACAGCGTGTCAGAGGCAAGTACAGCGAGAAGTTTGTAAAAAACCCTTTGTTGAAGAAAAGCAACACCGCAATGCACATCCACTACACAGAGCCTTCCAGCCACAGCAATGACCTTCTATCAAGGCTCTTGATAGTGCCACCACTGACCGTCTTCAAGCAGCCAGATTTCATCCATGTATAAAGGTATCGTACCCAATTTCACACCAATCAAAGCGGGCTTGGCGCTGATTTTCATGCGGGCCGTGCATTTTTGCGGTTCACACGCCACACTTGCCACTTCGGCGTCCTGCACGCTGACGCTGGGGCCAAACTGCATGCGGAACTGCTCCAACGTTTTTAGCTTGCGATAGGAAGGGGTGGAAAGCTCATAGGCCTTGACGTAGTCGCCCGCAATACGCGCCTTCCAGTATTCGCCCGAGCGCTGCTCCACCACCTTTTCGGGGGGCCCGGAGAGGGTGGCGCACCCGGCCAGGCCCAAGGCGGCTGCAGCGGCCAACGCAGGCATCCAGAGAACGCGCGAGTGCTTCCACGAGGGAGTCTTCATCTTGATGGTTTCCTTCTATTAACAATTCACGCTTGATAAAAACCGACTGAACAATAACTTCAAGGCGGGGTTAAAGGCTGCAATGCAGGCGCAGCGGGCGCCGGGCGTGCGGCTGCACGATCGCTCATGTCAATGGTAGACAGACCCTTGAGTCGATCGCGCAGTTCCTCGCTCACTTGCCGGATTTCAGGGTCAGAGCGAACCACCTTGGGCGTGATGACCACCAGCAATTCGGTGCGCCCGCTACTGCTCGTGGTAGCGCCGAAAAGGCCTCCCACCACCGGCAGGCTGCTCAACAGAGGCACCCCCGATCTGCCAGAGGATGAGTTGTCCTTGATAAGACCGCCGAGCACCACGGCCTCACCCGAACGCACGGCAACCTTGCTGCTGATCTGACGCTGCAGGAACGCGCGCTGGCCCGTCACCGTGTCTTCGTCCCCAACATCGGTGACGGCCTGACTGATGTCCATGGTGACAAGGTCGCCTGAGTTGACCGACGGTTGCACGGACAGTTGAACGCCCGTGTCTTTGTACTGGTAGGTGGTAGTGGTGGAATTGCCGACTGTATTGAGGTTGGTGGTCTCCCCCGTACGGATGGGCTGCTGGGTTCCAACGGCTATGGTCGCCGTCTGATTGTCCAGCACCATCAGCGAGGGGCTGGAGATGACCTTGATGAGCGATTTGGCGGCCAGCGCATTGAGCGTGACGCGCATGTTTCCGAGGGTGTCCTTGAGCGTATAGGAAAAGCCGCCGGTGGAGGCCGAGGGCAGCGCCCCGATCAAACCGCTCCCGGGGCCGCCACGATGGGTGTCAGAGAATGCCCACTGCAGACCATACTTGAGGTCGTCGCCCAGCGTGACCTCGATGATGCTGGCCTCGATGAGCACCTGCGTAGGCGGCAAATCGAGCCGCTTGAGCGTGTTTTCGATTTTCTGAAAATCGGAACGCGTGCTCCAGACAAGGATGGAATTGTTCTGTTCGTCAGCCATGACGCGCACGCCGCCCAGATTGGCGGCCACGACCCCACCAGTGGCCACGCCTTGGTTCGTGCGGTTTTGCGTGCCTAAAGCCCCCACGCCCGTCGCAGTGCGACCAAAGGTATTGCCACCCAATGAATTGGTTGCATAGTTACTGCCACCAAATCCGCCACCCTGGACACCCGTGTTTCCAAATGGTTGTTGCTGGCCGAACGATGTACCCGTGCTTGTGCCCAACCCGGGCGCGACACCGCTGTTGGCCACATACCCCCCCGTTTGCTGTCCAGTACCGAAGATGCCCGAGAGCACGCCGGCAAGATGCCGGGCGCTGCCATTCTGCACACGGTAGATGAAAAGTTGGGGCTCCGCTCCGCCGTCGCTCGGCTGGTCAAGCTTTTCAATCCAGCGGCGGGCCTCTTCGAGATAGGCTGCACGGGGCGTGACCACCAAAACGGCGTTGAGCCGCTCGACCGGCATGATGCGCAACGCACCGAACAAGGGGCTGTTCTCACCCAGCGCGGCGGCAGAAGCGCCTGCGGATGCTGCGGCAGTACCCGGCACCCCAACCGACGCCGCCACCGACGAACCGCCCGTTCCTGACGCCTGTGGAGCCCCGCTCACAAGGCGAAGCGCAGCC
Source organism: Acidovorax delafieldii 2AN (assembly GCF_000175235.1). Classification (GTDB taxonomy): domain Bacteria; phylum Pseudomonadota; class Gammaproteobacteria; order Burkholderiales; family Burkholderiaceae_C; genus Acidovorax; species Acidovorax delafieldii_B. Next base: position 20,870 of record NZ_ACQT01000011.1, on the reverse strand, counting down.
TCCACTTCTTTGATCGAGGCATGCTTGAGTGGAAACAATCCAACCGACATGCCCTTGAGCAAATCAACATCAAAGGTGTTGATGAGATCCAGCCAGCCCTCGGCTTGGGTACGGGTGCCAGTGAGCACCAGCAGGTTGCGAATGTTGTCCACGCGGACGATGGCATCGGGGGGCATCAAGGGTTTGAGAATGGTCGCCATCTCTGCCGCTCCGATGTACTGAAGCGGAACCACGATCGCTCCGTAACCCGGAGGCAACGGGCCATTGCCCACCTGCCTGACCGAACCGCCAATATTCCTGAGGGCTTCGGGCCTTCCCACATGGTATGAACCCCGAGCGTCCCGCATCATGGCCAAGCCGTTGGCCTGCAGTGCGCTTTCGAGCAAAAACACTGCCTGGTCTGGAGGCATGGGACTGCGCGTTGCCAAAGTTACCGTTCCGCTCAGTGGGGGGTGCAGCACATAATCGACCTTGAGCACATCTCCCAAGATTGTGCGGACCACCTCAGCCACCGGCGCTTCTTCAAAATTGAACGACACCGGAGCCCCCTCGATGGGAGGCACTGTTCGGGCAGGCGCAACAATTCGATCGTTGCCTCGAATGAGGCGAGGTTCGGCGGTTTTGTGCTCATCTGCCTTGGCTGCTGACGCAGATGCTGGCGCGATGGCTTTCGAGGCAGCTCCAGACTCAGTGACGACATTGGTGCCAGGAAGTGCCTCGGCCTTCTGCGGCGCCTGTGCTGCTGCGAATTGGCACACAGCCAGCGCAACAGTGGTGAGAGCGTATCGGTATTGGGTCATGACGCGTTGCCAATTAACAGTAATAAAGGGACAGGCTGCGCTTAGCGGCGCCCGCCGAACGTAGCCCGGAGCGGGGCGCCGCCGCTTGCCGGAGAAGCGCCACTCCCCGGCGCGCCCGCCGCTGGGGCAGCGCCTATGGGTCTGGAACCGGGAGCCCCGCCTGGGGCATTAGCCCCCCCCTGCCCCGGAGCCGATGGCAAACCACTGTAGGTGGTCACCGCGGCCCGCGGCAACTGCAGTACACGGCTTTCGCCACCACGCGCCAATGTGACGGCACGGCCTTGAATGGATTTCACCGTCCATCCCTCCACGAGGTCGTTTAGTTTGGCCCGTCGAGGCTTGCCGTCGATATGGATGATGATGCCCCCCACACCGTCGCCAAAGAAAAGGCCTGACAGTTTTGCGGTAGCAAGGGTGTCAACCTGGGGAGCCTCAGCCTGCGGCGGGGGTGGCGGCGGGGGCGGACGTCGCGACGAGGAAAAGAGCGGACGGTCCAACATGGCAATGAACTGGCTGGTATCTGCCGAGCCAGGCCCAGGCAAGGCAGGCACCATAGAAGCGAAGTCGGTCTGGTGTGGAGGTGGAGCCTTCCAGTGGGTATTGCGCAGGCTGCCATCGCTCCCTACCCACATCCATGCAAGAGTCAGGGCGAGACCGATGTTCACCAACACCAAAAGAGGCAAGGCGTAACGCTTCATCATCAGGAACGCTCTCTCAAGACGGTGAGACTGAATGTGACAGTCAGGCGTGGAGCAACCTTGGGTAGCGCGTTGGCCAATCCGCCCGGCAACTGAACATCCAAATCGTTGATGACGATGACAGGCACTTGGCTGCTCAGTACCGCCAGTGCGCTTTGTACCGCAAGCATTTCCCCTTCAGTGCGCACCATGATGGGTATCCGATCAAAGTTCTTTTCGTCCTTTGCCGGCAATACCTGGCTGCTGATCACTTGCAGGCCTGCGCTGCTGAAAATGTCACGTATGCGCTGCTGTGCAGCATTGCCGGCCTGGTTCGCATCCTGGGTAGAGGGGTAGGTGTACTGGGCACGGGCCGCATCGGCTCGCGCCAACGTAGCGGCGATATCCGAGCGTTGTGCTTCAAGCCCGGACAACCTCGCATACCGGGGAAGCAGTTCTTCCAATCGCGCCTGCGCCCACTGATGCTTGTGCACGATGTATCCGCCCAGTGCAATAAGCGGCAACAGCAGGACTATCGCCGATGCGCCCACCAGCATCCGCTCCCGAGACAGGGCGATCTTCATGGCTTGCTCCCTTGCGTTACAGCAGAGGCTGGAACCGCGGGCGCCTTTGGCATGGTCCCGCCAAACGTGGCGCGCCCACCGAAAGTGGCCACCGGAGCGCCCGGCGCCGCCCCCGGAGTCGGCGACCTGCCAGCGCTCGGGTTCGGCGGGGGTGCACTTGCCGATGCAGGCACCGCCACAGCCGCAGGTGCGGGCACCTGACTCACGGGCGGAGTAGCCAGTGGTACTGCAGCACCCACGACACCGAATTGCTGCGGATCCAGCACAAATTCGATGGCGAATGACTCTTTGGATGCACCCGGCATGCGCATTGCAGCCGTAGGCGCACGCACATCGCGCAAACCAGGCTGCTCACCCAGCAATTGCAGCAAGGCTGACGCGTTGGCCGTGTCCCCGGCGATAGTGACCTTGACCCCTTGGAGTCGGAAACTCTGCAATGCTGTGTCGTCCGGAAGGACCTTGGTCAACTTGTCAAGAACCCGCAAAGGTTCGATGCGTCCGGCGAGCATTTCAGACAGCGAGCCCAGCTTCTCGACCGACTGCATGAGTGCTTCACGCTGCTGCGCCAGAGGGGCAGTGCGCTGCGCGATGCCGTCATACGCCACGACCGCCTCGATTGCACGCAATCGGAGTTGGGCCGTAGGAGTCACGGCAATGCCCAAAGACAGCATACAGGCCAGGAGCAGCAGGGCATAGCCCCAACGGCGCTGCCGCGCCGCCTGGGAGGCGCGATGTACTTCTCCGTACCCGCCGAGGACAATGGGGCATGTTTTATCGGCAAGCACCCAAACTTCAGGGGGAGTGTTGCCGGGCAACTTTCCAACTTGGGTTGCAAGATAGGCCTGAATTTGCTTGCGAGAAGCCATTGCCACTTCAACGCTACGCGTACCTCCCCCCTCAACCGGGCGGGTGCAATGCCCCCATACCAGATCCTGGGCCAAAAAAGGGCTACTCGTGCGCGCCTCTAGCGCTACAGCAGCGGCGATGTCGGCGCTATCGATTTGGGGAAAGGTGAGGGTCCGCCGCAGAACGTGATCATCGGGCAATTCCACCGCCACAAAACTCGTCTTCGCTTTATCGAGATCGATGGGCTGCAGCGCATCCCCCAACCAAAAGGATTGGGCTCCATCGGCCTGGTACAGGATCACCGGCACGGCTGGTGTAAGCCAGGATAACCCAGGCCACTCGTGGATTCGCCGCCATGAGTGGCATGTCTCTTGCCACAAGGCTTTCAGGTCAACCCCCAAAAAGCGGGCATCCGAGGAGATGGACTGCATGGTGCTTTAATTGTTTTTTTGGCCCACGGATTCAAAACTGTGGCCAGACGAAAAAGTGTGCCAAGGCATGCCGTCGCGAGCACGCGGAGTGAGGTCAACTGTTCGAGCAACCCGCACCCACGTGCCATCCACAAGGGGCACACGCGCCTGCAAGCGAAAACGCCGAACGGTTGCGTTATCGATGGCCCCGGCATTCAACGCCGTGGTGTCAATACCTTCCAGCCCAGCGCGGCGATCTGCCGCGATGCGCTGGGCAACGGCGACATCGCCGTCGGCCAAGACCGCGAGCACCTCCAGTGGCGCAGCCATGGGATTGACTTTGCCGCCACCCCGAAGATCTGCGGTGATGAGGCCGGAAAGTCTAGCATAGAGGCTGTAATCAATACCCGGTACTTGGAGCAGGTCCTCCCCTGCCTCAAATCGCGCCGCACGCCCCCCCGAGTCTTTTCGCTCACGGGCAGCCACCGTCGCTTGAGCCAACGCTTCAGCCGCCTCTGCAGGCAAGCCCCCCGCCACAGCATAAAGACGCGTTAACAATGGCAACGCAGCAGCATTGATATCTATCAATCCGTTGAGCGGCATCACCTGCACCGAGACTGGCACACCTCGGTATGCGACATCGATCTCGTCCAAGCGCCCTCTAGGAGCGGACTGTGCCGACATGCCCTGAAGCACGATTTGAATGGCTGCGTCTCCTATACCCAAGGCCTCTACGCTTTGGCGTGCACGAGACATCATCCGCGCCTCTTCGCGCACGGAGCGCGTAAGCCCCGTTACGATGATGCTCAGAGCCGCCACCAACCAAAGCACAGCGATCAACACCATGCCTTGATGCCGAAAACCTGGCCGAAAGGACTGGAGCTGCATATTTATTGGCTCCCGCCAAATACGGCGCCAGAGCTCAAGGGGTCGCTGGCCGGTGCTATGCGCATTGCGACCACCAGTTCCGGCCACGCTCCCTTCAAAGTCTTGATCCCGACCATCACACGCTGAGGCAGACGGTCAACAACCGTCCAACGCCGCGTCCACACGGGAGGCTCTGTCTCTCCATCCTCGTATTGCAGCGCAAATTCTGCGACACCTGTGATCAGCGTATGGGCAGTTGCCTGCGCCCAATCTGGTGGCTGCGAATCACCCGTCCACGGAACAAAGCGCACGACCAAGGCACGTCCTTCGGATGCCGCATCCAACGACAACCTAAAGTGATATCTACCGCCAGCGCCATAGCGCGCAGGCATGATCCCGATCCAGCTCAGCTCTCGCTCTTCACCAGTGAAAGCGAATTGACTACCGCCATCAACGACGGGAGCAGCAAGCTTCCTCGCAGAAATCCGCCCCAAGATATCGCGCAGAAAATCACCGGCCACGCGCATCTCATCGTTCCGCTGCAAGCGCAGGTCAACCCGCTCTTCCGTCTGAGCCATCGTGCGCAACGCAGACGCCATCGCGAGCATGACCAACGAAAGAAGAGAAATGACGACCAACAACTCAACCAGAGTAAAACCCCGGCTGGCCCCGACAGATTTACTGCCGTGCACGAACTTGGTCATAAATTGCGCCCAACCGGCATTGGCTTTCTCTGGGGCCGCACCGTGTTCAATTCAAACTGACGCTGACGGCCTGAGCCTTCATCCCAGGATATGGCGATCTTTATTTCGTGCAGAGGAGGTGCATTCAAATTGCCCACCGATGTGGGAAATGGCGCACTGGTGATGGCCCATGCGTAGCCAGCGGAGGCCCCCGATTGGTTCCAACCCTGCTCAGGGACCGCATCCCTCAGCGACAGAAGCGACTCTGCCAGAAAAACTGCACCTTGATATTGCTCGACCTGCGCCACAGTGCGCGCAGTACCGCCACTGGCGCGATAGAGCATTCCCAATGACAAGGCCATGATGGCAAAGGCAACGAGCATCTCCAACAAGGTGAATCCTCGTTGCGATTGGCCTCCACGGCTCATGGCAAAAGCGCTTCCAGCGTGGCGCGACCGGAAAGCCAATCAACTCTCAAGCGAGTTCCGCCTCCAGAAGCACGCAGAACTTCAATGCTACCGCCGGTAGCGCCACCACTCGGCAAGAACCGGATCGACGCCTCACCTCGCCCTACAAGCTCGTTGCCTGCAACCACAGCACGAAGTCGCAACGAATCTGGCAAAGTGCGTCGCACCTCGGCATCCACCCCATAATTTCGTTCAGCCAAATTGACAGAAAACCGCACTTCGCGCCCTTCTGCGATTGCACGATAGCGCGCACTGCGCATTTGGCCCAGCATGGTCCGCACAGTGTCACGGTAGGCCGATGCGTCTCGCATGCGGTCAAACGCCACAGGGGCAAGACCCATGAGCAAAGCCAAGATACCGAAAACGACCAGTAACTCAACCAGGGTGAAGCCTCGCTCGCCTCGCACAGCGACGCCCTTGTGAGATGGGTGGCGATCCAACAGACTCAGGGTTTATTGCGGATATCCGCGGCTTCACCCTCTCCCCCGGGAGCGCCGTCAGAGCCAAGAGAGACGATGTCAATACCGCCAGATGCGCCCGCGTTCGTGTAACGGTAGGGGTGCCCCCAAGGATCGGTTGGCACACCACCCTTGAGGTAAGGCCCAGCCCATCCATTCACGCTACCGGGCTTTTTAACCAGCGCCTCCAAACCCTCTTCAGTGGTGGGATAACGCCCCACATCCAGCTTGAAAAGTTCGAGCGACTTGTCCAAATCTGCAATCTGCACACCCGCAGTTTTGGACTTCGCTCCACCCAATTGATTGAGCACGCGCGGTCCCACCAGCCCCGCCAACAGCGTGAGGATGGCCAGCACCACCAACAACTCAATCAGCGTGAAACCCCGAGAGGGCTTGCGAAAAGACGAAATGCCGCAAGCGCGGCGGGCACGAATACTCACCATGGGAGACTGTTCCTTGGGCAAACAAAAATTATACGGCGAGGTCATTGATAGACAGAATTCCAAGCAGGATGGAAACAATGATGGCGGCGATCAACACGCCCAGCACCAGAATGAGGACCGGCTCCACCAACGTCAGCAGGCGTTTGATACCGGTTTCAACTTCGCGGTTCAATATGTTTGCCAATTCCAGCATCATGGGACCAATCCGGCCGGTTTCTTCGCCCACCCGGATGAGATTGATTGCCAGGGGCTCGAAGATACCGGTAGCGGAAATGGCCTGCACCACCTTGCCCCCTTCTTTGACAATAGGAGCCACCCGCCCCAAAGCCTGTTGCAACACCGTGTTGCCAACTGTCTCCGTCGCAATGTGCAGCGCCGTAAGCATGGGCACGCCATTGCCCAGCAGCGTGCCCAGCGAGCGTGAGAACAGTGTCAACTGGTATTTGAGAGCAAGGCGCCCCATCAATGGCAACCGCAACAGCCGCGTCTGCCACCAACGGCGCCCAGGGGGCGATTTCAACCACCTCACCAGCAGCAAACCACCCCCCAGGGCCACCATCCCCATCAGAAGGCCATAGCTAGTAAATGCATGGCCAAGGCCCATCACCAAGCGGGTCGGCAGGGGCAGTGCATCGCCCATATCGGTAAACAACTTCTCGAACTGTGGCACCACGAAACCCAGCATCGCAATCAGCGATAGCACTGCCACCGCCAACAAGATGGCCGGATAAATAGTGGCAGAGATGACGCTGTCCCGCAGGGCACGCTGGCGTTCCATATGCTCAACCAGTCGGTCCAGCACGGCCGACATCTGGCCGCTCGCTTCCCCGGAGCGAACCATATTGATATAAAAATCACCAAATAGCTCGCGATGGTGCGACAACGCACGGCTGAGGGGTGTGCCGCCTTTGACGGCATCCAGAATGCCCTGCATGAGGGCTGCCACACTGGGCTTGTGGCTCATGTCTATCAGCACGCGCAGGGCATTATCGAGCGCGAGGCCCGCACGCAGCATGATGGCCAGCTCCGAAGTAATCGCCAATACATCGGGCGCCGTCACAGGCCCCTTGGACTGGCGCACCTTGGGTTGCGCGAAGCTGCCTGGAACCGATGCGGTGCCGCCTCCCGCCGACGCCGCAGCAACGGCATCTTCGATGCGCAGGGGTGTCAGCCCCTGCCCCCGCAGTTGCTTGAGAACCGCAGCCGCGCTGGAGGCATTGGTGCGGCCTTCCTCCACCTTGCCAGAGGCCGCTGCAGCTCGCCATACGAACTCAGGCATCGGACTGGTCCTGAGTGACGCGCGCCAACTCGTCCAGAGTCGTGTGGCCCGCGGCCACCTTGCGCAAGCCATCTTCGTAGAGGCTCAACATACCACCCTGGGCCGCAATACCGTTAAGCACATTCGCATCGCGCCCTTCGATGATGGCGCGGCGCATGGGCTCATCCAGCAATAGCAGTTCGTGGATCCCCGTGCGGCCCCGGTAGCCCGACTGACGGCAGTGTTCACAGCCCACCGCCCGGTACACGGGCTGGGTCGCCGGACAAAAGCGCGACAGCCCGGTAGTGCTGCGCACTTCAGTGCCTGGATCGTAGGCCTGCTTGCAATGACTGCACAGGGTGCGCACCAGGCGCTGAGCGAGCACGCCATTCACGGCCGAGGTGATGAGATAGGGCTCCACCCCCATGTCCTGCATGCGGATCACCGCACCTGCAGCGGTGTTAGTGTGCAGCGTGGAAAGCACCAGATGCCCCGTCAGCGCCGACTGCACGGCAATCTGCGCAGTTTCACCGTCGCGCATTTCCCCGATCATGATGATGTCGGGGTCTTGCCGAAGGATGGAACGCAAAGCGTTGGCAAACGTCAGGTTGATCTGCGAATGCACCTGGATCTGGTTGATGCCTTCGAGCTGGTATTCCACCGGGTCTTCCACGGTGATGATCTTCTGCGCCGAAGCATCAATTTTGGCCAGCGCAGCATAAAGGGTGGTGGTCTTGCCCGAACCGGTTGGGCCGGTAACCAGCAAGATGCCGTGCGGACGCGCCAGCAGCGTGTTGAAGCGCTCCAGCGTGTCTTTTTCAAACCCCATCTTTTCCAGTTCAAGACGCACACTCGCTCGGTCCAGCACGCGCATGACCACGCTTTCGCCGTGTACGGTGGGTACCGTGGAGACGCGCAAGTCCAGCTCACGGCCTTTGACCCGCGTCTTGATACGGCCGTCTTGCGGTAGGCGGCGCTCGGCAATGTCCAGATGCGCCAGCAACTTGACACGCGAATTGACGGCGGCGGACAGGCGCGGCGGCACAAGTTCGCCCGGATGAATAACGCCATCCACCCGATACCGCACATGCAGGCCGTCGTCAAACGGCTCCAGGTGAATGTCCGAGGCCCGCAGGTCGATCACGCGGCCAATGATGGTATTGACCAAACGAATGACGGGCGCCTCGCTGGCCAGGTCTTTCAGGTGCTCGACAAAGTCGCCGCCATCTAGCCCATCGCCAAAGCCGTCATCTTCATCTTCGGGGGCCTCCTCCACAGGCTCGGCCAGGGCCTTCTCGATATCCCCCTCCAGTGCCAAGTGCGGCTGGATCGCCAAGCCCGTGGCCAGGCGCAGTGCCTTGACGACAAACGCATCCTGCGGCACCGCCATGGCAACGTGCAGCACGCCATCTGCCAGGCGCAGGGGGTACACGGCATTCGCTTGCAGAAATTCTGGAAGCAAGCCGTCCACTTCAGGCATCAAGTCCGGAAAATCGTCGCCCGGCACCAGCGGAATGGCCAATTGCGAAGACAGGGCCCTGGCTACATCGGCGTCCGACACCAGCCCCAGACGCACCAGCACCCGGCCCAGCATGCCTCCCATCTCCTGCTGCGCTGAAAGTGCGCGCTCCAGGTCGCGCGCACTGAGCTTGCCAGCCTGCACCAGCAATTCGCCGATGCGTGGCCGCTGCTCGGCAACCGCCATGAACGGTTCGCTCGAAGCCGAAAGTGTATTTGTCGTCATGAATGTCGGGGTACGGAACTGCGGGGGGCCATCCATAAGGGGCACAGGCAGGGCCCAGCCACTACCTCGCAGGAAATGGGCTTGAGTGTAGCCGCCGCTAGGTTCCCCGCTCCGCCACTCGTGAATGCTGCTGTACACGCACAATGCGTCGGCACGGGACATCCCCAAGAAACCGGCATTCCGGTGGCTCTCGGCTCCGCCGTCACCAACCGCCATCAGATCTTCCTGCCAAAACCGGCGGCTGGTCAGGTACCAACGGCCGTTCAGCAAACGGCCACGGGGATCACTTGAATTACATTCACCGCCTCTCTCTCGATCGCCCTTCCCGCATCCGCCATGAACTGTCGCTCCCCCCGCCGCTTTGTCGACCTGGCCATGGCGTTGGCTGCCTGCGGCGTGCTGGCCGCCGGAGTAGGTGGGCTGCTCATGGTTCGCAGCCTCCCCGCACACGGCCAGCGTGCCCCCATGCTGCTGGCGCCGATGATCGGCGTGATCGAACCCTGCGTCATGGCGCAGGAGGGTGCTGGCGCGCCGGAGTTCGACGATTTGCGCGCGACATGTACGGGCCCAAGTGGCTCGGCGGCAAAACTGGTGGAGTCCACCCTTACCGGCCTGCAGCACGCCGCCGGTGCCGCACCCACATACCCTCTGGGCTATACCCTCCCCGTTCCTCTATTGCAGCTGTTTCGCAAAAGTGCCGATGGCTGGGAGATAGACACCGACACCGTGGGTCGATTGGTGCGCACCGTGCGTGACAATTCCCGACCTCTGATCCTGTATTTGTTTTCAACGCACTTCAGCACCGACGCGCCGCTGGAGAAAGCCCTTGCCGCAGACTCCGCCAACCTCGCGCAGACCCGGGACGGCCCACTGGCCCAAAGCCGCTACTACGGGGCCCCACTCAACAACTGGACTTTCGCGACCACCGAGACCGAGCTGACTGCTCGGCGAGTGCAGGCCACGAAGGCGTTGCTGGAGGCCGTATGCCGCTTGCCGGCTGTGGACGTCGCCAAGATCAGGGGCGTGACCTTGCTGGGCGAGCTGCACCACCTGTTCCCCGACTTTGAGGCCGGCATGGGCTTTGCTCCTCCCTATCGGGTGACCGATTACAGCCCGCATTCCGTGGCGTGGTTTCGCCAATTCCTGAAGCAGGAATTTGGACGCATCGAACAACTCAACCGAGTGCTGGGATCGGACTATGCCTCGTTCGAGGAGGTGCAACCGCCCTCGCGCGACATTCGCACAGAGCCGCTTCAACGGTTCACGGAACACATCGACTCATTCGCCCACGGAAGCCTGCCCATCGCAGGGTGGGCCTACGCACTCCGAACGGAAGGAGCTCCACCGCCTTGGGTGCACATCTACCGCAACGGTGTTTTTGTGGGCAAGACCCCGGCAAATCAGGGGCGGCAGGACGTACTTGCCGCCCACCCCGAATTTGGCGACGCCAACACTGGGTGGCGCTGGGACCTGGACTTCCGGCGCTTGCCCACGGGGCTGCACCGCATCGATGTATTCATCGAGCAGACACCGGGGCAGTTGATCCTCCTGGGGACACGCAACATCGCTCTGATGGACCGCGAGCAAAGCACGCCCAGCGCACTGCCTCAACAGCCGCTTCCGCACAGCAAGCCCATCCCCCATGGCGCGCAGGCCCATATCGATCTGCCGGCCGATCAGTCGGCCTATTACTACAACCCGCTGGTACCCTTCTGGCACACATTCCGCAGCCAGCAGGTCGTGGACTATCTGAAGTTCTTCGATGGTGCGGTGCGCCAGTCATGCCTTGCCGGCACGCCGCACTACACCCACCAGATCATCCCGTTTACCAATCCAGGCTGGGATGCGAACAAATATGCCATCCAGGCGTCGCTACAACCGATGGGCGCCATTAGGCTGGGAGTGAGCCTGTACGGCGACGCCGCCTACGGCGACACGTTTTCGCGGTGGTATGCCCGCTCCGCACACCACGGGTACGGGGTGACAGAATTCCATCCCCTCAAGGCCATGGACACAGCTTCGGTGCAGCGCATGCTGGGCCAGCATGCCGCCCGAGGAGCGGAGTTTCTCTCGTTCTTTATGGAGCCACGTTGGTACGGTCGGCTCGTGCCCCGTAGCCACAACCCATTTGCGTTCGACCCGGACAATGCGAGCTATGGTTCAGCCGCGCTCTACCGGTCAGTGCAGCAGACTTTGTCCACGCCCCGGCCATAAGCCAGCTGACGCAGCCCCTCAGGCGAACACTTCCGCCTGCACAAGCACCCGCCCCTGAGCATCCTTGACCGACAGGTTGGGCGTGCCCTCGAAACGCCAATCGATGGCCAAGGTGCTGTCATTCCACGCAATGCACCGCTCATGCTCCGGCGCGTAATAGTCGGTGGTCTTGTACAGGAACTCCGCCACATCGCTGAGCACCACGAAGCCGTGGGCAAAGCCGGGTGGGATCCACAGCTGGTGGTGGTTGTCGGCACTCAGTTCCGCCCCCACCCATTGCCCGAAGGTGGGCGAGCTTTTGCGGATGTCCACCGCCACGTCGAACACGGCCCCGTGCACCACGCGCACGAGCTTGCCCTGGGGCTGCTGGACCTGGTAGTGCAGGCCGCGCAGTACGCCTTTGCTGCTGCGGCTGTGGTTGTCCTGCACGAACTGGTAGTCCGTGCCGGTGGCAGCGTTGAAATCGCGCTGGTTGAAGCTTTCGTAAAAAAACCCGCGCGCGTCGCCGAACACTTTGGGCTCGATCAGGACGACGTCGGGTATGGCGAGGCGGGTGGCTTGCATACGGGTTCTCAATAGATCTTTTCCTGGACCACGCGCAGCAGGTACTGGCCGTAGCCGTTCTTGCTCAAGGGCTTGGCCAGGCTTTCCAGTTGGGCTGCGTCGATCCAGCGCTGGCGCCACGCAATCTCTTCGGGGCAGGCAATCTTCAGGCCCTGGCGGCGCTCGAGCGTGGCGATGAACTGGCCGGCTTCGAGCAGGCTGTCGTGCGTTCCCGTGTCGAGCCAGGCGTAGCCCCGGCCCATGATCTCGACGTTGAGGCGGCCCTGCTCGAGGTACAGGCGGTTGAGGTCGGTGATCTCGAGTTCGCCGCGTGCCGAGGGCTTGAGATTGCGCGCCAGTTCGACCACCTGGCGGTCGTAGAAGTACAGCCCCGTGACGGCGTAGCTGGATTTGGGCGATGCGGGCTTTTCTTCCAGCGAGAGCACTTTGCCCGAGGCGTCGAATTCGGCCACGCCGTAGCGCTCGGGGTCGTGCACGTGGTAGGCGAAGACACTGGCGCCTTCCTTGCGCTGCATGGCGTTGCCCAGCAGCAGGTGCATGTCGTGGCCATAGAACAGGTTGTCACCCAGCACCAGGGCGCTGGGCGCGTCGCCGATGAAGTCTTCGCCAATGATGAATGCCTGCGCCAGTCCGTCGGGGCTGGGCTGCACTGCATATTCAAGGTGGATACCCCACTGGCTGCCGTCACCCAGCAGTTGTTCGAAGCGCGGGGTATCTTGCGGCGTGCTGATGATGAGGATGTCGCGGATACCCGCCAGCATCAGCGTGCTGAGCGGGTAGTAGATCATGGGCTTGTCGTACACCGGCAGCAGTTGTTTGCTGATGGCCAGGGTGGCCGGGTGCAGCCGGGTGCCGGAGCCCCCGGCCAGGATGATGCCCTTGCGGTTGGTGGCTTGGGTGACTTTGTAAGCGTTCATGGTGTGACGCGTTTTCTTGAATCAGTGTTGTTTTTCGGTATGCGCCAGACCCAGTTCGGCGGCGATGGCGTGCAGTCTTTTGTCGCGAGTCCAGAGTAGTTGCGCCCCCAGCCGGGCGGCTGCCAGCAGATGCATATCCACATAGCCTATGCCGCGCCCCATAAGTGCGTGCGCGTCCATAAAAAACAGCACTTCCCTGTCAGTGGTCACCCGGAGCTGGGGCAGCGCCTGCAGCAGACCCAGCACCTCGGCGCGTGCGCGCAAGCTTCCACAGGCCAGCTCACCAACCACAAATGGGTGCATATCCACCTGCCCGGCCTGTAGTGCGGCCGTTAGTTCGGCTTCACCGTGACGCAAATGGTCTATCCAAACGGATGTGTCCACCAGCATCACGCTTCAGGCTCTCTGTGGCGGGGGATGGGCTGCAATTGGGGTTCGGTCCCGCCGAGTCGGGCCAGACGGCGCGCGCTCTCGCGCTGCACCAGCGCAAGCAGTGCTTCGCGGATCAACTGGGTACGTTCGGTCAAACCGCTGATTTGCTGCGCCTGGGCCAACAATTCATCGTCAAGAGTGAGTGTGGTACGCATGGGTTCATCCTTTGGACATCAAGCGATGCGTCGATTTCGACATCAAATGATGACTTATTTTATGACAACACTTCTTGTAGCATGCGCTCGACGCCGGTTTGCCAGTGCGGCAGTTGCAGGCCGAAGATGGTTTGCAATTGGGTGGTGTCCAGGCGTGAGTTGTGCGGGCGCTGCGCCGGCGTGGGGAACGCGCTGGTGGGCACAGGCGCCACCTCGGTTGCTTTAATCTTGATAGCAGGTTGCGCTTGCTGTGCTTGCGCAAGCACGTATTTCGCATACAAATGCCAGTTGGTTTCGCCGCCGGCCACGCAGTGGTACAGGCCGCCGGCCTCGGGGTGCTGCTGCAGGTGGCGCAGTGCGTGCGCGGTGACGTCGGCCAGCAGGTCGGCGCCCGTGGGCGCGCCCCATTGGTCGTCGATGACGGTGAGGCGGTCACGCTCTTGCGCCAGGCGCAGCATGGTCTTGGCGAAGTTGCCTCCGCGCGCGGCATAGACCCAGCTGGTGCGCAGGATCAGGTGTTTGGCGCCGGATTGCTGGATGCGCTGTTCGCCTTCGAGCTTGGTGCGGCCGTACACGCTCAGGGGGGCGGGGGTGTCGGTCTCTACCCACGGGCGGGTGCCGCTGCCGTCAAAAACGTAGTCGGTGCTGTAGTGCACCAGCCAGGCGCCCAGGCGCGCGGCTTCTTCGGCCAGTACGCCGGGCGTGGTGGCATTGAGGGTGCGCGCGAACTCGGGCTCGCTTTCGGCCTTGTCGACGGCGGTGTGCGCCGCGGCATTGACGATGACGTCGGGGCGCAGCGCGCGCACCGTGTCGGCCAGCCCTGCGGGGTTGGCGAAGTCGCCGCAATGCCCGGTGCTGTCGTGGTCCAGCGCGGTGACCGTGCCCAGCACGGACAGGCTGCGTTGCAGTTCCCAGCCCACCTGGCCGCCTTTGCCCAGCAGCAGGATGTTCATGCCGTTGCCTCGGCGGCCTGGTACTGCTTTTGCACCCATTCACGGTAGGCGCCCGATTGCACCTGGCCCACCCATTCGGGGTGGTCCAGGTACCACTGCACGGTCTTGCGGATGCCGCTGTCGAAGGTTTCGGCTGGTTTCCAGCCCAGCTCGCGCTCGATCTTGCGGGCGTCGATGGCGTAGCGCCGGTCGTGGCCGGGGCGGTCCTGGACGTAAGTGATCTGCGCGCGGTAGCTTTGCCCGTCAGAGCGGGGGCGCAGCTCGTCCAGCAGGGCGCAGACGGTGTTCACGATGTCGATGTTGGGCTTTTCGTTCCAACCGCCCACGTTGTAGGTCTCGCCCAGCTGGCCGGCCTGGAGCACGCGGCGGATGGCGCTGCAGTGGTCTTTGACGTAGAGCCAGTCGCGGATCTGCATGCCGTCGCCGTACACGGGCAGGTTCTTGCCAGCCAGGGCGTTCACGATCATCAGCGGGATGAGCTTTTCGGGGAAGTGGTAGGGGCCGTAGTTGTTGCTGCAGTTGGTGGTGAGCACCGGCAGGCCGTAGGTGTGGTGCCAGGCGCGCACAAGGTGGTCACTGGCGGCCTTGCTGGCCGAATACGGGCTGTTGGGTTCGTAGCAGTGCGCCTCGGTGAAGGCCGGGGCTTCTGCGGACAACGTGCCGTACACCTCGTCGGTGCTCACGTGCAGGAACCGGAATGCTTCTTTTTCTGCAGCAGGCAGCGCTTGCCAGTAGTGCCGTGCGGCTTCCAACAGCCTGAAGGTGCCGACGACGTTGGTCTGGATGAAGTCTTCGGGGCCGTGGATGGAGCGGTCCACGTGCGATTCCGCGGCGAAGTTGACGATGGCGCGGGGCCGGTGTTCGGCCAGCAGGCGCTGCACGAGCGCGCTGTCACCGATGTCGCCCTGCACGAAGATGTGGCGCGCATCGCCCTGCAGGCTTTCCAGGTTGTGCAGGTTGCCCGCGTACGTGAGTTTGTCGAGGTTGACCACCGGCTCGTCGCAGGTGGCAAGCCAGTCCAGAACAAAGTTGGCGCCGATGAAACCGGCACCGCCGGAGACAAGAATCATGGTGTGAGCCGAGGTAGCTGCCGATTGGCAAAGCTGGCGATTATCCCATCGGCATGCGCCCGACACGTAACCGGACGCTGCGCGCAGCATGAGCGCATCTTCTCCGCTGGGCGGCCGCCATTGCGTGGCTCGACGGCCTCCGCCTCTCCTTTTTTAGGAGCACGCACCTACACCTGCAACGCGTGGCGGCGTAAAGTGCGTTCGTGTGCCAGTGCTGTGCAGTCCTGGTAACCATTCACCCTTTACCGGAGGTCTCATGGTCAAGAAGCAGAAGGTCGGCAACAACAAGAAGAGCGACGCGCAGTTGTCCAGCACCGTCAAGGAATCGGCGCAGCAGATCTGGCTGGCCGGGCTGGGCGCGTTTTCGAAGGCGCAGGAAGAAGGCGGCAAGGTGTTCGAGGCCCTCGTCAAGGAAGGTCTCACCCTGCAGCGCAAGACCCAGGCCGTGGCCGAGGAAAAGATCACCGAGGCCACCAGCCGAGTGACCACCATGGCCACCGATATCGGCTCGCGCGCGGCGGGGCAGTGGGACAAGCTCGAAAACATCTTTGAAGAGCGGGTGGCCAAGGCCCTGGGCAAACTCGGTGTACCTTCCGCGCGCGACATCGAGGCCCTGCATGCGCGCATCGAAGCCCTCACCCCCAAGGCTGCCAAAGCACCCGTAGCCAAGACCACTGCCAGATCCGCCGCCGGACCAGCAACCAAGGCCCCCGCGAAGACCGCCGCGCGCAAGCAGGCCAGCGCGGCGCCCGCCGTGAAATCGGCCGCAGCGAAGAAGGCGGCACCCAAGCGCCGCGCGCCAGCCGCGCCCAAGGCCACGGCACCGTCCGACACCATCTCTGCCCCCCTGAACCGCACGCATGCTCCAGCCCCGGCGCGGGGCTGAGCTTGCATCCCTCCCTGCGACCGCGTGCGCCATCGCACGCGGTCGCTTTGGCTGGGCCGCTGTGCGCACACCACCACGGCGGAGCGCGTGCACGGACGCCTTGGCAGGCCGCGCATCGCACGGTTGGCGTTGCTGCAGTGCAGCAATCTTCGCTCGGTTAGAGTAGGCCTCAGAGAGCCCGCAACAACCAAAAGCAAAGGCACGCCCCATGGTGAAGAAAGCGCCTCGCCGCACCGCCGAACGCATTCTGGAAGTCACCCTCGACCTGTTCAACCGGTTCGGCGAGCCCAATGTGTCCACCACGCTCATCTCGGCCGAGCTGGGCATCAGCCCGGGCAATCTCTACTACCACTACCCCGCCAAGGACGAGCTCATCAATGCGCTGTTCGACCGGTACGAACATGCATTGAACGAGCTGCTCGGCGCCGCCGACAACGTGCGCAACGTCGAGGACGCCTGGTTCTTCGTGCACACCTTGTTCGAAATCATCTGGCAATACCGGTTTCTCTACCGGGACCTCAACGACCTGCTCTCCAAGAACCGCCGCCTCGAGACGCATGTCCAGGCCATCCTGGCGCGCAAGACCCGCGCGGTGCGGGCGATGCTCGATGGCATGGGCCGCAGCGGTGCCGTGCGCATCGACGCCTGCGACCAGGAGGCCACTGCCACGAGCATGGTGGTGGTGCTCACCTATTGGCTCAGCTTCGAATACGTGCGCGACCCGCGCCGCGCGCTCGAGCCCGAAAGCGCACAGGCCGCGCTGCTGCGGGGTGCACACCACGTACTGACCCTGCTCACACCCTACCTTGAGGACGGGCAGCGCAAGCACCTGCAGCAGATTGTGGGCGCCTACGCGCCGGTGACTGGCCGAGCTACCCCGTAACAATCCCAGGAGACGCACCATGGCCGAATGGACCCCCTTTCCCCACGCGGGCGATTACCGCTTCGATGTCGCCAGCGTCAAGGCCCTGTGGGGCGCGCTGCACCGCGGCGATGCCGAGCCCTGTCCGCAGGACGACGCCGTGCTGCGGGCCTGGGCACTTTTCCACAACGGCGAATTCGAGCGCGCGGCACAAGCGGGGCTGGACGCCGGCGGCCCCGGGCTCACCGTGGCCAACAAGGCCACCGCGATCTATGCCAACTACCTCGAACCGCGAGAAGAGGCACGCCTGGCTTTGTTCACACGGGTGGCCGAACGCGCCGAGGCTCTCACGGCACAAGAGCCGCAAAACGCCAACGCGTGGTACTGGCATGCCTACGCGCTGGGCCGCTACAGCCAGGGCATCAGCGTGGCCAAGGCCCTGGCGCAGGGGCTGGGCAGCAAGGTCAGAAATGCGCTCGAGAAGGCCGTAGCCCTGTCGCCCCGGCATGCCGATGCCCGCATCGCTCTGGGCGCCTTCCATGCCGAAGTGATCGACAAGGTGGGCCCGCTGATCGGTGGCATGACCTACGGTGCCAAAAAGGACATGGGCCTTCGGCTGTTCGAAGAGGCGTTGCGCCTGAACCCGGACTCGGCCATCGGCATGATCGAATACGCCAACGCCCTCGTGATGCTCGAAGGCGACAGCAAAATGCAAGAAGCCACGCAGCTCTATGAAAAGGCGGCTGCCTGTACACCCCAGGATGCGCGCGAACACCTCGACGTGGAACTGGCGCGCACCGAACTGGCGGAAGACTAAGGCCTGCTCACACGGTTCTGGCCTGTGTGAAGGCAGCGCCCACGCTGCTCAGGGGCCAAACCGCCGCGCGGCGATCTCCAGCAACCCCTCGAAGATCAGGTTGTCCACCAGCTCGAAGGGCCGCGTCATGCTGGGCGCCATCTTCCAGCCCGCCCCGCCCGTCATGACGCAGGCCGGCTCTGCCCCGCAGTGGGCAATGACGTGCTGCACCATGCGCTCCACCGCGCCGGCAATCGCATAGGTGCCTCCGCTGGTCAGGGCATCGCTGGTGTTGGTGGGAAACAGCCGCACCTCGCCGGTGGGCACATGCAGGCCGGCCGTGCCGGCCTCGAGCGCGCGCAGCATGATGCCGTGGCCCGGCAGGATGAGCCCGCCGAGAAACCGGCCGTCCGCATCCAGGCATTCCACCGTGACCGCGGTGCCCACCATCACCACCACGATGGGACGTGCGGGCCCCTGCGCGAGCACGTGGTGGCGGGCGCCGATCATGGCCACCCAGCGGTCCGAGCCCAGGCGCGAGGGGTAGTCGTAGCCATTGGTGACGCCCGCCTCCTGGGCCGACGACACCACCCACTGGGCGGGCACGTCCCACAGTTCCATCTGGTCCTGCACGCGGCGCTTGACGGCATCGCCGGCCACCACGCAGCCCAGCATGCGGCTTGGCACCGGCAACTGGGCCCATGAGCCTTCGGCCAGGCGGTCGATGTGGTCGAGAAATTCGGCACCATGCGCCAGCAGGGCAGCCCCCGGGCGGTGGGCGTCGTACAACGCCCATTTGAGACGTGTGTTGCCGACGTCGATGGCCAGAAATGTCATGCGGCGGATTATCCCGAGTTTTCGCGCCCACCCGTTCGCCTGGCGGACAGCCCTGACGGCCCAGGCCTGCGCGGATGCTTTCCTGGGCGCAGGGTTCGTGCAGGCTGCCCGCCGTGGTGGCCGCGCCACCTCGGGCAATTCTCTGACACACGAACGGCATGCGCTCGGCTAAAGTGGCCGCTTCGCATGCTGCAACCACAGGAGGATCACCATGGGTTTTTTCAGTTTCATCAAGGAAGCCGGAGAGAAGCTTTTCGGGGGCAAGGAAGCAGAGGCGGCGGTGCAAGACAACCCGGCCGCCATGGAAGAACTCAACGCCCGGGCCGCCACGGCGATCGAGGCCTACATCGCCTCGCAGAACCTGGGGGTCGAGGCTGTTCAGGTCACTTTTGACGGCACGCAGGGCAAGGTCACGGTGCGCGGCCAGGCCCCCACGCAGGAAGCCCTCGAGAAAGTCACGCTGTGCTGCGGCAACGTGGCCAACGTGAAGGATGTGGACAACCTCATGGCCGTGGTGGCGCCGGCGCCCGAAGCGCAGTACCACGACGTGGTGCGGGGCGACACCCTGTCAGCCATTGCCAAGAAGTTCTACGGCGACGCCAACAAGTACCCCAAGATCTTCGAGGCCAACAAGCCCATGCTGACGCATCCCGACAAGATCTACCCGGGGCAGAAGCTGCGCATTCCGCCCCTGTAACGGCGGCAACCACCCCAAAAAAAACGGGCGCCCTCTTGCGAGAGCGCCCGTTTCTTTGTGCACTCACCCCTGGCGCCAGGGCAGCCCTTGCCGGCGCCAGCCGCCCTTCTTGCCGCGCTGTCCGTTCTCGTCGGGGTCGCCCTCGAAGCCCTCGAGAACGTTGTAGGCCGTGATGCCCAGCTCGGTAGCGCGCCGTGCGGCCGCAATCGAGCGCACGCCGCTGCGGCACAGCATTAGGGCCCGGCCGCCCTCGGGCACCGCGGCGCGCAGCTGGGCGTCGAAATCGGCATTCATCGCCATACCGGGCCACTGTTTCCAGGCCACCGCAATGGCTCCGGGAACCCTGCCCACCCATTCGCGCTCGGCGTCGGTCCGCACGTCGATGAGCACGGCCTCCCCGCTTTGCGCCCACTGCCACGCCATGGGCGCGGATACGTCGCCCGCATAGCCCTCGGCCGCGCGCGGCGCCTGCAGTGCGGCGCCTTCGGCATCGTGGCGCAGTCCCGAATGGCGATTGGCAGGCACCGCTTCATCGATGCGCCGGGGGCGGGGCAGGTGCAACGACTCCATCAGCGCGACAAACTCGGCCTGGCTGCGGCCGGCCACGCGGGCATTGGCGGCTTTTTCGGCGCAGATGGTGGAATGGCTGCGGCCCTGGTAGTCATGGCCCGGCCAGACGGTGGTCTGCGGCGGCAGGACAAACAGCACGCCGGTGATGCTGCGGTACAGATCCGCTGCGCTGCCCGACTGGAAATCCGTGCGGCCGCACCCGTTGATGAGCAGGGTGTCGCCCGTGAAGACATGATCGCGCCACAGGTACGACATGCTGCCCGCCGTATGCCCCGGGGTGTGCAACGCCCGCAAGGTTTCGCGGCCGAATTCAAGCGTCTGCCCGTCGTGCAGCTGCACCGCCGCCGTGCCGATGCCGCATCCCTGCGGCACCGCCGTCTGCGCCCCCGTGTGCTCGGCCAGGCGTCCGGCGCTAGTGATGTGGTCGGCATGCGCATGGGTTTCAAGGGCCCAGCGCAGCGTGAGGCCGTGCGCCTGCAGCACCGCCAGATCGCGCTCGAGCTGCTCGTCCACGGGGTCGATGATGAGGGCCTCGCGCGTGGCGGGATCGTGCAGGATGTAGGTGTAGGTGCTGGAAGCGGGGTCGAACAGCTGCAGGGGAATCATGGCGGGCATCCGGGACAAAATATTCAACGGGTGGTGCCATTGTGCCGCGCGGCCGCGCGCCTGGCTGCTGCGGG
>NZ_ACQT01000012.1 GCF_000175235.1 Acidovorax delafieldii 2AN | reverse complement strand
CGCGCATTCGGCCAGGAACACGCGGCCCTGCGTCACGCTGAGCCAGGCCAGGCCGCAGCGCGCGCGCGCGCCCTGGTGCACGGCCAGCAGCAGGGCCTCGGCCTTGTCGGACAGCAGCTCGCTGTCGGTCAGCGTGCCGGGCGTGACCACGCGCACCACCTTGCGCTCCACCGGTCCCTTGGCCGTGGCCACGTCGCCCACCTGTTCCGCGATGGCCACCGACTCGCCCATCTTGATGAGCCGGGCGAGGTAGTTCTCCAGCGCATGGAAGGGCACGCCCGCCATCACCACCGGCTGGCCGGCCGACTGGCCGCGCTGCGTGAGCGTGATGTCCAGCAGGCGCGAAGCCTTCTCGGCGTCCTGCCAGAACAGCTCGTAGAAATCGCCCATGCGGTAGAACACCAGCGTGTCCGGGTGCCCGGCCTTGAGGGCCAGGTACTGCTGCATCATGGGGGTGTGGTTTGAGAAGTCATTCTCCATGACTTGTGTTTTTACGTAAGCTGTTGAATTTTCTATATTTTTTGTCACTACTCAGCTTTCTTGTCTTGTCATGAATCGCATAGAACCGCACAGAACCGCACAGAACCGCCATTTTTGCGTAGCAAGAATGTAGCAAAATAGAGACCCTCATCACGCAATTTTGGGTGGGTATATGCGCTTCATCTTCACACGCGACAACCTCAAAAAGCTGACCCCGTCCGTGCGCCCTGTGGTGGCAAACGGCAAGATGGTCGGCCTAACTGACGTTGACGAGCCCAAGGCTTACATTGTCTCTGACAGTGGGCCCAACACGCCGCCAGGCCTGTGCTTGTATGTGGGGACGAAGCGTAAGACCTTCTACCTCCAAGTCCGCGTGGGGGGGAAGGTCACGAAGGTGGCCTTGGGTGACTATCCCCGGCTAAATGTGAACACCGACGACCCCCTCACTGATGTCCGACAGATTGCTGGGGATGTGCGTTTCTCGATGAAGCGGGGTGAGGACATTCAGGAACTCCGTGCCGAGGAGCGGGGAATTGTGGCCACTACCCTGGGGCACGTGATGGCGAATTATTTGGAGCAGTACAAGAAGGGGAAAGACCCCCGGCCCAATTCGGTAAAAGCCATTGAGGCGGCCATCCGTCGATTGAACCCGTGGCTTGGAAAGTCGCTGCGCACGATCGGCGTGAAGTCTGTTCAAGAAATCTGGCAACGCATTGCCGAGGAACAGGGACATCGCACGGCAGCAGAACAGACGTTGATGTGGTGCCGCGCTGCGTTTAACGTTCACATTGAAGACCAGCAGGCCAACCGAAACCGGGCATCCTTCGATGGCGAGCTGTTGGTCAACCCGTTCAATATTGCTCGCAGACACATGCGCACACGCGCAGAGTTAGAAGCTGAGTACGAAGACCGGAAAGTTCGCAACCCATTGGAGAACACACCTGAGAAGCTCGGGGTGTGGCTGGATGCGCTTTGGGCAAAGCGCCAGCGCAACCGCGATGCGGTGGACTACATGCTGCTGACGTTGTTGTTGGGTGCACGCAAGAGTGAGACAGCCAAGCTGGTTTGGCGTGATCAGCTGTTGGCGGAGGGCTTAGACGAGACGGAATTCAGCGTGCTGTCGCTTCCCGAGGGGGTGGAATGCGGCCAAGTTACTTTTAGGGGAACGAAGTCCGGCACAACCCACAGCGTGCCGCTCGGACGCTTTGCCACCTGGCTGATGAGATTGCGCCAGCAAGAGCAGCCGAACCAGCTCTACGTTTTCCCCGCGTCGTCCAAAAACCCCAAAACCGAGTCTGCCCACTACAACAGCCCTCGTGAGTTCGTCGCATCCCTTCGTTCAGCGCTAGAAAAAAAGAGCATGCAGGTGGCTTGGAGTGACTACGCCGCAAGCCGGGGTGCGGAGATTGCCGCGTCAGTAGAAGCCCAAGAGGAGTTTGAGCGGAGATACCGACCCCAGTGGGTGTTCACCATGCACGATCTCAGGCGGACCTTTTGCACCGTCGCCGTGAATATCGAGGGCATGCCCTATGCTGTTGTTCAGCAGCTCATGAATCACGGGCAAATGGGGAACGTAACCGCGCGATACGGTAAGCCCAATCAGGACACCCTGCGCCGATACATGCAGAAGCTAGAAGACGAAATACTCCGGCATGCCACAGTGCTGCCGAGACTTGACGGGGAGGCAGTCAGTGAGCATTGAAGATATGGATGCGGGGCAAAACGCTCTGTTGGCCGAGGTCATGGCGCTTTCGCCGGAAGTGCGGCGGGTCAAGTTGCTCTCAGCCGCAAAAGCCGCGCTGATGCTCGATATGTCAGTGAGCACGCTTGAAAAGCGGCGCAAGAAGTTGAAGCCACCGCCCCCAGCACCCAACTGGGCTGGCGGTAAAAAAGGCGACGAGGTGAAGTACCTGGCGAGCACCCTGGTGGAGTACATCGCGGGAGAGCCGATCAGCCAACCCAACCCCTACCCGTCCATGGAGCACCTGCCGATTGCCAAGAACGCAGCTGCTTCACGCAAAAACGGCCTGGGCATCCTCGGTATCAGGCGCCATCTAATGAAGTTCGGCTCCGTGATGGAAGTCGCTGATGACGATGCGGTTTGGCCGTTTTTTGTGGAGCAGCAGGGATTGGTGATAGCACCTTGCTGGGAAAACGTTCAGACCACTGCGGAAATGTTCATGGATGACCGCATTGAAGTGGTTTGGATGGATTGGGTGGCCGCTCTCGCAGGCGTTTGGGTCGACGAAGCCGCGCGAGGCCACTGGTTGACGGTTGCCGAGGAGGAGTCTCCCGGCCTGTGTCAACGCGTGGACGAGTCCAGGCGTGCAAAGCTCCTGGCTCTCTGACTGGTTGCTTTTCAATTCCCCATGAGACCAGCGGGTATGTCGTGGTCTACCGGTGCAATAAGAGGCACCCCATCCAGTGCCATGCGGACCCTGGCTGCCACAAATTCTGGCGGCATTGTCTCGATGAGTTGCTGCAACTCTGGCAACAGTGTCTGAGCCTTGGAAACGAGGTTCGGAAACCCGCGATACGCATCAACACCCTCTGGGGTCGCAAATGCTTCGAGTGCCGTGCGCGCGGAAATCAGAGACTTGTGCAGAAGCAAAAAGTCATGACGAAGTCGGGGGGATGGTGGTGCAGGACTTGGCTGGACGTGGTCAGACATGGCATCGATGCTTTGTTGGGTGCGATGGTCAGGCATTGGTGTTGTAGTCCAACCCCGCAAGAGTAGAGTCGTCTAACTCCTCATCATCTGACCTATAGACGGGCGGCACCCTCATCTCTTCATAGATTCTCAGCATGCCTGGTCGTGCATTGAAGTCCTGATCTGTCAGTTCGAAAAGGATCTCTACCCCCAACCTGAAACTGCCTGTCCCAGGGGGTAGACGCGGCGACAGCCTATTTATGTACAGGTGGTGCTTGTGGCCAGCCAGCAATACTATGGTCTTGCCATCAATCGTGCTGCAAACCCATTCGCCTTGGAACGAAACGCCGTCAACTTCAACACTCCAAAGTCCAGCACAGTCATAACGCTTGAAGTACTTCCCCTCGCCAAGGGTAAATTTAATCTTGGATAGATCGCGTTTTAGCCGCTCACGTGGGTTGACGATCTGCTTTTCCATATGGTCGATCCATTCCGTCAACACGGTTTCGAGTGGCTTATCAATGAGATATCGGTCACCTTCCGATGTCTCGTGATCCCACGGAAGATATCCAGCGTGTCCGCCGTACAAATGAAATCCAGTTGCATCTATCAGCGGACCGTCGCATAACAGGGCGTCAATCACCTGGCGTTGACGCTTAGATCCTTTTTGGATGTTCGCACCTTCAAAGAACCAGTCGATGTACTTGTGAAATCTTCCGAGCTCTTCCAGGCGCTCCGCCCGTGCCTCAATCGCAGGCCACACCCCAGCTGCGTTCTGGACCTCGGGTAGCTTTACCAAAAACTTGAATCGCTTGCCCCTCTTCTGGGGGTGCTCCTCGATAGGAAGTAACATTAACGCGACCTTCAAGGGACGCTGCTTGCACCCCACAAGAACCTGGCAACCCCACTTTTTCTCGAATCGCTGCTTCCACTTACCGCCTTCCGAATCTGTTCGGTCAAGTGCTTGCACGATGGAGTCGGCCACTCTTTGGGCCTCCTCTGTTACACCTTGTTGGTCATGCCCAAGATCGATATCGTCGCTCACCGATTGACCATTGATCGGGTTATTGTTTTGCTCATTCATCATTGATTGCTCCTATGTGCAACCAGATTCGCAAACCGATCCCCGATCTGTCAAGTGGGTACCCCGAAGCCAGTATTCATGCGGGTTTGCAAGCCATCATCGGTGTGAATGACGCCTGTTGCCCCCGAAAATCTTGGGCATGTCCTCGATCCCCAGGTTGCTGTGTCACCTTTGATGGGGTGCTCCGCATCCCACTCCACAGCTCACTGGACCTGTCGTACCAGGCTGGGCAAAAGGCGCTGATGGACTTCAACTCAGTGGGCGTGAACTGGTCCACCAACTCATCCCACCAAGCCCTTTGCCAGCCTTGGGGAGATCCAGCCAAGCGGTTGATGTCTGCTTGGAAGGTTTGCCAGGTGTACGTGCTACCCAGTCGTTGACAGCACGAACGGCGGTACTCGAAGTCCGCTAACTGTTGGGGCGTCAACACCTGCTCAACAGCCCACCGCGCTTGCAATTCAAGCTGCTGGAATGCCGATAAGGCTCTGGCCGCTTGTGCGTGGTTGGGCTCTCGGACTGTTCCGATCAGCGCATCCCGCACCAGCTCCTCAAAGAATGCTCTTCGCAACGGAGGTACAGCGCGCAGAGCAACTGCAAGACGATGTGGCCTGCGTTTGGCAGCGAAGACCAGGTCCTTGATCAGCAACGATTCGATCAGCGATTCGTTGTTGATGGGCTCCGGCAACTCCTTACCTTGCGTCATACGTTGCAAGCGCTTGCGCAGGATTTCCGGGGTAAAGGGTCGGTCAATCGCGGTTGCCAGGCGCTGACAGGCTGCAACGATGTCGGTTTCTGAGCCACCAAGATGGGACAGCTCGGGAAATGACACCAGCACCTCACGGAATGTTGCCGATGGCACTTTGAGCGCTGTCGCTTGAACGTCGGGTGCCGATGGGGTTGCACGCTGCCGGAATTCAGGCAGCCTGGATTGGGCCTGCTCGATCAGGGCCTCCAACTCCCCCAAGAGCTGGGGCTTGTTCTTGCCCACCCATTCCTTCACGCTGAACGCAGCCCGAATAACGTGGGGTGGATCGGCAGCGTCCAAGCAGTCCGGCAGACGTTGGTGGGCACGGCTCACCACCCACATCAGTTCTTTGGCCAGCAGTTCTGCCAAGGGGTTTTCTTGGCTCTTCCGAATGCGCTTGTACTGCCTCAGGAAAACTGACCAGGACCAAGATCGACCCAGCGTTTCACGCCATCGGGCCAATACGTTGAACGCTGTTTCTGCGTCAGGCCAGGCAAGCAACAGTTGACGCCGTGCATCTGCGTCAGACTGGTCGGCCAGTGCGGCATCGTCCAATGCTTTTGAACGCAACGCCAGTGGGTATGTGCGTGAAGGTTGCGCACCTTGATTTGCGGGGGCGAATCCTTCCCACGAACCAATGTGTCGCACCATCTGAACGCCACAGACACCGGCACGCAAGTGCACATGGGCACGTCGTTGGCGCTCCAATCGTCGGCGGTGGTTTCGCTCTTGGGCCTTCTTGTTGCGCGCGATCACCTCTTCACGCTTCTGAGCATATTGGGGGTTCGACTGCTCCACATGAGCGGGGCCGACATGGGTCGTCGCCTCTCTTTGCAGGCCCAGTTCTGCAAACGACTTGTGCGTGACCCGCTCTGATCGTCCTGCCCGTTGTAAGGCTGCGTTGCAGTGGTCTGCCCAAGATTTTCTCCACCCATAGAGGACCTTGAAAGTGTCGAGGGCACGGTTCTTGGGGCCGAATCCGTCAGCAGTCCAATGCCGGGTCGTACACATCATGTGGACATGCGGGTTGCCTGGCTTGTTGTGGATCGCGTAAGTCACCAGCACCCCGTGCGGCGTGAGTTGCTCTCGAATGAAGTTTTCAATCAACCTCACCCAGGCCTCTGGGGAGGCACCATCAGCGATTTCTTTGGGGAGGGCGCATTCAAATTCCCGAAAGATGGCAGCGTCTTTGCGCTTCTCGGACTGGTGAACGTGCTGCCACAAGGCTTGTGCACTGTCTTTCCAAGCAGGACCAAAGCTGGGGGTGATGGTTGCGTTGTGGATGACCTCACGGCTTTTCGAGGTGCTGTCGTAGATGTGCTGGGTGACTGGATCGATGATTCGCGATCCCGTGCGGTAGGCCAGTGCGCGCAGCGCATGGAGCTTCTTGTTTTTGGCACGCGAGTGCATCTTGACGGTGAGGTGGTAGATGCTCATAGCGCACCCCCGAACACTGAGAGGGTGGCACCTGTCTCATCAAGCTGGCGACCTCGACAGCGTGGTTTCCGATGTATGTGCGGGCGACCTCGACCGTGAAAGTTGAAGTCTCGACCACCGAAGGGTGGCGCACCAAAGCGTTGTCCCGAAGGGGCAATGCATAAGTGCGCTTGGACAAGTCCCGTGACCGGGATGAATGGCAATGAATGGGGCATGGAAAGGGTCTCCTTGCCATCCAAGGTGCCAGATGCTGCTCAAAAATGCAGCAATTTATGGGGGCTGACCGCCCGGATCGAGGCTGAGCGGTAGTGCGTGTTTGGCTCGTGGTCGAATCGACGTCGTTTAGTAGGCGAAACGGTGTCGAATCGTGGTGCAGACGACAACCTATCGTCGGCGGATCGCCGGGGATGTGGTGTGGGGCGTGGGTGATTGTCGAAACGACGTCGTTTAGTGGGCGAAACCTTGCTGATTCGTTGCTGTTTGGATCACTTCTGCACAACAAGGCTAAGCCTTCCTAGCCGCTATCAAATTGTCGTTAGTACAAGAGCCACACATGCAGCGCGGCACTACCGATAAGATGCTCACAGCTACCGGACTCGGAAGCTCATCACCGCGCAGACAAACAACACAGGGGGGGTCAATGGCAGCCAAGGTTCAGGTCAAATCGTTGTCTTTTGGAATGCCGCCTTTCCGGAAATTAGGCAACATCAACATCGATTTTGCTGAGCGGCTCACGCTCATTGCCGGACACAACGGGATCGGCAAATCAACCATATTGGGCTTGGTCGCCAACACCTTTGGTATGACTGACCGTAGTGGCCCCAAGAGCTACTTTGGGGAACCGTTCTACGCCAATATTGAGCGGATTGTTTACTTAGCCTTGGCTGAGGTGGCGGAGGCCCAGAAGGACCCATCAGCGGCGCCCGTTGTCACAGCTTGCGCGAACGGCACGGAGATCAAAAAACGCTGCTCAATGACTCATCGCTCCATTTGGAAGCGTGCTCGCGTCGTCCCTCGAACCATAGACAAGACCGAAGAAGACACCGTTGGGCAGGACGCCAAGATACCGCTACCAACCATATACCTTGGGATGCGACGCCTCGCCTCGATCGGTGAAGCTGACGAAAAAGAAGTTGCCAGTAGCAAAATGGATATGCATCCAGCCGACAGCACACTGATGGTCGACTTCGTCAGTTCAGTGATCCATGGCTCCGAACTGAACATGGATGTGACCCATCAAACCATTAGAGGCTCCAAGAAAAAAACCGCTCAACCTGGATACACCCGGCATGAAGCACTAGCCGTCTCCATGGGTCAAGATAGCCTAGCCAGCATGGCGACAGCGCTGGCGTCGTTCAACCAGTTGAAACGAGAAATGGGCCAAGAGTATCCAGGGGGGCTATTGGTCATTGACGAAATGGATGTCGGCTTCCATCCACACGCAGTTGAACGACTCGCCAAGTCTCTCAAGACCTATGCTAAGCAACTCGATCTGCAAATTATTGCTACCACGCACTCGCCTCGTCTCATTGAAGCGATACACCCAGATGGAGATGGGAATGCAAATGCACCTGACAAGGTGATTTACCTTCTTGACACCAAGTACCCCAGATTGGCTGACGATCAATCGCTTCGCGCCATGCTTAACGACATGGCCATGAAGCCAGACGATAAAAAGTCAACACGGAAGGTAAAGCCTACCCTAGCTGTCTACTTTGAGGACGATGAGGCAGCACAGTTTTGCGCCAGCCTGATCCCGACGGCGAAGAAGAACGCCCTGTCCAAAAAATATGGAGTTCGGATCAACTGGATACCGTTGGGCATTGGGGGATCACATTTGGTCAAGCTCCCAGAAAAAGATCCGCTGTTCCTGGACAGGGTCTTGGTAGTGGATGCGGACACCACAGTAACCCAGGAGGCATCAGCCAGAGGCAACATCGTCAAGTTACCCAACGTCCCCGGAACGACGGGTGTTGCCCGATCGCTGGAAAACACGATCAAACAATTCCTGCGCGACATCTCTAACACCCCCGACGGTCCATTGCGAAAAGCGCTGTTGGCACTCAACACGCCAAACCCTACCAGTGACAAGGTCCACGTCAACTTCTTCCAAGATGGTGATGGAGAAAGCACGAAACGTGAAAAAACCAAGATCTGGTGGAAAAAGCACTGGACCAAGTTAGACGCTTGGGGTGTGATTGGGCAATGGTCCGTAGTCTATGAGGCAGAGGTTGAGAAGTTTGAAGTTGCGTTTGAGGCAGCACTTAGTCGTACCGCAAGCCGGATGAAGAACAAGGGCTGAGGTAAGCTGCTCGACTACTTGCCTATCCATGTATTCCAACAAGCTATACACCCCTCTGCGCTACCCCGGCGGCAAAGCTCGCTTTGCGCCGTTGATCGCAGAGGTCATCACGACTAACAACCTTGCCGGTGGACACTATTTGGAGCCATTCGCAGGAGGTGCCGGTGTTGCTCTGTCACTGCTGATCGACAGCATCGTTGAACATATCCACATCAACGACGCAGACTCCGCTATCGCAGGGTTTTGGCGCGCTGCCACACGCCAAACAGCTGAATTGGTGCAAATGGTAGCCACCGAACCCATCACAATGGACGCATGGCACCACTGGCGTGGCGTGATGCTGGGGCAGCAAGCCGGAACAGAGCTGGAACGTGGCTTCGCCACGCTATTCATGAACCGGACCAACCGTTCGGGCATTCTCAAAGGCGGAGTAATCGGCGGCAAAGCTCAATCGGGTAGCTACAAAATCGATGCGCGATTCATGCGTGATGAGTTGTGCTCGCGACTAGAACGAATTGGCCTGCATGCCGATGGCATTCACGTTTACGAGGAAGATGCGCACGAGTTGCTGCGTCGCTGTCACCAGTTTTTGCCATCTAAGTCACTTATTTACCTAGACCCCCCCTACTACGTCAAAGGCGCGGGCTTGTACCGCAACTACTACAAACACGACGATCACTTGGAAATAGCGAAGCTTCTCGGGAGCGCTCGTTTCAAGCGACCCTGGATCGTGTCTTATGACAACGCAGAAGAAATAAGAGAGATGTACGCATACGCGACACCGTATGCGTACGGCCTCCACTACACAGCGCAGCGTCGTTATACAGGCTCCGAAGTCATGTTTTTTAGCAGCCGTCTTCAAGCACCTCTGGATGCGATGGCAAAAATCGCCGCCTGACGCATGAGGCACCTACCGTCGAAGCGCTGACGCACATCGCTGTGGCCTTCTATACCGACAAACGTTGACCCCAGCTAAGGCAATGCAGCATGAGAAAGATATCTCCTCAGGACATCCGAGATGACTTCCAGAAGCAGCTAGCAGATCTGACTAACTTCTACCGTGCTGGCACGTCCGCCTTGATATCCGAAAAGGATCAATCCACGCTGACTGAACACAGCCTCCTAGCATGCGCCGTAGCTTGGGAAGGATTCATCAGTGACATGTTCATCGGGTACATAAACGTCGATCCAACTCGCTTCAAGCAGCATCTGGAAGACTCTTTTGCAGAGCACCTTCAAACACAAGAGAAGTCGAAGCGGGTATTTGAGGCTTTTGGCAAGCTTCAATTTCCCGCACATCTGAGCAAAGCGGAAGTCCAGTCTCTTGCCAACAATACAGGCAATAACATCACGTTCCCGAACTTTGCAGATCTCGAGGAACGATCCAAGAGGTGGCTGGTTAAGCAGCACGCGGACAACTTCAAGGCACTATCGAAGCCTCAAAAGGCCTTGGTCGATGCGGTCATCGGACTCAGGAATCATGTCGCCCACAGAAGTCATCGCTCTGGTGAAGCCATGAACGGACTTCTTGCTGCTGGCGCTCTGCACACGACTGGCATCAAGCGTGGGGCAAACAATGTCAATAACGTGGGGGCGTGGTTGAAGGCGAGTCCGGTGGGATGTAACGAGTCGCGGATCGAGATGATCATCAAAGCCTTAGGAGTGATTGGCGCATCATGCTGATGTTATGGATGAGGCCCGTTGCTCACCCACATCCCATGGCTCAGCCCTATGCCGCGCCCCAGCTCTCCCCAAACACCTGCGCCTGCCTCAACACCAGGTCCACCGCCTCTTCCTGCAAGTCCGGCGGGTACTTGTACTTGCGCAAGATCCGCTTGACCATCAGCCGGAGTTTCGCCCGCACGCTCTCACGTTCCGACCAGTCCACCGTCAGGTTCTGGCGCAGGTTCTCGGTCAGTTCGTGTGCGATCTTCTTGAGGGTTTCGTCGGTCAGTTCTTTGACCGCTGATTCATTGGTGGCCAAGGCGTCGTAAAAGCGCACCTCGTCCTCAGTCAGGCCCAGCATCTCGCCTCGGCTCGCCGCCTCGCGGAACTTCTTGGCCATCTCGACCAGTTCTTCCATCACCTGCGCGGTTTCAATCGAACGGTTCTGGTAGCGCTTGATCACGTTGCCCAGCAGGTCGGAGAACTTTTTTTCCTGCACCACGTTGCTGCCGAAGCGGCTCTTGATTTCGCCTTCGAGCAGGCGTTCGAGCAGTTCCACCGCCAGGTTCTTCTCGGGCAGGTTTTTCACCTGGGCCAGGAATTCATCGTCCAGCAGGCCGATGTTGGGTTTGTCCAGGCCCACGGCATCAAAGATGTCCACCACCTGATCGGACACCACGGCGTTGCTGATGATTTGGCGGATAGCCTCGTCGCGCTGTTCGTCGGTGCGCTTCTTGGCGGTGATGTCCCGCTTGGTCAGGATGACCTTCACAGCCTGCATGAAGGCGACTTCCTCCCGCACTGCCTTGGCTTCGTCCAATGTGCAGCACAGCGAGAAGGCTTGGGTCAGTGCCAGCGTGGTGTCGGCGAATCGGCGTTTACCGTCTTTGCCGCCCTCTTCACGCAGGCCGAGGATGTGGTTGGCGGCACGTGCCAGGGTTTGGTGCCCCCCGGTCAAGAAGTCGCTGTAATTGCAGCCATGCAGCATGGATTGCAGGACATCGAGCTTTTCCATGAGGACGCTGTACGCCTCGCGGGCATCAACCGTGGGGCTGCCCCGGCCTTTGCTGGCTGTGTACTCCCTCATGGCGGCTTTGAGTTCGTTGCCAATGCCGATGTAGTCCACCACCAAGCCGCCCTGCTTGCCTTTGAACACGCGGTTCACCCGCGCAATCGCCTGCATGAGGTTGTGGCCCTTCATGGGCTTGTCTACGTACAGGGTGTGCACGCAGGGGGCATCGAAGCCCGTGAGCCACATGTCGCGCACGATGACCAGGCGCAATGGGTCGGCTGGGTCTTTGAAGCGCTTTTCCAGGCGTTTTTTGATCTTGCCGTCGTAGATGTGTGGGCGCAGCAGGGCTTTGTCGCTGGCTGAGCCGGTCATCACGATCTTGATGGCGCCTTTCTCGGGGTCTGGGTCGTGCCAGTCGGGGCGCAGCTTGATGATCTCGTCATAGAGGTGCACGCAGATGTCACGGCTCATGGCCACGACCATGGCTTTGCCCGATTGGGCGGTACTGCGCTCTTCAAAGTGCGCCACCAGGTCAGTAGCCACGCTGGCCACGCGGGGTTCGGCTCCAACGATCTTTTCCAAGGCGGCCCAGCGGCTTTTGAGCTTGGCTTGGGTACTTTCTTCTTCGTCCTCGGCCAGCTCGTCCACTTCGTCGTCAATGGCGGGCAAGTCTTCGTCTTTGAGGCGTAGCTTGGCCAGGCGGGACTCGTAGTAGATAGCCACGGTGGCACCATCTTCCTTGGCCTGCTGCATGTCGTAGACGTGGATGTACTCGCCAAACACCGCACGGGTGTCGTGGTCGGTACTGCTGACCGGGGTGCCAGTGAAGCCCACGAACGTGGCATTCGGCAAGGCATCGCGCAGATGCTGGGCGTAGCCCGCCTGGTATTTCTCTTCGCCAGGCTTTCCTTTGAGGGTTGCCTTGAAGCCATATTGGGTGCGGTGGGCTTCGTCCGCGATCACCACGATATTGCTGCGCTCGGACAGCACCGGGAAAGTGTCTTCATCCTCCCCCGGCATGAACTTCTGGATGGTGGCAAAGATGATGCCGCCCGAGGGGCGGTTGCCCAGCTTGGCGCGAAGGTCCGGGCGGGTCAGCGCCTGGGTGGGCTGCTCGCGCAACAGGTCTTGGGCCAGGCTGAACACGCCAAACAGCTGTCCATCGAGATCGTTGCGGTCGGTAATGACCACGATGGTGGGGTTCTCCATCGCGGTTTCTTGCATCACGCGGGCGGCAAAGCAGGTCATGGTGATGCTCTTGCCGCTGCCCTGGGTGTGCCACACCACGCCGCCCTTGCGAGAGGCGCCGGGTCGGGAAGCAGTCACCACTTCTTCGATGGCAGCACGCACCGCATGGAACTGGTGATAGCCCGCGATCTTCTTGACGAGCTGCCCGTCATCCTCGAACAGGACGAAGTAACGGATGTAGTCCAACAGGTACTGAGGTGCCAGCACACCACGCACCAGTGTTTGCAGTTCTTGAAACTGCCCCAGTGGGTCGATGTTCACCCCATCAATCGTGCGCCATGCCATGAAGCGCTCGGCGTTGGCAGAGAGCGACCCCATCAAGGCATCGGTGCCGTCCGAGATCACCAGCACTTCGTTGTACTGGAACACATCCGGGATTTGCTCCTTGTACGTCTCGATCTGGTCGAAGGCCTTCCAGATGTTGGCGTTCTCGTCGGCGGGGTTTTTGAGTTCCAGTAGCACCAGCGGCAGGCCGTTGACGAACAAGATGATGTCGGGACGGCGGGTTTTGTGGGGACCTTTGATGGTGAACTGGTTGACCGCACACCATTCGTTTTTCTCGGGGTGTTCCCAGTCGATCAAGCGAACAAAGTCGCCGCGTGTTTCGCCGTCCTTCTGATACTGGACGGGGACACCGCCCACCAGCAGCTTGTGAAACGCCCGGTTGGCCGACAGCAGGGACGGGATGCCGAGGTCCGTGACTTGCTTGATAGCGTCTTCGCGCGCAGCCACTGGGATGCCGGGGTTCAGGCGGTTGATGGCTTCGCGCAGCCGGAAGGGCAGAACGACCTGGCGATAGTCGGCACGCTCGGGCGAAGCACCATCGAAGGCAATGTCGGGGCCGTAGCGGTGGGTGTAGCCCACCTCTTGCAGCCAGGTCAGGGTTTCTTGTTCGAGTTGGTCTTCGGTCATGACTTCAAGTCCATGCTGATTTGCTATGAAAACTCACTCGTTGGGTCCCCAGCAAGTCCACCCAGATCAATTATTTGAATGATTCGATCAGGAGAGACGGTCTTTCCTTCGCCGCAAAAAGTACACGGGAAGTGGGATGTAACACCCATCGGCTCGCCTATCCAAGCCCTAAAAACGTATTGCCAGAGGTTCGTGATGTAAGCATCTGGATCGGACGACTTCCCGGAGAACTTCACCACCACAGGCTTCAGCTTGTTACGCAATGACTCCAAGATGGGAGCTGCGTAGCAAACCCCATATTTGTCAGCCCAGGAATTGCCCATAAAAAACTCAGGCAACGAATAGTCCATGCCCGCTTGATCGGCATACCTCGCGTTGTCAAACACATCAAAAGCATAAGGGCCACCGGCACCAGGCCCTTCGCAGCACTCTCTATCCCTGATGTTTGCCATCGCGATGGCGTGATCATCGCCATCAAGCGAAACTATCCCGGCAATCTTGTTTAGAAAGGCTTTGGCCCCTTCATGCGAAGCCAGTAACCCATCTTCAAACCAGTCTGCAGAGCCGTCATACGCTGTGCGATGGTAGTACGCCACCTCACCGAACTCCCAGTCAGGTCTCGCACTCAGATGCTGCGCCATCAGTGACGGAATGTACGGAGATTGAAATAGGTCATTCCACGAATCAGGCGATTCCAAAATAAAGGTCGGCCAATTCCCATCGGCAACCCTTGCGACCTCCCCAACGTCCACCCGATAAATTCTCGCCAGAGACCGAACGGCATCAGCCTTGTCATCGCAACTAATGTGAGTCATCCGATTGCGCACATGAGTTCGTTTTGCGCCTCAGGCAACCTAAGCTGGCCGGAGATCAGTCGAGGTAGCAGGGTGTCGCGGAGGGTGGAGAGGGTCATCGCCTTCTCGGTATTCATGCGAATGGCCTCATGAATCCCAGACGCCACTAAGTTGAATGAATCCAGAACAGGGTTGGGTGGAATCACTGTGAGGTAGGCCGAGACGATTGCTTTCGAGATGTTTTGCTGTGCGGCACCATTCGCTCTGCTGTTAAACCAGTCGCGTCCGTTGAGCAGCGTCCAAAACAAGAACCATGGGCCTACTTCATTTCTAGCGACCATGCCGGTACAGGCTTGATTGAAGGTCGCAGGCTCCACGAGTATTCCTAGCCTACCGACGGTCGGTGCAGCATAGATTGCCATCAACACGGCATCCTTAGGCAACAACTTGACAGACGATCCGATCAGCGCAGCATTTGTGATTCGCTCAGATGGCTGCAACAAGAAACCGTCGTGAAACTCTCCTGTCTTGAACCAAGGTATGGTTCCTTGCTCCCAGTACTCCGTCTTCGATCTGCTTGGCGTACCACCGTTTGTAACGGTCGAGCAGATATCGTCAATGCATCCGACCCTCCACCCCCTCGGCACCTCCCCCAACTCCGACGTTTCAAACCCATCGGGAAACAGCGCCGCAGTGGCCTCATCCATGCCTTCGGGCGTGCGGCCTTCCATTTTGGCGCGCACGGGGTCGAAATCGACGAACCAGGACTTGAACAGGGCCTGGGCGATGGCTTCGAGGGTGGCGTTGGTCTCGCGCAGGAGGGTGATACGGTCGT
This sequence comes from Acidovorax delafieldii 2AN, assembly GCF_000175235.1. GTDB lineage: Bacteria > Pseudomonadota > Gammaproteobacteria > Burkholderiales > Burkholderiaceae_C > Acidovorax > Acidovorax delafieldii_B. The sequence continues at coordinate 34,403 of NZ_ACQT01000012.1, read as the reverse complement.
CGATGCCACCAAGCAAGGCAGCTATTGCACGTTGAGTTGCCAGTGGCGGCAGAGGAACAACGAAAGATTCAATATGTGCCTTTGTGATAGCTCGACGCGAACCGCCTGCATTGAACGACTCAATGTATGACTTGATGGTCGGGTGGGTAAGGTAGCTCACCACATATCCAGGGTCTGCTTGCTGCGAGTCCAGCCGGATGATTGATACGTGCTGATTGACACAAGCCGGTAGAGCTGTCGCAGGGACGAGGCAGGCTCTACCGAAGGTAACTCCGTCGCCCGTGATGTTCAACAAGATGTCATTTTTTTCGAGACGCACACCCCTTAGTGAATCAGCTTGCTCGTCTGAAATGAACGCAAGTCCAGCTTCGGAAAATTCGCGATCAAAGACGTTTTGACTTCTAACCAATGCAAATTTCGTGCGTGTCTTTTGGTAAGCAGCTTGTCCACCAGTGGGCGTAGCGCCAGAGCCGATCTTCTTGCAAATTGACTTCAAAGAAACAAGCGTCCAAGAGGGAGGGCATTCAATTGGCGAGACGAGGTCATCAGAACTCATACCCCAGCCCCCCCAGCTTCGCCCGAATCACCGCATCCAGCTCCGCGCCTTTGGCCATCTGCTCGCCCAGCTTCTCAGTGAGCTTTTGCATCTTGTCGGCAAAGGCTTCGTCGTCGTCCTCCACCTCTTCCGCGCCCACGTAGCGGCCCGGGGTGAGCACATGGCCGTGCTGGGCAATCTCGGCCAGGGGCACGCTGCGGCAAAAGCCTTTCACGTCTTCATAGCTGCCTGCGCCCGGCTCGCCGCGCCAGGCGGCCACCACGGCTTCGATGCGGGCGATGGTCTCGTCGGTCAGCTCGGCCTGCACACGGCTGATCATGCGGCCTTGCTTGCGGGCGTCGATGAACAGCACCTCACCCTTGCGCGCTTTTTGTTTGGCCAGGAACCATAGACAGGCGGGGATCTGGGTGTTGAAGAACAACTGGCCTGGCAGGGCCACCATGACTTCGACCACATCGGCATCGACCATGGCGGCACGGATCACGCCTTCGTTGTTTTGGCTGCTGCTCATGCTGCCGTTGGCCAGCACAATGCCTGCACGGCCCGTGGGCTTCAAGTGGTGCAGCATGTGCTGCAACCAGGCGTAGTTGGCGTTGCCGTGGGGTGGGTCGCCAAACTCCCAGCGTGGGTCACCTTCCAGGCTACCGTGCCACCAGTCAGAGATGTTGAAGGGTGGGTTGGCCAGGATGTAGTCGGCCCGCAGGTCGGGGTGCTGGTTGCGGGTGAAGGTGTCGGCAGGCTCGCGGCCCAGGTTGTAGTCAATGCCGCGAATGGCCAGGTTCATGGCGGCCAGGCGCCAGGTGGTGGGGTTAGCCTCTTGGCCGTAGATGCTCACATCGCCCAGCTTGCCGCCGTGGGCTTCGATGAACTTCTCAGACTGCACAAACATGCCGCCCGATCCGCAGCACGGGTCGTACACCTTGCCTTCGTGCGGGCTGAGGATGGCGACCAGGGTTTTGACGATGCTGGCGGGTGTGTAGAACTGCCCACCTCGCTTGCCCTCGGCGCTGGCGAACATGCCCAGAAAGTATTCGTACACCTGGCCCAGCACGTCGCGGGCAATAGCAGCGTCTTCACCAAAACCGATGGTGGAGACCAAATCGACCAACTCACCCAGCTTGCCATCAGGCAACTGCGCACGGGCATAGCGCTTGTCGAGGATGCCTTTGAGCTTGGGGTTCTCGGCCTCGATCAGGGTGAGGGCGTCGTCAATACGCTTACCAATGTCGGGTTGCTTGGCGGCATTGCGCAGCGCCTCCCACCGCGCACCTTCGGGCACCCAGAAGACGTTGACCTCCTTGTAATAGTCGCGGTCTTCCAGTTCGGCTTCAATGTCGGCGGGGTCGGCATCGCCGTAGAAGTATTCGTCGTCTGGGTTGGTGAGACGGGCCGTCAGCTCGGCCCGGCGGGCGGCGAAGGTGTCAGAGATGTATTTGACGAAGATGAGGCCGAGCACCAAGTGCTTGTATTCGGCGGCGTCCATGTTGGCGCGTAGCTTGTCGGCGGTGGCCCAGAGGGTTTTTTTGATGTCGTCGAGCATTGAGACGGGAATTGGTTGGCCGCCCCGCTCAACTACTTTGGGCGCGGACGGAGCATGTAGAAATCGTTCACACCATCTTACCGTCACGATCACAGATGGATACAGTTCCGGCGACTGGTTGGCAGGGTGTTGCGATGGCGCGTCCAACGTGCTTGCCAGCCCTCCGACTGAGATCCACGTTGTCCGAGCTTGCGGCATGTCACCCTGTGCTGACTGAGGTAAAAATGCAGTCAGCCACTCACTGAGGAACCTATGGCCAAGAAGACCCCAGACACTGCTGAACGGAAGAAGACAAAGGCAGAGAAGCAAGCCGAGGAGGAGTTGCAGAGGAAGGTCATGGCGACCTTGTTTGAACGCAGCAGAATGCAATCACGCTACGAGGAAACCTTGTGCGCAGACATTTACCTGCGCAGTGGGCATCGCGACCATGACCTGTCGCCCGCCAACCCGGAGGGCAAGGATTTGCGGGATGCCATCGAGAAGCTGAATGCGACCCCGAAAACCATGCCTCTTTTGCGACAACCCCTGGGAGCTGCCAGCACTGCGCTTGATCGACGGTTGGATCGCGTCCTTCATGGAATCAAGGTAACAAGGGACCCAAGCACCAGGAAGGACACCGGCATCGACCTCGGTCCCCTGGTCCCCCCCGATACGCCCCCGAACCAGATTCCATGGCGGCGGTATCGGAGACTGCGCAAGGGCCACATTCCGTTTGTCGCGCATAGCGTGGATGGGACCTCGGTGGTGGGCGGCATGTGTACCGTCTCCACACATCCCGAAGCTTTGGTCTCTTCCGGCAAGAGCTTGGCGCGGTACCTCACGGCGTTGGAGCACGTAGCACTGCCGCAGAACAAGAAGGTGGACTTCACCTTCGTTCTGCCAGGACTTGCGCTTCCGCAGGACAACAACGAGCCCAGCCCACCCGATGAAGCAAGCGATCACGAGCCAACGGCAGATGACTTCTTACCCCTGCTGGGACACGGTCACAAGGGAGATAAGAAACTGGCACAACTGCTGACGCTGCTTGTTCACGAATACTTCGACAGGGAGCTGGTGGATCAGGCCAATGCCTTGAAGGTACTGACGGTGCTGTGCGCGTTACCGAATCCCCAGTCCAGAGCCCATGTTCGATTCTTGACCATGGGCGTGAATTTTGAGTGGGACCGGGAAGCGTTTACGCAGGATTTTGCAGGTGCCACCTGGAAAGTCGTCGCGCCTCTGATCCGCCACTTTGCGAGCCAAGAGAAAGAGCTTGCGGAGCTGGATGACCAAGCGGTGCTGCTGCCTTCGTTGGCGCTGATCGTCAAACGATTGCGGGACATGAAGGCTCTCCAACTCGGGACTTTGAATGAGCGGCAGGTCAAGTTCTTGCGAGCACTGGCCAAGTACAAAGCACCTTGACGAATAGCGGGCAGCCAGGCTTACAAACCCCCAGCATTCCTTGGCTCGTACGTCTTCCCCTATTCCTGAGAGACGATCTACCCAAGTACCTCCGATCCGTCATACCCCCGGTGATGACCCGACGCCGTTCCAGCGGCGGAGTGGTCTTCACCACTCACCATAGACCTGTCTTAAACAGGTCTTTGATGAGTCTTAGATCAACGCTTCAACCTTCTTGGAAGCCGCACCAGCATTGGGCTTTACCTCATGGTCAGGTTCCGTCACAACGCCTATGGTGTCCGTTGCAACGCTGGGGGTCTCCGTCACAACGTCTGAGGTTGGCGTTACAACATCTTCGTCAGTACTGCCCACAAACCGGGGTTTGCGCACCCGCACCATCCGATCAGCATCATTGAGCCAGCACACCCACCCAGGCAGCCCTGCAATGGCCTGGACAGCCTCCTTCAACGTCCTGATGCGGCTTTTCTTGGCTGAGGCCGTGCATTCCTCTGTGCCCCAGACGTGCGGCAGCAGGGTTTCCAGCTTGATTTTTCGGACTTCACCAGAGAACGCCCATGCTGACAGCCAGGCATGCAGACGTCTTGCGGGCTTGGACTGCAACAAGCGCTGCTCACGCATGTTGATCCAGTTCACACCGCTTCGGGATAGGCAGCCTGCTGACAGTTCAGGGTTGAGGAATACGAAGAGACGGGCAGGCGCCTTCCCCGTGAGCACCGCCGACAACAGCGTGTATGAGCAAGTCCCCCAGTGGCTGCCGCTGCCTGCGTAGTACAGCGATGCCTCACACGTTGTTCGGAGCAACCTGCGAACGCTGTTGCGCACAACCTCGGTATTCGGCCCCGTAGCGGTCATTCCAATGCCCCGCGCAAGTGATGGGATCGTGACTTCCACGCCCACCAAGACAGACGGTGTACTGAGATCAGCAAGGTTGCTGGCGATCTGTGTTTCGGTCTTCACAGCCTGGTACTTGATATGCCTGAGTGCGGTGGCGAAATCCTCAGGGTGCTGTGCTGGGAAAAACGTATGTCTGTGTTCGCCAGGCGTCCCAGCCAACTGACACAGGTGGTACAGGACCAATTGGTCCGTGATGTCCAATGCCTGCTCTGACGTCCAAACGCAGTCCACAAGCGTCTTGCACACCCCGTTCCGGATCGCGCTGTTAGCTGCCTGAATTCCGGCAGCTCGGGTGCCGTGTTGGATGGGCCGAAACAGGCCGTCTGTCATGACGTACAAGGGATGCACGGGGGCGTGGTCCATGTAGTCGATCACGGGTTCGACCTGTCCGTTTGCGCCCAACCGTGGCTTGGGCGATGGTTTCAATGAGGGCTGCTTTGCTCTGGCCCCCGCTGGCGTGTTTCTCTTTTGCTGCATGTGATTTTTCCTGATCGAGGCTCGCACCGATGTGCCCAGCCGCAACCGGGCGCACGTCGGCTCGAACTCTGGTGAATCACATGCGCTGGGGTGTTGTCGGTGTCTTTCTTGGACAGTTGTGACGACATCCCGGAATCATTTCCGGGGGCTAGGGAAACCACATTAGCAAGCGCACTCTCGTTTGCGCAAGTGGGGGACGGCATCCCTTGCCACGGACATTCGGACAGGGTCATGGGCCGCATTCATGCTGCCTGGCTGCCCTTGACAAACGGTCTGAAATTCGTAGACTGGTAGGCATATGCACAGTGATACCCACTTCCTCAATCACACCTCCACGGATCGCTCGATCCAGTGCATACGTTCGCGCTAAGCGGACGATTCTTCTCCCCCCGTTTCGTCCGCGTCCATACGCACGCACCAAGGGTTTGGTGCGCGCCGAAGTTTTGACTTTTCAAACTGGAACGCGACATGCCTCACACTTTTAGCGCCTCTTCTGCGGCCTCCAAGCAGAAACCATCCTCGACGGCAAAGTCCGTCACGACATACCCCCTCGATCCTTGCGTCGAGCTGTTCCCAGCAATGAACTCCGACGAGTTCAACGCCCTGAAACAGAGCATCGAACGCAACGGTCAATCCGAGCCCATCTTGCTCTTCCAGGGCAAAGTGGTCGATGGCCGCCATCGCCTCAAAGCCTGCCAAGAACTGGGCATCGAACCCAAGGTTGAGACGCTGAGCGTCAAGAACTACGAGCAGGCCAAATCGATGGCCTTCGCACGCAACATCAACCGCAGAAACCTGACCACAGGACAACGGGCTTTGATGGCGGCTGCGTTGTGCACTCGCAAACCAGGTCAGGCCAAGTTTTCAGCAGCGACGGAGCCACCACTGTCTCAAACCCAAGCGGCTGACCTGTTTGCCGTGAGCCGCGATTCGGTTCAACGGGCTGTAAAGGTGTACTGCGACGGCGGCAAAGAGCTGAACCGGCAACTGGCATCGGGCGAGACCACTCTGAACGAGGCGCATGTCGAAGTCACCGGGTCCAAGCGCATCAAGGACTCTGTGCTTCTTCAAGCAGCGAAGCTGGTTGCGCGACACAAGGAACAAGAGAGCGCGAAATCCCGCCTCGCACGCCTGAACCGTCAAGCCCTTCTGAGCCAGAAGAATGCGGCACTGCCCACGGGCAAGAAGTATTCCCTCTTGCTTGCAGACCCTCCATGGAACTATGGCATGTCCAACGACCGCTCTGCGTCCCGGATGCTGCCGCACAACCATTACCCCACCATGAGTACGGATGACATCTGTGCGATGGACGTGCAGTCTTGCGTGACGAAGGACGCCATGTTGTACCTGTGGTGCCCCGCATCCTTGCTTCCAGAAGGCTTGCGCGTCATGCAGTCCTGGGGTTTCGAGTATCTGACCAACTGGGTATGGCACAAGAACGGCGGCAAGCTCACGTGTGCGGGCGGCGTTGCAGTGGCACACCATGAATTGCTGCTGGTCGGCAAACGTGGTCAAGGCCTGACGATTGCCAGCAACAAGGCTCGCGAGTCATCCGTATTTGCTGCACCAGTGACGCAGCACAGCGCCAAACCAGCGCTGGTACATGAACGCCTGGAACGCCTGTACCCCTCCGTTGTAAACCGCATTGAGATGTTCGCCCGCAATGCACGCAGCGGCTGGGATGCGTGGGGCAACCAGAGCCAGCAATCGACGGCAGCTGTGCCAGTCGTGCAAACCACCTTGCAAACGGGGGCCAACGATGAAGCTTTCGCGCACGCTGCCTGAATTCGGCAGGGTCGTGCGGCACTTCATCGTGTACGGCGCCTGCACCAAGCGAATACAGCACGGTCGCTGACAGCGGCCTAACCGGGGCATGACTTGCATGAAAGCGCAACCGTGATCCGGCTTCTTTACCAAGCCTTCCTGCACTGATGTGCGAACGCGCATGAGCGCGGGGATACCCGTTCTCGCTTGACAGATCGACGATCTGTTTGCAAACCCAATTACCAAAGGATTCAACCTATGAAACATTCTCAACTAAACGAAACCGATTTCGACTTCTCGTATCTCGAGGACGAAGGCAAAAAACCCATCAAGCTTCTCGAAAAAACGACGAGTTCGAATGCTGAACCTAAGTTCGATGAACTTGGGTGGCCTTTCCTCTGCGTCTCTCGAAGGGCGCAGTTCGCTGCATCTATCAAGACCAGCTGCGAAAGCTCGCAGGCGTGGCGGCAATGGAGAGCCGACTTCCAGCGGAAATGGCGCTGTCGGGTATGGCTTATCCACGATGGCTCCGATGACTCCGATGGCTATGCGCCCATCACTACATCCCTGCTGATCGCACCACAAGTTGATTCACGCCACCTAAAGTTTCAACAGGCGGCTTTTTTGGTTGAGTTACCTGGTGTTGTCGATGTAGACGGAGTGATGGCATCGGTGCGCGAACGACAGGACCGGCTGACGAAAATTGGTCGCCTGTTTCGTCTCACTTATCCTGGTGGCATCGTTCATTGTGGTGAGCAGGCTCTGGCTTTGGGTGAATTGTTCTCGCAATGGTCCGGCCACCTGAGAGACCAAACGGGCGTCATGCTGCTCAAATGCCGTGTAGGTGATAACGCGCCTTACTGGATTTACCTTCGTCATAGCGGTAAGGGGACCTTGGTCAACACTCCACTCGAATGCCATCTGAGGCCTGCCATCAAGGAAATTCGGCGGCAACGACGGTCACTTCGTGCTTCACATATCAGGCAACTCGGTCCCACAATTGCGTTCGCGAAGTCTGCTACGAATCGTAAGACTTGGACTGCCTCATTAGGAACTTTGCCAATCAGCGGAGAGTGGCGTTACGACACGATTGCAGGACGCACCGTAGTACAACTGACAGGTCCGTTCACCATTTATGTGGCGCCCATTTCGACCTCTCAACCGATGGAGGACTGGTGTAGTTGGACCTACCGCTACTCCCTTCGGTTGAGTGCGGAAGAGCTGGGTGTTGCTCAATCCATGTTGGATTGTTTCGCCTCATTGCGCACGCCTTTGGCGCGCTTCGTGACGTCAACAATCCCAATGGTTCAACTGCCGTCCAACATTTTCACGTCTGGCTATCTGCGGTCTAGGGCTCTTCCACGACGACGTAAAGCAAAAAAGAAATGAACAGCTGACAGGCTGTAAAGCCTCTCATCTTCCACCACAACCGCGCACCGCTCGTCAGCGGTTGATGCCCCGTAAATGGTTGCACGACCCCAAGCTCGTTTGGTAGCTTGGGCTATGAAACCATTCAAACACCTGATCCCAAGGCACGGATTCGAGCCGTGCCCACATGAGCAATCCCGGTATCACCCCTCTTTGTACGAGGGGGTCGCATGCTAGGACTTCTGCTTCACCTTCTCACCGAATCTGACGCCCCCCCTGTTGAGAGGCGCTACCAGTACGTTCGGGCCATTCACCGCCAGACATTGACGTCGCTGGCACGCGCACGACAAGACCCCAGAACCCAACCCCGGATGCTGATAGCGCTGGAACGGGCTGCCGACGATTTCGAGGAGGAGCTGCGTCGGCTCGAACCCTTGCGCCTTCACCACCGGCCAAGCGCCTATGACACGTCGCACCCCGAATCGAGGTGCGGAGAGGGGCGCTTATGAGTGCATTGAGCTACCACGTGCAGCACATGCCGGACCCCGCGTTTTGGCAGGCGCTGGCTGACCACCCCAAGCCACATGGTCAGTACCCATGTCCGTTGACGCTGGGGTCGCGCATAGCTTTTGTGTTCGCACCTTTCAACACCCAGGAGGGCTATGCGGATTTCGGAAATCCGAAGAGGGGCATGCACTTGGTGGTGCCTTCCACCCCTGCACCCATCACGTCCATTGGGTACTTGTTCGGGCCACCCACAGGCATGAGTCGCCGGATGTTCGTGGCCTTCTTTTATCGCTCCAACGAGGCGGTTCTGGCCGAGTGCAGTCCGATCGTGATGCTGCACAAGCCACTGGGACTGCGCTTGCAAAGTGGAGCGGTGTACACCGATTTCAGCGTGGCCTCAGCGGTTCTCAAAGGGGATGACGCGCCTATCAATCTTCTCTATGCCAGCCCATCAAACCCGGATTTGAGCTTGGTGATCAGGGAAGAAGCGGACCTCGCGGGCAAAGCCAATCTGAGCATTCAGTTGCGGGTGCCGATGCTGGTGTCGATGACGGTGAACCCACCAGCGCAAGCGCGATTGCCGATTTGAGGGGGCCGGATGACTTCGACAACCGATTCCCAATTTTTCGACCCGATGCCAGCACTGGTCTGGAACCTCGTTTGCCGCATGTTGGGTCCCATCTACACCGAAGCCCAACCCCACTCCGTTTCGGTCTTTGACTGGTCACAAGCGGTGTGGGATCAAGCGCTCGACATTGCGCGAGAGCACAGGCCACTGCCCCAGGTGCGACCCCCTCGCAATCGCGGACTACTCGACAAATCGCAGCCCTCACCGCCTTCCCCTGATGTTGGAGCGTTCGAGCTATGAGCACGTTCACTCCGTTTTTCTTTCCCCTCCCACGACATGAAGCCCATGACTCACCTCGTGACCTCGTCCTGTTTCCTCCTGCTGCCGCGCAGCAGGGCTCCACCCACCCATTCAACGAAAGGCAATCCCATGAAACGCACTACCGCCAAGTCCCCAAAAGAACGGACTACACCCGCATCAGCCGATCCCGGCAACGTCACTCCACCCAAGCGCTCGGTGGAAGACGTCAACAACCAGCTTTATCGAGAAGCTGCGCAGCGCATCCTTCAAGCCATTGAGGCTGGCACCTCGATCTGGCAAAAGCCCTGGATTGCTCCATCCAGTCATCGCCGCCCGTTCAACGCGCACACGGGCCTGAACTATCTGGGCATGAACCGCGTGTTGCTGATGACCGAGATGATGGCGAACGATTGGACCGACACCCGGTTCATGACGTACAAGCAAGTGCAAGCCTTAGCCCAGGACATGAAGCGCTCGGGCACACCTGACGATGAGTTGCCCTACGTGAAGAAGGGTGCGCAGTCGATCACCATCTACAAGGTGGGCAGACAAGAAATCAAGCGGCCTCGGGTTGATAGCTCTGGCAAACCCGTGCTGGATCAAGCAGGCCAACCCATTGTGGACAAGGCACTGGGGCGCACGTTTTTACAGACGTACCGGGTTTTCAACGCCAACAACATCGCCAATCTGCCACCGTTACCGGAAGTCGAGCGCAAACCCACTTGGGAAGTACATGCAGAGATCGAGGCGCTGGTCAAAAAGCTTGGAGTGCCAGTCTCTTATGAGCCTATCAGTCAGGCGTTCTATCAACCAGGCCTGGATCGCATCACGGTTCCTGAACGCTCGCAGTACAAAGACTCTGTCACAGATGGCGTGGTGGTGTACTCAGCGGCTGCCAAGCATTACTCCGTGCTGTTGCATGAGTGCTGTCATGCAACGGGACATGAGTCGCGGTTGAAGAGAGAGATGTCGGGCGGTAGAGGCTCCGCTGAATACGCCAGGGAGGAGCTGATCGCTGAAACAGCCTCGACCTACCTCATGTGCGAGCTGGGGTTGGAGTCCGATGAGGTCATCAACCAGCATGCGAGTTATCTAGAAGGCTGGGCCAAGCTCATCAAGGATGACCCAAGGGCGCTGTTTCAGGCGTTCTCCGCTGCTGAAAAAGCTGCGGACTGGTTCATGCAACGGCATGAGAGACAGTTGGCCGAGGCACCACAAGTCCCCCCTCAGCCTGCACCCTCCTTGGTTCAAGGCTTTGGAATACCACAGCAGCAAGTTGGCGGCATCGGCCAAGGATTGGTGGCGGTAGCTCAGATGCCTTCGTCGGCTGTCCGGATCAACGGGCTTCGACCCGCAGGGGAGTTGCTGGATGCGGCGGTCGCTGGCCTGAATTCCGGCAGCCTGGGGCCTGCATGAACGCTCTTGTAAATTTCCGACAAAAGTTTCTTGGTTTCACCTAGGTCATAAAGCTGGTATGGCAAAGCTATCATCATTCCCAAATGGGTAGGGATAGCACGTGGACGGCTGCTGGCGGCTCCGGATCGGCTACTTCCTACCGAAGTGCGGGCCACCGAACAGACCAAAGCTGACCTGAGATTCGTATGTCTTACAGCCTTCCAATAAGAGTGCTCGAAGCGCTTAGCCGCAAGTCCTCGATCAACCCTTTTCAAGAAAACGTCGCGAATATTCTGGTGTCCGCTGTTGATCTGAACAAGAAGCGGCGTGTCATGTATTCCGCCGAATGCGCGCCCCCATCTTTGCAATCGTTCGAAGGGCCTTGGCGCGAGTTGGCGTGTCTTGATCTCAGCCCGACGGGATTGTTCTTTGCCCAAAACCGTTCGCGTGAAAGCATCGCGCGGGTTTGGAGCGCGTACAGCACCTACGCGGAAGTTATAGATCCCAGCGAGTGCAAAGAGCAAGGCATCTATCCCACCAAGGAAGTTTCGAGAGTGCACTTTCGTCTTTTGGAGGCATACGGTGCGTTCTTTGATCACTGCCTGCATCAGAACCGCCGAAACCCCTATCCACCAAGCGTTCGCCACGGTTTCACCCTCAAAGACGTGGCGCGAATTTTCAACGCCCCGATGCTGTTGCAGGACGCGTGCGATTTTTTCTTGGCCTCCCCAAGGTCGAAGGTGTCCGATCTCTACACCGCATTGGGTCTGCATCCTCGAACGGGTGAGAGACGCTTTGCAGCGGAAGGTATTCCAGCGATGGCCCTCAAAAGGGCCTGCGCTATCTCCTCGGCATCCCGCTATATCCTTTGGTCTGACCTGACGTTGGCTGAAATCGCAGCCAAGTGTGGGTACACAGACGGGGCGCACCTGCACCACGAGTTCAGGCGTTCGACTGGGGGAATACCGCCAGCTGCATATCGCCGAGCGGTGCGCGTTCAACATTAGCGACTTGCTTTGGCTCATCGGGGACCACACCATCCATCCGTCGCTCTTTTGTGCTGATTTGGGGTTCGTATGTCGTACAGCCTACCCATGCGGGTGCTCGAAACACTTCACCGCAAAGCATCGGTCAACCTGTTTCAGGAGAACGTCGCCAACGTTCTAGCATCGAACGTCGCTTTGGACCGAAAGCAGCGCATCATGAACGCAATGGAGGGTGCTCCTCCCTCGCTGCAATCTATGGAGGGACCTTGGCGCGAGTTGGCGTGTCTGGATCTCAGTCCCACGGGTCTGTTCTTTTCGCAGACTCGCAAGTACGCAGGGATTACGGAGATTTGGAATGCGTACAGCACCTACACCGATGTTCTGGACCCCAGCGTATGTCAAGAACAAGGCATCCATCCGACAAAGACCATCTCGAAAGTGCACTTTCGTCTCTTGGAGGGATATGGAACATTCTTTGATCATTGCCTGCATCAGAGCCGTCTCAACCCGTATCCACCAAGCGTCCGTCACGGATTCACTCTCAAAGACGTAGCGCGCATTTTCAACGCCCCCATGCTGTTGCAAGACGCCTGCGATTTTTTCTTGGCTTACCCCAGGTCGAAGGTTTCCGATCTCTACACCGCATTGGGTCTGCATCCTCGAACGGGTGAGAGACGCTTTGCATCCGAAGGAATCTCTGCACTGGCGATCAAGCGTGCCTGCGCTATTTCGTCGGCTTCCCGCTACATCCTGTGGTCAGACCTGACCTTGGCAGAAATTGCCGCTAAGTGTGGATACACAGACGGGGCGCACCTACACCACGAGTTCAGGCGGTCAACTGGGGGAATACCGCCAGCTGCATATCGCCGAGCGGTACGTGTTCAACATTAGCGGCGACACTGCCCCCAGGTGTGCTGTTTTACACCTGGAATGAACGTCATCCACCACACAGATGGACAGTGTGCAAGCATTGCGCGTGATGCCCACTGAGGCATCACTCGCACAATGAGCTTGTCAAGGAACGCAGAGGTAAGTCTGGCCAACGGTCCCGCAGGATTTTTTCGCCTCTTCGCTTTGCCCAGTTGGAGTTTGTGTTGTGGTTGTTGCTTCCGGCTGAGGCCGTGGAACCTTGCCTGAGGTCTGCGCATGAATCGGCGTCAAGGCAGCGCTGCAAAGGAGGAGCGCGAAGGCGATGTCTTGAAGTGGCTTGATCACAGTCTGCCCCTCTTTCATTCGTCTCGACCACTACTGCATGTCAGCTCGACAGACCCAACCTTCAAAATCCCAGTCTGTACCGGCCCATACTCTTTGATGGTCACTTCATAGCCAGCGGTCGCTGGCTGAATCAGCCGCCGATCTGCACTTGCTTGTCGAAGCATCGGGGTTGCGTAGTCGGGAAGGGCCACACCTTCGCGAAGTGCACTGACGGCCACAACCGTTTTCTTCTCGCTGACCCACGCCACCATAGGCTCACCATTGGGCGAGCTGCACATGAACCAGGAATGAGCCGCTGGCAAGTCCTGAGGCCAAGCATTGCGCTGAGCATGTGCATTCAGTCCGCAACCCAATCCCACCGCCGCGAGCGCGGCCATCCGAATCAAACGCATGAAAAACTCCCTGTTGAAAAACGTGGGTGCTAAGCACTTCTTGGTGACGTGCGAGCACTGACAACGAGGGAATTGTTGTTTGCGCGATTTGTAAATCCGCGACCCGGAAATCAGTGTCTTCCCGGTCTGGTGACCTTTTTGCGTGATGGGCATGTCCGCCAAACGGACTCTGCTGATCCTCATGGCATCGAACTCCTCAGCGCCATGACCGTGGGAATGTGGCTGGCCAAGGGCCTGGACAGTAAGCACGCCTGTCCGCAACGAATCAGCAATGGGTTCGTGTCCATGTCCCAAGTGCTGAATGGGCAGGGCGCGGTGTATCAAACATGAGAGCTTGATCGTTGGGCGCGTTAGAACGTTGCGGGGCGTGTGCTTCGGCACCCCACTTGTGTTGTCTCAGGTGCGTTTGTTATGTTGGTCTTCAAACCAAATGAACTAAGGAACACTACATGACAACAACATCACAGCACTCTGTATCAGTATCTGTCGAGCCTGACGATAGCCGCTGCCGCTACTGGGCCAAGCGTATCGATTCCAACACGGTATTGGGCTTACCTAGTACCTTCAACGGAGCCAAAGACATCCCTGGGGCGTTTTTGCCGCATGGCGAAGATGAGTTAGCCGTGGGCGACTTTCTCATTGAGGGGGAGCAGGTATATCACCGTCATATCGAACGGGGGTGGACATATCGCATCGCGTATATGGGGATCGACGGCACATTGCAGCGCGTAACGCCAGCCAAGGAACACAAGCAGGCGATGAAGTCAGCAGGTATGCCCACGGATTGGCTCAAAGGTGCGGGCCAACTCGCAGCCTGCGTGCGTCTGATCCATGGCTTACGCATGGGCTTGAATGCAGGGGCGGTGCCTATCGAGACATCGGCGGTGCCGGTATCAATGGATGACTATGCCCGCGTCGCGCAGTTGTGTGAAGTGTGGTTTCAGCCGAACGGAGATGAGGCTCAGCCTACGCCTTGGTCCATCTACCAACAGGCGGTAGCGGTAGCGCGAATGACCAGTCTGCCGGACGTGTATGAAGAGCTACCCAGTCTGACGGAGTTGCTGTCCGATTGATGAGCGGCCCAACCTGAACGCCAAGAAGCGTCAAGAAACACCAATGCTGTGTAGCCAGGATGTAGCAAAAAAACTGCCAAAGATTCAAGTTCTCCTATGAAAACCGGCGTTTTTATGGGTACTGCTGCATCATGGGGGTGTGGTTCTCGAGCGTGTCGGACATGCGTTGGGGCGGGTATGAGGCGTGCACTGTAGCAGTTCGTTTTGCGGGTTTCCCCTAGCGAATCTCCGCGGGGGCGTTGGGCGTTCCGTTACGTTTGGACATACTTTGTGTGCACAATGGGGGTCGCCCCTGCGGTGGCGGTTTGGTGTGGCATCTTTTGGCGAATGGTTTCAGTGCAACCGTGATTTCATCCGAACTCCTGACCGATCTTCTGACAGCTGATAGCGAGGGCGCCGTGGCGCCCTCTGCGCAGGTGCGTCTGCAGGGCCTTGTCGATGCGCTGCCGCTGCCGCTGATGGAGTTCCGTCTCGAAACGGACCGCCTGGTGCTGGTGGCCGCGAACGCTGCGGCGCGGCGCATGCCCGGCCTGGGCCGCGTGCGCACCCGGGGTGTGGATGCCGACGAGGTGTTCGACCAACTGCGCGGCACCGCCATCGTCGAGCAGCTCGGGGCGGTTGCTCGTCTCGGCGTGCCGCTGGAGTGCCGCCCCGTGGTGCGGGAGCCGGGCCGGCCGGTGCTGGCCTGGGAGCTGTCCGCCCGGCGCGTCGCGGGCTGCAGCATCATGGTGACAGTGCGCGATGTTTCCGAGGTCGAAACGCTGCGGGCAGCGCTGGCTGCCTGTGAGCGGTCCCTGGAGGAAACGCGCCGCGAATTGCGCGAACAGAGTGACGTGTTCAACACCATGGAAGGCCTGGCGCGCACCGGGCACTGGCGGCGCATTGAAGACCCCGGCGAAACCGTGCTGCTGTGGTCACCCGGCCTGTGCGACATTGCGGGGTTCGACCGCCAGGAATGGGTGAGCCCCGAGCGCGCGGTCAGCGGCATCTTGCCCGAGGACCGGCATGTGTTCGAGAAGGCCCGCGAGAAGGTGGCGGGCGCAGACATCGAATACCGCTGGCGACGCCCCGATGGCGAAGTGCGCTGGATGCGCTCGCGCGTGCGCCGTGCCCGCTCGGGTGATGGCATGCGGGTCGAGATGGGCGTGGTGCAGGATGTGACGGAAGAGCACCGCTCGGCCGAGCAGTTGCGTGAGCAACTGCTGTTCATCCAGCGCATCGCCAGCCGCATCCCCGGCTTCATCTACGAATACCGCATGCACAACGATGGCGCCAGCAGCGTGCCGTACATCAGCGATGCGGTGCGCGAATTCATGGGCGTGAACCCCGAGGACGTGATGCGGGACCACGGGCTGCTGATGCGCAGCGTGGTGCCCGACGATGCCGCGCACGTGCGGCGTTCGGCCGTGGCCTCGCTGCGCAACCTGGCGCCGTGGCAATGCGAATACCGGGTGTCGATGCCGGACGGCAGCGTGCGCTGGCACATCACCAACGCCATTCCGCACCGCGAGCCCGACGGCTCGGTGGTGTCGCACGGTTTCACCATGGACATCACGGACCGCAAGCGCGCAGAGCAGGAGATAGAACGCCTGGCGTTCTACGACGCGCTCACGGGGCTGCCCAACAGGCGCATGCTGCTCGACCGGCTGCAGCGTGCGGTGGCCGCCACATCGCGCACCCAGCAGTTCGGCGCCTTGCTGTTCATTGATCTCGACAATTTCAAAGACCTCAACGACACCCTGGGCCACGACATGGGCGACCACCTTCTGTCGCAGGTGGCCGCGCGGCTGTTGGCGTGCGTGCGCGAGACGGACACCGTGGCGCGGTTCGGTGGCGACGAATTTGTCGTCATGCTGGAGACCCTGCGCCCCGAACTGACCGAAGCTGCCAGCCAGGCAGAAATCGTGGCGGAAAAGCTGCTGGCCAGCCTGAACCAGCCGTTTGCGCTGGGCGGCCAGCAGCACTACAGCACGCCCAGCATTGGTATCACGCTGTTTGGCGACGAGCGGCTGTCGGTGGACGAGCTGCTCAAGCGGGCAGATCTGGCCATGTACCAGGCCAAGGGCGCGGGGCGCAACACCCAGCGCTTCTTCGATCCGGACATGCAGGCCGCCGTGAATGCGCGCTCCAACCTCGAGGCCGACCTGCGCCAAGGGCTTGCACGCGGCGAGCTGTGCGTTTACTACCAGCCCGTAGTGGACCACCGCGCACGCTTGCTGGGAGTCGAGGCGCTGGTGCGCTGGCGGCATCCCGTGCGCGGCATGATCAGCCCTGCGGATTTCATTCCGCTGGCGGAACAGACCGGGCTGATCCTGCCGCTGGGTCAGCAGGTGCTGCAGACGGCCTGCGGGCAGTTGCAGCGGTGGGGCGAACGCAAGCAAACCCGGCACCTGTCGGTTTCGGTCAACGTGAGCGCACGCCAGTTTCGCCAGCCGGGGTTCGTGGCCGAGGTGCTGCAGACACTGCAGGGCTGTGGGGCCGACCCCCGAAAGCTCAAGCTGGAGCTTACCGAGAGCCTGCTGCTCGGCGATGTGGAGGACACCATTGCGCGCATGGAGCAACTCAAGCGCGAGGGCGTGGGGTTTGCCCTGGACGACTTCGGCACGGGTTATTCGAGCCTGAGCTATCTCAAGAGGCTTCCGCTCGACCAGGTCAAGATCGACCAGGGTTTCGTGCGCGATGTGCTCACCGACCCCAACGATGCGGCCATTGTGCGCACCATCCTGGCGCTGGCCCAGAGCCTGGACCTCGAAGTGGTGGCCGAAGGGGTGGAAACCACAGGGCAATTGGCGTTCCTGCGGCTGCACGGCTGCGAAGGGTTCCAGGGCTACTTGTTCGGGCGCCCGGGCCCTGTGGAGGATATTGATGCGTATCTGTCGCACGAACTTTAGGAGCCCGGCGCTGCTTGCAGGCTGTTGGGACGTCGCCGCATGACCGTGGGCAGCTCCGGGGGGGGGCAGTTTTTCGACCGGGTGCTGGAGCACCGGGCACGTGGCGTGCGGGGTTTCGTGTTCGTGTTGGTGTTTGCGCTGCTGGGCAGCTGGCTCGTGGTCGAGGCAGCGGTGCATTGGCGGGAATCGCAGCGCAGCGTGGAGCGTTCGCTGCTGCTCGATCAGGCCGCCCAGGCGGTGGCGGGGCAGGTGCAAGGTGGCGGGCTGCTGGGGGCCGTGTCTTTGTTGGGGCTCAGCGAGCCCCTGCTCAAGGACATGGCCCGGGGCCTTCTGGCGCCGGACGATAGCGCCGCGCTGGAGCGGCTGGCCGTGGCGCGAGGCCGTTTTTTGATCCAAGGGGTGTACGTGATGGCCGCCGATGGCACGGTGGTGGCCCATGAAACGCCGGGGCAGAAGTCGACGGGCATCAACCTCGCATTCCGTCCCTATTTTCAGCAGGCCATGCGCGGTGCCGCCACCGTGTATGCCGCCATCGGCAGCAACACCAAGGAGCGGGGGTTGTATTACGCGGCCCCTCTCTACGAAAGCGAGACGCCCAGCAGCACCATCATCGGCGCAGTCATGTTCAAGGTGGGGTTCCAGTCGGTGGATGTGCAGCTGGCGCGGGTCGGCCTGCCCACGCTGCTGCTGTCGCCCCAGGGCGTGGCGTTTGCGTCGACCCGGCCCGAGTGGATGTTTGCCATGGCACCGCCGCTCACCCAGGCGCGCATCGACGCGGTACGCGCCTCACGCCAGATGGGCCACCATTTCGACAATGGTGTTGCCTCGGCGCTCCCGTTCTCGCCCGACGCTGGCGAGGTGGTGATTGACGGGACCACGTATGCGGTGGGGCAGCGCAGTCTCGACTGGAAAGACCCCGGCGGCGCCTGGCAGCTGCTGGTGCTGGATGACACCAGTGCGCTCATGTCCCCGGGCACTCGGCTGCAGGTGGGCGGTGTGGCTTTCGTCGTTCTGAGCCTGCTGGGGCTGCTGGTGCTGGACCTGCTGCTCAGTCGCAGGCGGGTGGCAGCCGCGCGTGAGCGGTTCCACGTGCTGGGTGCGGCGCTGGAAAGCAGTCCCGTCGCGGTGGTGATCACCGATGCCGACGGCCTCATCGACTGGGTCAACCCGCAGTATGAGCGCAACACCGGCTACCCGCTGAAAGAGGTGCGGGGCAAGAAACCCTCGCTCGTGTCGAGCGGCCAGACACCCCAGCGAACCTACCAGCAGATGTGGTCGACCCTGTTGTCGGGGCAGTCGTGGCAGGGGCAGTTCGTGAATCAGCGGCGCGACGGCAGCATTTACTACGACGAGGCCACGCTGTCGCCCGTGTTCGACAAGGCCGGTAAGCGCATTGGCATGGTGGGGCTGCACGAAGACGTCACCGAGCGCATGCGGGCCCAGAAGGAGTTGCAGCGCCGCGAGCGCCTGCTCAATGAGCTGCTCGAGCAGCAGACCGCCATTTTTGACAATGCGCCGCCTATCCTGCTGGTATGCGACGGCCGGATACGGCAGTTCAACCCCGCGTTTGTCGAGCTGATGCGGGGCACCGCCACCGAGCTGCTGGGCCGCGACATTGCCGTTCTGTTCAACGGTGCCAGCAGTTCGGAGCGGTTCACGGCGCGCGTGGCGCCCCGGCTGGCGCAGGGCCAGGCACTGCGCGAAGAAGCCACGTTGTGCCGCCTCGACGGCAGCTCCTACGCGGCACGGCTGGCCGGCCGGGGCCTGAAGATGGAAGGCTGCCTGACTGCGTCCATCTGGGTGATCGAGGACATCACTGAAGCTCGCCAGGCCGAGGTGGCCATGCGCGAGGCCGCCGAGCGCCTCGAAATCGCCCAGGAGGCCGGCAAAGTGGGCGTGTTCGACGTGAACCTGGAAAGCGGCCGGGTTCTGTGGTCTGACAAGCTCGTGGCGATGATGGGGCTGCCTCCGGGCGACCAACCGCGTGGCAAGGACGCCTGGCTCGCATGCCTGCATCCGGACGACCGCGATCGCGCCCGCACCCATTTCGATGAATGTCTGGCCGGAACCGCCACCACGGCGCGGGCTTCGTGGCGCATCGTGCGGCCCGGCGGCGAAGTGCGCTGGTTCCTGGAGGCCGCACGCATATTCCGCAACGCCGATGGCAAGGCGGTGCGGGTGGTCGGGGTCTATGTGGACATCCACGACCAGAAACAACTCGAAGCGCAGGTGGCCGAGCAGCTCGATTTTCAGCAGGCCCTGATCGACGCGATACCGGTGCCGCTTTTCTACAAGGATGCGCAGGGCCGCTACATCGGTTTCAACGCGGCCTACGAGCAGGCCTTCGGGGTGCGTCGCGAAGACCTCATCGGAAAAACGGTGCTCGACCTGCAGTTCCTGGCACAGGCCGAGCGTGAGCGCTTCGATTCGGACACTGGCGCCGCGGTGGCGGGCGAGCAGGCCGTGCACCGCGAGGTCGACCTACCCTATGCCGACGGCGCCATGCACCACACGCTTTTCTGGTTGCACGGTTTCTCGCGGGCTGATGGATCGCCCGGCGGCGCCATTGGAACCTTTGTCGACATCACCGACCGCCAGAAGGCTGAACAGGATCTGCGCCTGGCCAAGGAGCTTGCCGAGGAAACCACTGCCCTCAAGTCGAATTTCCTGGCCAACATGAGCCACGAAATCCGCACGCCCATGAACGCCATCATCGGCATGTCGCACCTGGCCCTCAAGTCGGGCCTGAACCCGCGCCAGCACGACTATGTCAGCAAGATCCAGCAGGCGGGGCAGCATTTGCTGGGAGTCATCAACGACATTCTCGATTTCTCCAAGATCGAGGCCGGCAAGCTCACGGTGGAGAAGCACCCCTTCGTGCTCGATCGCATGCTCGAAGGCGTGGCCGACGTGGTGGGCTACAAGGCGGGCGCCAAAGGGCTGGAGCTGGTCTGCGACGTGGCGGCCGATGTTCCGCCCAATCTGGTGGGCGACTCCTTGCGGCTGGGCCAGATCCTCATCAATTTCTCGAACAACGCCATCAAGTTCACCGAGCGCGGAGAGATCAGCATTGCGGTGCGGGTGCAGGAGCAAGACGCCCAGCGCGTGCGTTTGCGCTTCGAGGTCCGGGACACGGGCATCGGCCTCACCCCTGAGCAAATGGGGCGTTTGTTCGAGAGCTTCCAGCAGGCCGATGCCTCGACCACGCGCCGCTACGGTGGAACCGGGCTGGGCTTGGCCATCTGCAAAAGCCTGGCCGAACTCATGGGTGGCGAAGTGGGCGTGGACAGTGAATATGGCAAGGGCTCGACCTTCTGGGTGAGCTTGCCGCTCGAGCGCGGTGCACCGGCGCGCCAGCTACAGCCACCCGCCAGTCTGCGCGGGCGCCGCGTGCTGGTGGTGGACGACAACCACACGGCCGCCACCGTGCTGTCCGAGATGCTCCAGTCGATGGGTTTTCACGTGGACCAGGCATATTCGGGTCTCGAGGCCCTCGAGACCCTGCGCCAGGCCACGCAGCAGCAAAAGCCCTATGGCCTGTTGCTGCTGGACTGGCACATGCCCGGCATGGATGGCGTTGAGCTGGCGGGACACATCCGCAGCATGGGGCTGGCCGAAATCCCGCAGATGCTGATGGTGACGGCCTATGGACGCGAAGACGTGATGCGCGCGGCCCGCGCCCAGGGAATCGAAGCCGTGTTGATCAAGCCGGTGAATGCATCGGTGCTTTTCGATACGCTCATGCAGCCTCTGGAGAACGCTGCCGTCGTTGCGCAGCGCGCGCCCGCTGTGGCCCCCGACAGCGAAGCCCTGCCGCAGGCGATCCGGGGCGCGCAGGTGCTGCTGGTCGAAGACAACGAACTCAACCAGATGGTCGCCGTGGAGCTGCTGCGTGACGCGGGTTTCGCGGTGGATGTTGCCGGCAATGGCGAACGCGCCCTTCAACTGCTTGACGGCAAAAACTACGACGTGGTGTTGATGGACATGCAGATGCCGGTGATGGACGGCGAGACAGCCACCCGCCGGTTGCGTGCAGATCCGCGCCATGCCGATCTGCCCGTCATCGCCATGACCGCCAACGCCATGGAGGCCGACCGCCAGCGATGTTTTGCCGCCGGCATGAACGACCATGTGGCCAAGCCCATCGAACCCTCGGTGCTGTGGGCGGCACTGGCGCGGTGGATTCGGCTACGCGGAGGTTTGGGCGTGGCTGGTGCCTCCCCAGCGCTGCCCGTCACGTCTGCCGCAGAGACGCAGGCTGTGCCCGCATTGGTCGGGAGCCTTCTCTCCGTACCCGGCATCGACGCGGGCCTGGGCCTGCAGCGCGCGCTGGGCAAGCCCGTGCTGTACGACGCGCTGCTGCGTCGTTTCATTGAAGGGCATGGGAGCACGGTTGACGCCGTGCGCGCGGCCCTGGCGGGCGATGATCTGCCCCTGCTTGAGCGGCTGGCCCACACCTTGCGCTCGGTGGCTGCCAATATCGGCGCTGTGGGTGTCTCCACGGCGGCGCAGGAACTTGAAGAGGATGTGCGGCAATCTGCAGCGGCGCCGCAGCTCGGGCAACGGATCGACGCACTGGCGCAGAAATTGCTGCCGCTGCTGGCAGGACTGCGGGCCTGGGCCGAGCACACGCCCGCGCTCGTGGAGGTTGTACCCCAGAGCGCCCTGCACGGGAGTGGCGATGAGCTCGCGCACCTGCGCAGGCTGCTGGAGCAGGACGACTCAGCGGCCGTCGAATATCTGCAACACAATGCGGTTACCTTGAGTACGGTGTTGGGCGCGGCTTTCGAGACCGTGCAAGGGCACGTAGCCAGCTACGATTTTGAAAAGGCACTGGAAGCATTGGCTGCCGCCGAGGGTTCGCCAATGCCGGGCGGCGACGGCACGCCCCGGTGAATGGCATTTAGGAAAACCCGTGGACAACGCGCCTTTTTCTTCGAGCCAGACAGAGCATGTGCAAAAACCCATCGCCACGGTGCTGGTGGTGGACGACACGCCCGAAAACCTCACCCTGATGGGCAGCCTGCTGCGTGAGCATTTTCAGGTCAAGGTGGCCAACCAGGGCGACAAGGCGCTGAGGATTGCGCTTTCGGGTACGCCGCCCGACCTCATCCTTCTGGACATCATGATGCCCGAGGTGGACGGCTATGAAGTTTGCCGCCGCCTCAAGGCCCATCCGTCCACGCGCGATATTCCGGTGATATTTCTGACGGCGCGGTCCGAGCCCGACGACGAGCAGGCCGGCCTGGCGCTCGGTGCGGTGGACTACATCACCAAACCCATCAGTCCGCCCATCCTGCTGGCGCGCGTCAACACCCACCTGACGCTCAAGGCCACCGCCGACTTCCTGCGTGACAAGAGCGCATACCTTGAGCGCGAGGTGGCAATGCGCACCCTCGAGGTGCAAGCCATCCAGGATGTGACCATCATGGCCATGACCTCGCTGGCGGAAACGCGCGACAACGAAACCGGCAACCACATCCGCCGCACGCAACTGTATGTGAAAGCGCTGGCAGAGCGGCTGCGCCACCACCCGCGCTTCGAGCCCGTGCTCAACGACCGGATGATCGAGCTGCTGTACAAGTCGGCACCGCTGCACGACATTGGCAAGATCGGTATTCCCGACAGCATCCTGCTCAAGCCGGGCAAACTCTCCGTGGAAGAGTTTGAAATCATGAAAACCCACACCACGCTGGGGCGCAACGCCATCGAGGATGCCGAGCGCCGCCTGGGAATGCGTGTGGCGTTCCTGAGCGTGTCCAAGGAAATCGCCTACAGCCACCAGGAGAAGTGGGACGGCTCAGGCTACCCGGAGGGCCTTGCGGGCGATGCCATTCCGGTGTCGGCACGCCTCATGGCGGTGGCGGACGTGTACGACGCGTTGATCAGCAAGCGGGTGTACAAGCCCGCCTTCTCGCACGACCAGGCCTGCAGCACCATCGTGCGTGGCAAGGATTCGCATTTCGACCCCGATATGGTCGATGCGTTTGTGGATATTGCCGAAGACTTCCGCAGCATCGCCCAGAAGTACCCTGACCCGACCTGAGTGGTTGCGCGACCGCCTGCTGGCCTGCGCCGCCCGGTGTCAATTGTCAGAGCGGAGCGTCTTCGCCCGGTGCGGCGTCGGCGGCAGGTGCTGCATCGGGCGCCTCGGTGGCCGCGGGCTCGGCAGCGGTGGGCGTGTCTGCGGCGAGGGCCTGGCGCACGGCCGCCTTGTCGCCGGCGCTTGCAAACTTGCTGTACTTGCCCAGGATGGGAACGAGTTGGCCGTAGACGCGCGGGTTGCCCGCCATGCATTCGCGCTGCTCCATGAAATCGGCCTCGCCCGTGAAATTGCCCACCAGGCCGCCGGCTTCGGTGATCAGCAATGACCCGGCGGCCACGTCCCAGATCGACAGGCCGGTTTCAAAGAAGCCATCGGTGAAGCCCGCGGCGACGTAGGCCAGGTCCAGCGCGGCAGCACCAGGGCGGCGCAGGCCGGCGGTGCGCTGCATCACGTCGCTCATCATGGCCAGGTAGTTCTTGAAGTTGTCGCCCGGGCGGAAAGGGAAGCCGGTGGAGATCAGGCAGTCCTTGAGCTGGGTGCGCTTGCTCACGCGGATGCGGCGCTCGTTCAGGTAGGCGCCGCGCCCCTTGGTGGCGGTGAACAGATCGTTGCGCGTGGGGTCGTACACCACGGCCTGTTCGACCTTGCCCTTCACGGCCAGGGCGATGCTCACACAGTACACGGGAAAGCCGTGGATGAAGTTGGTGGTGCCGTCCAGCGGGTCGATGATCCAGACGAACTCCGAATCCTTAGCGCCGTATTCCTTGCCCGACTCTTCGGCCAGGATACCGTGGCCGGGGTAGGCCGTGAGCAGCGTCTCGATGATGATCTTTTCGGACGCGTGGTCCACTTCAGTCACGAAGTCGTTGATCTGCTTTTGCGAGATCCGCACCGATTCCACGTCAAGTGCCGCGCGGTTGATGATGGCGCCGGCGGCGCGTGCGGCCTTGATGGCCACGTTGAGCATGGGGTGCAGGTTGGACGACATAAATTGTGAGAGAAGGACAAGGGGCCTTGCAGAAGAGGCCTGGACCGGCGATGCGGCGACAAGGGGCAGGATTCTACCCCTTGCGCCCACGGAAGGCTTAGCGACGGGGTACAAGGCCCGGCCCGGGATGGGGTTCCTGCCCGGCCCGGGCGGCGCTGGGGGCCTGGCCCATCTGGCCTCAAACCCGCAGGGTCAGGGCAGGCGCAGCCACTGGCCCTCGGGCACCGTGGTCTGCTGCACGGGGCCGTTGCCCAGGCTGAATTCCACCAGCAGGCTCTTGCGCACGCCAGGGGCGGGGTCGACGCCGGCAAGGTTGTTGTCCACCGAAACCTCAAGGCGGCCGTCGCGGGCATAGCTGCGCAGGCGTGCGGTGATGTCCACCTGGCGGTAGCCGTCGCCGTAGAGGGCGCGCTGGACATTCACCCGCCCGTAGCCGCCATCGTTGGGCCTGCCGCCCTGATCCCAATGGCCGGCGCTGGCCCCTGTGAGGCGGGAGCCGTCGATCCAGCTGCCTTCGGGGTATTCGACGAATTGCGACTGGCCGCCGTAGCCGCCGCGCAGCTGTATCTGCAGCGTTTTGCGCTGGCCCGGCGCGGGGTCGCCATTGAACAGCTCGTTGGTCAGTTGGAAGCGCTGGTTGCGCCGCACCAGTTGGCGGATGCGGGGCGTCACGTCAATGCGCGACTCCTCGGTGCCGTAGGTGGCCTGCAGGATGTCGTCATTGCCCCGGTCCGCGTTGCCGTAACCGTCGCCCGGCCTGCCGTTGTTGCCATAGCCCTGGCCCCAACGGCCGGAACTCCAGCCCGTGAACTGGGCGCCATCCACCCAGCTGTACTCGCTGTAGTCAAAGGTGCGGGGCTGTCCGTCGGGGCCGCGTGCATGGATGCGCAGCGTCTTGCGCTGGCCGGGTGCGGGGTCGGCATTGAACAGGTCGTTGGTGAGTTTGAAGCGCTGGTCGCGGCCGGCCAGTTGCCGCAGGCGGTCCGTCACGTCGATGCTGTACTGGTCGGTGCCATAGACGGCCTGTAGGATCTGGTACTGGCCGTCGTCGCGCTGCGCCCAGGCGGTGGAGGACAGCAGCAGGGTGAACATGAGCAGCAACCAGCTGCCCAGGGTTCTGGCGATGGGTAAGGGAGCGTGCATGCGGGCCTCGTTGTTGGTGTAGTTGGAGAAAGTTGAATGCCATGCCGTGCGTGCTACCAGAGCGCCACGGGAGCCGGTGAACAGGCTCTTAACGCATGGAGCGGGCGGCCAGTGCACCCGCCCAGCGCCAGGAACAGAGTTTTACACCAGCGCACCGCGCGGGGCAATGCGGGCCCTGGCGGCCGCTCCGGGCCGCCATCGTGCTGCGCCCGCCCTGGCAGCGGCGACAATGGCGTCTGCTCCGCTGGCCCGCCGGCTCTCTCTCATCTTGTCCATGCGCACCCGTTTCATCCTCATCCAGACCAGCCACGCCGGCAATGTGGGCGCCGCCGCCCGCGCCATGAAGACCATGGGTTTTGACGATCTGGTGCTGGTGGCTCCGCGCTGGCCCAACGTGCTGCGGCGCGAGGAAACCATCCAGCGCGCCAGCGGCGCCCTCGACGTGCTGGAGAACGCGCGCATCGTCGCCACCCTGGACGAAGCGCTTGACGGCATGAGCCACCTGTGTGCCACGGCCATGACGCCGCGCGACTTTGGTCCGCCCACGGCGGCCCCGCGTGCACACTTCGAAATGCTATTGAAAAGAGAGCGGGCGACGCTCAATGGACAAGCGCTACAGGCACAAAATGCTTCAAATCCTGACGCCGCAGGCCCCGAGGCGGCGGGTGCCGAGGCGGGCGTCGCCTTTCTTTTTGGCTCCGAACGCTTCGGCATGGCCAACGAGGACGTGTACCGCTGCCACGTGGCGCTCTCCATTCCCACCAATCCCCGGTTTGGCTCGCTCAACCTCGGCGCCGCCATTCAGGTGGTTGCCTACGAATGGCGCCAGGCGCTGGGCGGGTTTGCGGTGCAAGCGGCCACCCCCGATCGCGTGCAGGCCGATGCCGCGCAGGTGGCCGGCATGCTGGCCCATTGGGAGCAGGCACTGGCCGCCATTGGCTTTCTCGATCCCGCCGCACCCAAGAAGCTGATGCCGCGCCTGAACCAGCTTTTCAACCGCGCGCAACTGGGCGCCGAAGAAATCCACATCCTGCGAGGTGTCGCCAAGGCCATGATCGAGGCGGCGCAGGCAAAGCGCTAGACTGCATTTCCAAATTCCAAGAACAACGAAGCCATGCTTGCCCGCCTGCGTTCCGACATCCAGTGCATCCTTGATCGCGACCCCGCTGCCCGCAGCACCTGGGAGGTGATCACCTGCTACCCCGGTCTGCACGCCGTGTGGCTGCACCGGCCGGCGCACTGGTGCTGGGGTCATGGCTTGAAGTGGCTGGGGCGCTTCATTTCGCACTTTGCGCGCTGGTTCACGGGCATCGAGATCCATCCAGGTGCCAAGCTCGGCGAGCGCGTGTTCTTCGACCACGCCATGGGCGTGGTGGTGGGCGAGACGGCCGAAATCGGCGACGGCTGCACCATCTACCAGGGCGTCACGCTGGGCGGCACGTCGCTTTACAAGGGCGCCAAGCGGCACCCCACGCTGGGCAAGGATGTGGTGGTGAGCGCTGGCGCCAAGGTGCTGGGCGGCTTTGAGGTGGGAGATGGCGCCAAGATCGGCAGCAACGCCGTGGTCATCAAGCCCGTGCCCGCAGGCGCCACGGCGGTGGGTATCCCGGCGCGCATCATTCCTTCCAAGGAAGGCCAGAGCGCTGACGTGACCGAGCCGCAGCAGCCGCGCAAGTTCACGGCCTATGGCATCACGCAGGAAGACGACCCGCTCTCGCAGGCCATGCGGGGCCTGATCGACAACGCCTCGTCGCAAGAGCACCAGATCGCGCTGCTGTGGCAAGCCATCGAGAAACTGTCGGCCACCCAGCAGACGCGCGACTGCGTGCCCTGCGACGCGGCGCTCAAGGAACAGTTCGAGGCCGGCAAGCTCAACGAACTGGTGGGCAAGTAGGGTCGGCAAGGCGGCGCCGGCGTTGGTGCCCTGCCTCGGGGGGAATCTTCCGGTTCGGCAACGCCAGCAGTGCCGTGCTCACGGGCCCCCCGCGAACGCGTCGGGCAACCGGTCACTCTGGTGTGTGCCAAGGCGCGCCGTATCGCTCCAACTCTGGCGTAAAACCGTGCCTCGCGCGCACCAGACCACAGCCCGCTCATGCAGTCGTGCTGTTTGCGGAGGCTTCATCGTTGCGTCGCCGCTAACCTGGTTTCAGGCATCATCCGCCGCCAAGCCCTGCCGCGCCAACTGACGGGTTGCACAAGTGCTTGATTGGTGCCCCGCGTTGCGCCCGGCGCGAGCGCGCGATGCATCCGCACGATCTCAGCCCTAAGGCTGTTTTTCGTAGAAGGCCACCAGGGGTTTGTCGAACACCGAGTGATCGAGCTGCCACAGCCCCAGGGGGCCGCGCAGCAGCGGTATGGCGTATTCGCTGCCCACGGGGAACTGTTGCCAGTAGTCCCGGGCCCGGGGAAAGCGCAAAGCGGGCAAACCCAGCACCTTGTCCTTGGGCGCCAGATGGGCCACCTGGATGATGCGGTAGGTGTGGTTTTGCGTGGGTGCCGTGGCCAGAAACTGGTCGATCCGCTTGGCGGCGGGCAGCGCAGCGCCCAGCAGGGTCCAGCCCAGCATGAGCGCAAGCACCATCGACTCGCGCGCGGGCACCTGGCCGGCCAGCAAAAAGCGGTACACGCCCATGCCGCAGGCCGCAAGAGCCGCCACGGCACCCATCCATGTCACGGGGTGGGTGAGGATGGCCATGATCTGAGCGTCCATCAACTCGAAGTGTGAAACCACGAAGGTGTCGAGCAACGCAAACAGCAGCAGTCCAAAAAAGAGTGTCATGACCGCCAGGCTGCGCGCGCTTTTTTCCAGTGCAAAGTCGCGCGTTTGTTGCACATCAAGGGGCGTGGCCGGAAACGCCGAGCGGAAGATGTCGGCCAAAGCCTCGCGGGAGGGCAGGGCGTTCATGCCCGTGTCCGCACAAAACAGCACGGGTCCCTTGGGCGTGGTGAGCTGGGCCCAGTGCAGGTTGCCGGCCCGAAGCGTGCGGTTGCCCAGCCATTCAACGCCGCATTGGCTGCGAGCGATGCGCGAGTCGAAATGGCGTGCGCCCTTGAGCCAGAAGCCGGTGATGCGCAGGTGGTCTCCTTCGTCGATCAGAACGCCCTTGGCTTCAAAGGGCATGAGGCGCAGCCACTTCCTGAAAAACGCGGGGCTTGCCAGATTGACGCGCCAGTAGCGCTGACCGTGCAGTTGATCGACCAGCGTGTCCTGGCGCCGCTTCATCGACCGGTTGCGCCAGTACAGGGTGACGAACAGCGCCAGCAAGGCCAGATGCACGGGCGCCAGCAGCAGGGAGGTCTTCATGGGACGGCTGGTAAAAATGGGTGGGAGATGTGCAAACGCCCCGCAGCATGCCTGCTGCGGGGCGTTTGGGCAAACCGTTTTTGCGTGGATCAGTGCGGCTTGATCGCCACCTTCAGCACGCCATCACGCTGGTTGGCAAACAGGTCGTAGGCCACCACGATGTCGTCCAGCTTGTAGTGGTGCGTGACCAGCACGCCCAGATCGACGCGGCTGGAGGCCACCACGTTCATCAGGCGGCGCATGCGCTCCTTGCCGCCGGGGCACAGGGCCGTGTTGATCTTGTGGTCGCCCAATCCGGCCGCAAAGGCCGACAAGGGAATCTTCAGATCGCTCGAATAGACGCCCAGGCTCGACAGCGTGCCGCCGGGCTTGACGGAGCGCAGCGCCGATTCAAACGTGGCCTGCGTGCCCAGTGCCTCGATGGCCGAGTCGGCGCCACGGCCGCCGGTGATCTTCATGATCTCATCGACGACATCGCAGTTCTTGAAATTCAGCGTGACATCGGCCCCCATCTTTTGCGAGATGCCCAGGCGGTGGTCGTTGCCGTCCACGGCAATGATGGTCGTGGCGCCCAGCAGACGGGCGCCCGCCGTGGCACACAGGCCGATGGGGCCCTGCGCGAACACCACCACCGTGTCGCCGATGCGGATGTTGGCATTTTCCGCGCCCTTGAAACCGGTGGACATGATGTCGGGGCACATCAGGACCTGCTCGTCGGTCAGCCCATCGGGGATGGGAGCCAGATTGGCCTGCGCATCGGGCACCAGCACATATTCGGCCTGGGTGCCGTCGATGAGGTTGCCAAAGCGCCAGCCGGCGGTGGCCTTGAAACCATGGCAGCCGCACAGGCCCTGCGGTATCAGATAGCTGCCGTCCTGCGACGGCGCTCCGTCCTGTGCGGCATACGAGTTGAAGTTGGGGCAGATGGCGCCGGCGATCACGCGCTGGCCTTCCTGGTAACCCTGCACGGCACTGCCCAGCTTCTCGATCACGCCCACGGGCTCGTGCCCCACGGTCAGGCCCTTGGCCACCGGGTACTCGCCCTTGAGGATGTGCACGTCCGTGCCGCAGATGGTGGTGGTGGTGATGCGCACCAATGCGTCATTGGGGCCCACGTCGGGGATGGGCTTGTCGACCAGCTCGATGCGACCCGGCTCGACAAAGACGGCGGCTTTCATGCGTGCGGACATGGGCTCTCCTTGAGCAGTTGAGGGAAAACCCGAGGCTACGTCCGAGACCCTGGCCGTGGCAAGTGGTTCGCAGCCAATCTTGCTTCAGATCAAGTAATTGGCGGACTGATTGTCTGGCCGTGCCACCATCGTTCTGGCGCAATGCGGCCGCCTTGACCAGGCGAACGCCTGGCCCCGCGGTAGCGTTGCTTGGCCGTGCCAGCGCACGGGCGCTCGGCGCCGCGAAGGCGAAGGCGAAGGTGGTGCGTGAACGCTCTTGAATATATAGCTGCAGGCGCCCATGGCATAAGCGCTACAGGTGAACTTGGCAGTTTCTTTACGCGCTGCGCGGTTGCCGCACCGCGTTCTTGGGCCGGAAGGCCTTGCACACGGCGTCGTGGGTTTCCAGATAGGGCCCGCCGATCAGGTCGATGCAGTAGGGCACGGCGGCGAAGATGCCTGGCACGAGCTGCTGGCCGGCAGCGTCCTTGAGGCCTTCCAGCGTCTCGGCGATGGCCTTGGGCTGGCCGGGCAGGTTGATGATGAGGCTCTGGTCGCGCACCACGGCCACCTGGCGCGAGAGGATCGCGGTGGGCACAAAGCGCAGCGAAATCTGGCGCATCTGCTCGCCAAACCCCGGCATTTCCTTGTGTGCCACGGCCAGCGTGGCCTCGGGTGTCACATCGCGCAGCGCGGGTCCGGTGCCACCGGTGGTCAGCACCAGGCTGCAGCCTTCATTGACCAGCGCAACCAGCGTGGCGCTGATGGTGTCCTGCTCGTCAGGGATCAGGCGCGGCTCGAAAGTGATGGGGTTCTGGAGCGCGCGCGTGAGCCATTCCTGCAGCGCGGGCAGGCCCTTGTCCTCGTAAACGCCGGAGCTGGCGCGGTCGCTGATCGAAACGATGCCGATCTTCACCGGGTCGTGGGCTGTTTCATTCATCGTGGTCTTCTTCCTCGGACTGTTCATCGTCATCGGGATCGGGTGCGCCACCCAGGTGCTCGCGCACCAGCTGGAACAGTTCGCGATAGGCGCGGCCTTTGCGCGGGGCAAGGCCTTGCGATACCGCGGCCTTGTCGGCTGGGGGCGCATCCTTGCGGGCCTGGCGAATCAGGGCGCGCAATTGCTGGGTGTCGGTGTCGGGGTGCTCGGCCATCCAGGGGGCCAGGGCGCCGTCGTCGGCAATGAGGCGGTCGCGCCAGTGCTCGGCCAGGTGCAGCGTGAGCTTTTCGGTGGCCGAGCCCTTGTGCTGCTCTTCCAGCGCCTGGCGTGCAGCCAGCACGATTTCGGGTTCGAGCTTGCGCATGAGCTTGCCCACGTATTGCATCTGGCGGCGTTTGCCTTCGAAGTTGGTGATGCGCTTGGCCTCGGCCAGCGCCTCCACCAGCTTGTCGGGCAGGCCCACGGCGTCGAACAGGTCGGCGCGCAGCGTCAGAAGTTCCTTGCCCAGGTCTTGCAGTTCGTCGCTTTCGCGTTTGAGATCGGTGCGACTGGCATCGGTCGTGCCTTTGAGTTCGGCCTTGAGCTGAATGTCCATCTCGCTGCCTTCGGCAACGAACTGGCCTCGCACAAAGTAGCCTTTTTTGGGTTTGCGTGACATGGGTGGGGGCAAAGATAGGGGGCGCAGAAGGATGAAACAGGGCGGCGCCACAGCGGCAAGTATCATAGCCGCCGCTATGAACAAACCCTCCACCCGCGCCGCGCGCCCCACAGGCGCCCGGGCTGCCGCGCAAGCCCCCGCCACCACCCGCACCCCCGACAGCGGCTTCAGCTACAGCCGACCGTTTTTTGAGGCCTTGGTGGACCGCGCCCTGGCGCACGCCAAAAAGCTGGGCGCCACCGACGCCGGGGCCGAGGCCTCCGAGGGCTGTGGCCTGTCGGTCAGCGTGCGCAAGGGCGAGCTGGAAAACGTCGAGCGCAACCGCGATAAGTCGTTGGGCGTGACGGTCTACATCGGCAATCGCCGGGGCAACGCCAGTACCTCCGATTTCTCGGACAAGGCCATCGAGCAGACCGTGCAGGCAGCCTACGACATTGCCCGCTTCACCGCCGAAGACCCCATGGCGGGCCTGCCCGATGAGGCCGATATCGCCCCGGCCGATACACACCGCGACCTCGATTTGTTCCACCCCTGGGCCATCACCAGCGAAGAGGCGGCGCAGCTGGCCAAGGCCTGCGAGGCTGCCGCTTTCAAGACCCATCGCCGCATCACCAACAGCGAAGGTGCAGGCGTGTCGGCCCAGCAAAGCCATTTCTTCAGCGCCCATACGCGCGGTTTTCGCGGGGGCTACGCCAGCTCGCGCCACAGCTTCTCGGTGTCACCCATCGCCTCGTTGCCGGGCCGCAATGCCGAGATGCAACGCGATGCCTGGTACAGCTCGATGCGCGATGCGGCCGAACTCGCGTCGCCCGAAGCCGTGGGCCGCTATGCCGCCCAGCGTGCGCTGAGCCGGCTGGGCAGCCGCAAGATCCCTACCACCCAGTGCCCGGTGCTGTTCGAGTCATCGCTGGCTGCAGGCCTGCTGGGCGGTTTTGTGCAGGCGATCAGTGGAGGCGCGCTGTACCGTAAAAGCAGTTTCCTGCTCGACTCGCTGGGCAAGATGGTTTTCCCCAAGCACATCGACATCCTCGAAGATCCCTTTGTGCTGCGCGGCAAGGGCAGCTCGCCGTTCGACGAGGAAGGCGTGCGCGTGGCGCCGCGCAAGGTGGTGCAGGGCGGTCGCGTGCAGGGCTACTTCCTCAGCAGCTACTCGGCCCGCAAGCTGGGCATGAAGACCACGGGCAACGCCGGAGGCTCGCACAACCTGGTGATGGCCTCATGCCTCACACAGGCCAGCGACGATCTGGACGCCATGCTGCAGAAGCTGGGCACGGGCCTGTTCGTGGTGGAACTGATGGGCCAGGGCGTGAACTACGTGACGGGCGACTATTCGCGCGGTGCCAGCGGTTTCTGGGTGGAGAACGGCCGCATTGCGTTTCCCGTGCACGAGATCACCATCGCCGGCAACCTCAAGGAGATGTTCAAGGGTATCGAGGCCGTGGGCGCCGATGCCTACAACTACGGTGCGAAAACAGTGGGTTCGGTTCTGGTCAACCGCATGAAGGTGGCTGGCAGCTGAGCAGGCCCTCGCTGGGCGGCCTCCGGGCCGTTGCCACGAAAAGCCCTCGCGCACGGCGAGGGTTTTTTTACCTGTTCAGCGCTCCGGGTGTGTGCTGCGCTGGTATTGGAGGGCGGTTTGCAAGGCGCCCGTCCTGGATTCACTGCGCAGCCTGCGCGCCGGCCAGCAGGGCATGGAGCGCCTGCAGCAGCACCGCGGTGGCCTCGTCCGCACCCAGCAGGTCCGCACTGACAAAAGCGCCATTGACCAGCACCGCCAGTTGCGCCGCGAGCTGGTCGGGCCGGGGCTCGCCCAGCCTCTGGGCAGTGGACTGCATCCGGCTGCGCAACGCCTGCATGTGCTGCTGGGCGACCCGACGGGCGGGATGGTCTCCCTTGGTGATCGCTGCGGTGCAGCGCATGCTCGCGCTCTCGTTTGCCCGCAGCGGTACGCTGGCTCTGGCACAGGCGGTGGATGCCGCCGATATGTCGCAGGCGCTGGACGGCCGGGCGCTGGAAGTGCTTGGTGATGCGTTGCACGCGTGAGCCGACAGCGTCCGCCTGCCCCGGCGTGGGCCTGCACCGGTCGCAGGTGCGTTGGCATCCCACAGCATCCGCGCCGGGTCTGAAAGAGGAAGGTGAAGTGACGCAGCTGCGCCGGGTGGTCTGGAATAGCCTGCCGCCAGGCAGACAGGGGTGGGTCAGTGCCCTGCAGCGACGGACCCCCGACGGTGCATTGCCGCGCCGCTGACCGGCTTCGGTCATGTGGACGCCACGTTCGGCTTCGCTTCTGTCGTCCCCGGGGTGTCTGGCCAAGGGGCCTGTGTGGTGTGGCGATTCGGGCGGGCGGCCCCTTTCTTCCGTTACCACTAGGCAACGGGGCAACGGGGCAACGGGGCAACGAAAAGGCATCGCCAGTGCCCGCCTGGCGCGGCCCTTTTCGGTCCGTCAGTCGTCGAAATAGCCCGCCTGCGCGAGGTTGTCCAGCAAGTCCGGCTGGCGGGGCGACCAGCCCAGGCGCTGGCGTGTCCACGCGCTCGACGCAGGAGCGTCCATGCGCGCGAAATCCGTAAACCAGCCGAAGTGCGCGTGGGCTTCGCTGGGCGGGATGTCCACCACCGGCAGCCCAAGTCCCAGACCGATCCGCGTGGCAATGTCCCGCAGAGCGATGCCTTGCTCGGCGACGGCATGGAAGCTTTCGCCGATGGCGTTGGCCTCGATCGCCAGGCGGTACATCCGCGCCGCATCGAGGCGGTGCACCGCGGCCCAGCGGTTGAGTCCCCCCGCAACGCAGGCCGATCGGCCGGTCTCCTGCGCGATCCGCACGAGCT
>NZ_ACQT01000013.1 GCF_000175235.1 Acidovorax delafieldii 2AN | reverse complement strand
AGAACAGGGTTATGTCTGCTTTGGGCGTCCGGTATTGCCGTCACCGTTTTATTCCATCATGTCCAGGACGTATAAAAACTAATCAGGGCGTTGAAACATCAGACGAAACGCTTGCTCAACCGCAGCGTCGCGGCCTTCACGCAGTCGTCCCAGCGCATGAGTAACTTGTCCTGCAGCTTCACGCTCACGCTCAATCAACGGGTGATGCGGCGCAAGCGGTTGTCGGCTCCTGGCGAGGGGTTCGGCCAACACACTGACCCCTTTCATCCACGGATTAAGTGTTTCTGAAAACAAATATCTGCTGCTGCGCATTGGATGGAGCCACTTGAGCACTTCGGCTGTCCAGGGCGTGGACAGCGTTTGCGCCCAGGGACTGACGAATGCCCGGTAAAGCACCTCGTTGAATGTCGAGACCTGTTTCACGCGCTCAAAAGCTTCTTGCGGGTAATCCGTTTTCAGGTCTTCAACCTGACGGGATTCAAAGCGAATGCTGTAAGTGGGCTTATGGCAGTCCGGGTTCCCGGACGGGTTGTCGATCTTCATCTCATAGAGGCCCGGTGCCAGCGCCTCAATCTCAGCCAGGCTCTCCAGGATCGCCCGGTGCTCCAGACGAGCCACCCCAGCAGAGACAAAAATGCCTAGATGGCCGACATGCCGGTTCGTGAGGTAAACGATTCGCTGCCCTGCCCGCTTGAGATCCTCGGTGTCACTATAGACAGCGGGGATCCACCCAAGCGCCTGGTGCGGTGGCGTGATGTTGTCGCCGTAAGATGCAAAGATGACGATTGGATTCTTGATCCGCCTCAGGTCAGCAGTACAACCCAAGCAAATCTGGAAAACACCCTGCTCAAGCTGGTTGCCGATG
Source organism: Acidovorax delafieldii 2AN (assembly GCF_000175235.1). Classification (GTDB taxonomy): domain Bacteria; phylum Pseudomonadota; class Gammaproteobacteria; order Burkholderiales; family Burkholderiaceae_C; genus Acidovorax; species Acidovorax delafieldii_B. Next base: position 46,665 of record NZ_ACQT01000013.1, on the reverse strand, counting down.
AACAAATTCTCAACGATCGCGAGAATCTCTTCTCGGCTCAGGAAATAAAAACCGTTCCACCAGCGTTCGAACTCCAGAAAGCGCGCCTGCTCGCTGTCAACGTTGGTGAAGAGTTGGGCGTACTTCTCCCAAATGGCCTTTTCGGGCTTGAGGTTCTCGAAATTCTGCGCTAGCCAGGCCCCGTCAAACCGGCCATTGCCCAGGTCGGCCGTCAGATGCGCCAACCAGCTGCCGCCAAGGAGACCTCCGGAAAGACGCATCGGATTGACACCGGACTCGCCCGCCCAATACGACAAAGGTGAGCCATTGAGCACCACCGGTCCGACCAGACCGGCGCAGTCTGCGGACAGCAGCGTCACCGCCCACCCGGCCTGGCAGTTGCCATAAAGAACAGGAGGATTGCCAGGATGGCGTAATGCGACCTCTTCGACGAAACGCCGCAGCACATGCAACACGTCTGCCAAGGTCTGCCCCAAAGCCGGCTCTGGAAAGAAAATCACGAAATAAACCGGATGGCCTTCGCGCATGGCCATCCCGACTTCGGAGTCGCGCTTGAAGCCGCCAATGCCGGGGCCATGCCCGGCGCGTGGATCGACGATGATGACCGGCGGTTTGTCAGAGTCCACGCAGTCTTCCCAGCAATGCCCGTCGATTTCCGTGATGCGTAGCAGTGCATAGTTGACGGGCCGATCGAAGCTGCGCGCGTCCAGCAGCGTTTCATACTTGAAGTCCAGAAGCGGCGGCAATCCGGCTCGCTCGTGCTCCAGCATGTTGTTCGCGCGCTGGCGAAGCGTGTCCCAGAACAGGATGGTGCGTTCGAAGAAATCGCGCTGGTAATCGAAATAGTCCTGCGTCGAGGGTGCTTCAGCTGCTCTTTTCATGCCACTGGACGCATCCTGTGGCGCAGACTTCAACAACTCCTCGGAATGATCCAAGACGGTCGGTGGTAGATCCTCTGCCTGGCGGTGCGTCCCTTGCACCGCTGCTTCCTTACCCCCCGCCGTGGTGCGTTGAGAGGTCCGAGGTTTTTGTGGTGACGTGGGGGTTTTCATCATTCCTCCGAACTACGAGGTCATCTTTTTCCGCGCCGCAAACGCAGCGCATTGAATATCACCGAGGCCGAGCTCAGGCTCATGGCCAGTGCCGCGATCAGCGGGGACAACAACCACCCGGTGAACGGGTACAGCACGCCTGCCGCAATCGGTACCCCGAGGCCGTTGTAGAGAAAGGCGAACAGGAGGTTCTGGCGCATGTTTCGGACAGTGTCAGTGGAAATATCACGCGCCGCAGTGATTCCGCGCAGGTCGCCTTTGACTAGCGTGACCTGCCCACTGTTCATGGCCACATCGGTTCCCGTGCCCATGGCCACGCCGACATCGGCCTTGGCCAACGCAGGCGCATCGTTGATGCCATCGCCGGCCATGGCGACAATGCGGCCCTCTTTTTGGAGCCGCTCCACAAGCGCCAGTTTGTCGGCGGGCTTGACTTCGCCATGCACCTCGTCGATTCCCAGTTTTGCACTCACGGCCCTGGCGGTGGTCAAACCATCGCCAGTCGCCATCACGATGCGCAAGCCGCTGGCGTGCAATGTTTTGATAGCTTCAAGCGTGGTGGCCTTGATGGGATCGGTCACGGCCAAGATTCCAGCCAGTTGTCTGTCCACGGCCAGATGCATCACGCTGGCGCCTTCACTGCGCAGACGCTCGCCATCGATCTTGAGCGCATCAGTGGCCACGCCCTCCTGCTGCATCAATGCGGTGTTGCCCAACACCAGATGCTTGCCATCGACCATGCCGCGCACGCCGATGCCGCTGCCGGACTCGAAATCAAGCGGCTTGATCAGTTCCAGGCCCTTGGCGCGTGCTGCGCTGACGATGGCCTCTGCCAAAGGATGTTCGCTGCCTTGGTCCAAACTGGCCGCAAGACGCAGCACTTCATCCGCTGTAAAGCCAGGGGCAGCCACTGCCGTATCGAAAGCGGGCTTGCCTTCGGTCAGCGTTCCTGTCTTGTCCACTATCAGCGTGTCCACCTCGCGCATTTTCTCGATGGCGCCAGCGTCACGGAACAGCACTCCCTGTGTCGCAGCACGCCCTGTGGCCACCATCACCGACATGGGCGTGGCCAGTCCCAGCGCACAGGGGCACGCGATGATCAGCACGGCCACTGCGTTGATCAATCCAAACACCCAGCTAGGTTCCGGACCGAAAACGCCCCAGACAAAGAAGGTGGCAATGGCGATGAGCACCACCACCACCACGAATTTGCCTGCCACCACATCCGCCATGCGCTGCATGGGCGCCTTCGAGCGCTGGGCATTGGCCACCATCTGAACAATCTGCGACAGCATGGTGGCCGCACCGACTTTCTCGGAGCGCATCACCAAGGCACCACTGGTGTTCATCGTGGCGCCAATCACCTTGTCACCAAGGCGTTTGGTCACCGGCACAGGCTCGCCGGTCAGCATCGATTCATCGACCGCACTGCTGCCTTCAGTCACAACGCCGTCGACCGGCACTTTCTCGCCGGGGCGGATGCGCAACAGGTCACCGACGTGAACATTGCTCAGCGGTACGTCTTCTTCGCTGCCGTCCGCATTGATGCGACGTGCCGTCTTGGGTGCCAAACCGAGCAGCGCCTTGATCGCCGCAGAAGTTTGTGAACGGGCCTTCAACTCGATGATCTGGCCCAGCATGGTCAGCGAGATGATGACCACTGTCGCCTCGTAGTAGACCGCCACACGCCCCAGGGAGATGAACGAATCCGGGAAAACGCCCGGCGCCACGGTGGCCACGAGGCTGTAGAGAAAGGCCGCGCCCGTACCTAAGCTAATCAATGTCCACATGTTGGGACTGCGATGGACGAGTGACTGCCAACCGCGTACGAAGAATGGCCAGCCAGTCCACAAAACAACAGGCAGCGACAGCGCCAGTTCAACCCAGGTTTGCACTTTCATGTCAAACCATCCGAGTCGATGGCCGAACATGGCAAGAACGGTGACGATGACCGTAAAGGGCAGCGTCCACCAGAAGCGGCGCTGAAAATCCTTCAACTCATGGTTTTCTTCCCCGTCCAGCGGAATGATGGGCTCCAATGTCATACCGCACTTGGGACAGGTGCCAGGATGATCCTGCCGCACCTCGGGGTGCATGGGGCACGTATAGATGGTGCCGGCAGGCTCTGGCGCGGTGTCCGCGGGTGCTGTAGGTACAAGGTACTGCAGTGGGTTTGCCGCGAACTTTCCTTGGCACTTGGCGCTACAGAAATAATAGGGCCGACCTTCGTGCGTCAATTTGTGTTCAGACTGCTCCGTGACGGTCATGCCGCACACCGGATCCTTCAGCTCCGATGGCGGGGCTGGCTCGGCTGGAGGGTGACTGCCGTGATGATGGTGTGCATGCATGTTCATTGCTTATTCCTTGTCGTTATTGGTGCGCCGGGGTGTCTGCGCATGGTTGCCATGCCCACCATGGCCGCCGTGGCCGTGCATCAGGTGCATCAGCGGGCAGGCGAGGAGCAACAGGTAGGGCCAATAGCCCAGAACATGGCCCCAATGCTCTCGCAGCAGGTAAAAACCGGCGATCAAGGCAGCCGTTGCCAGCGCCATGCCGGATGGGCGGCGCCAGAACGATGGTGCATGGGAGTCGTTGTCAGGCTGATCCATGGCGTTACTCCTTCAGAATTACCAAAAAAGTACGGGGGTGCGGAATCGCCCGGCCGATCAATCCGCAATCAAATGCCGTAGCCGTTATCGGCAACCACAGCCCCCCGTGCCGCCACTGTGGCAGCCCGATGCTTTAGGCTGCGAAGTCGCAGCGGGAATGGACGCGTCTGTGGCCAACTTCGCGGGGTAGCCCGCATCCGTCAAGGCCATCAACAAAGGAGCGCTGCCCTGCGCCAGTTCCCCACTCACCCGGACACGGCCAGACGGGAGATCGACCTCCACCCCGCGGACCCCCGGCAGCGGCTGCAATGCCTGCGTGACGTGCTTAACGCATGAACCACAGCTCATGCCCTCGACTTGCAGATCAATCGTGCTCATATTTCAAACTCCGAAAAAGTGAAACGTGTACCGCAGGGAAGAAATCCAGATCATCTTTTTGATACGGAGTCATTCGTCGACTCGGACTTGCCCATGCGAGGAATAAACCGGGGTGTTCGCTGGGCGTAGCTGTCGTACTCAGCACCGAATTGCTTGCGCATTTCGTTCTCTTCGGTGATGGCCAGACGCCCGTACATCAGGAGCAAAACAGGGAACATGACCAAGGTCAGCAACGTGGGCCACTGCAGCAGGAAACCCAGCAGAATCATCACGAAAGCCACGTACTGCGGATGGCGAATGCGTGCGTAGGGGCCTGCTGTGGCGAGCGACTGGCGACGCTGAGCGTGGTACAACACATTCCACGCGGTGGACAACAGGTAGAAACCATAGCCCAGAAAAACGTAGCTAGCGATGTGCAGCACGCCAAAATGCGGGTCGCCCTTTTCGCCCAAGAGGGTAGACCACAGGTGACCTGAGTTGTGGGAGAGGATATCCAGGTTAGGGAACTTGGTTTGCAGCCATCCTGACATCAGATAAATCGTCAACGGGAAGCCATACATCTCCACGAACAAGGCAACGATGAAGGCTGCAAATGCGCCAAACGTCCTCCAGTCACGGGCCGTCGCAGGCTTGAAAAAGCTAAACGCGAACATGATGAAGATCGCCGAATTTATGATGACCAGCGACCACAGACCATAAGCGGATTCCGTATGGTTCATCGTGAATCCCCTTCATTGCGTGATTCGGTAGTTTTCGTTGCATCAGGCTTAATCTGGCCATGTCCGCCATGTCCGCCATGTCCGCCATGTCCGCCATGTCCGCCATGTCCGCCGTGCATGAAGATATGCATTAACGGGCAGGCGAGGAGCAAGAGAAATGGCAGCGCCCCGACGACATGCGCGAGGTGTTCTGTCAACAGGAAATACGCTGCTACGCCACCAATCACCACGAGACCGATGGCATAGCGAGAACTCCAGAAGCTGGGGGGCGACTCGTGCCCGCCGTGTTGATGGTTCATGGTGACTCCCAATTCGGTGGATGCGTTACTTGGCTGGCGTAGCTGGCAGACGGTCCAGCATCATCTGCATCATGGACTCCATCATTTGCATGCGCTTTTCCATCATCTGTTGACGCTCGGCCATGTTGGTGGGCATGCCCTTGCCACCTTGCATGCCACCCATGCCCTGCATGCCTGCGCCCATCTGCTGCATCATTCCCATACCGTCCTGCATCAGCTTCATGTGCTCGTCCATGAGCGTCTGCCGCTCTTCCGGCGTTTTGGCCGCCATCATCTTTTCGTGCATCGCTTGCATGGCCTTCATCTGCTCGTCCATCTTGGCCATTCCACCCATTTGCCCCGCACCCGTTGGCTTCGCGGCCGCCTTCATTTGCGAGGGCGCAGGCGATGGGCTTCCTGCAGGGTGATGGGCCTTGTGCTCATCGGCGGTTTGCGCCATCACGCTCAGCGAGGCCGAAGCGATACAAATACCAACCAGGGTATGGCGAATTTTTGACATAGTGTTCTCCTTCTTACGGTGAAAAACCGTCGCAGTCAGCATTCAACCCATACGTCCGCGACGACACAGCACGCACGAGCAGCGTGTTCTTACTGAGCGGGCTGAATGTCAGTGACAACCATCTTCCCGCCCTCGTTGACGACCATGAACTTGACCTTGTCGCCGGGCTTCACCTTGCCCAGCAGACTCTTGTCTTTTGCGGTGAACACCATGGTCATGCCGGGCATGTCCATGTGCTTGATTTCTCCGTGCTTGATGGTGACCTTGCCAGTGGCCTGATCGACCTTCTTGATCTCGCCGTCGGTCATGGATGCCGATGCTTGGGACATATCCATCTTGCCGTGATCCATCATGGTCTGGGCGAAACTGCCCATGGGCATGGATGTGCCCATGGCAAGAGCGGAGATGGCAAGAATTTTTTTGATGGTGTTCATGATTTCCTCAGAAATGCGAGTAAAAAAGTTGATTACTTCTTGGCCACTTTGACAGCGCCCTTCATGCCGGCCTCGAATGACCAGACATCAGGCACGCGAACTTGGCAGTGCCCGCCTTCGTGGCGAATTGCCAGACGAGCTCACCTTGCTTGCCAGGGGCCCGGGTGACCTTGCTGGGCACATCACGACAAATGATCGATCTCATGAAAGAGATTCTGAAGAGCAAACATGTCAGGAACCTGTGCGTCAAATTACATATTTGTTATCTTCATGTCAGGCACGCAGAAACTCGTCAAACTCACGTCTACGCCAGATAGCGGAGAGTGACCATGAAGATATTGATCGTCGAAGATGAACCTAAAACCGGTGAATACCTTCGCCAGGGATTGAGCGAGGCCGGATTTGTGGCCGACCTGGCGCAAAACGGTAGCGATGGGTTGCACCTGGCACTCCAAGGTGAATACGACCTCGTGATCCTGGATGTCATGCTGCCCGGACTGGATGGCTGGCAGGTGCTGCAGTCCCTGCGCAATCGCGGATTGCAGATGCCTGTGCTGTTCCTCACGGCCCGGGATCAGGTGGAAGATCGGGTTAAGGGGTTGGAATTGGGCGCTGATGACTACCTGGTCAAGCCCTTTTCATTTGCCGAGTTGCTGGCCCGCGTACGCACCATACTGCGCCGGGGCCGAGGAGGCACCGAAACCAACACATTGCGCGTGGCTGACCTGGAACTTGATCTGCTGCGTCGACGGGTCTCGCGGGGTGGCCGCCGCATTGACCTGACAGCCAAGGAGTTTGGTTTGTTGGAGTTGCTGTTGCGCAGGCATGGAGAGGTGCTGCCTCGCTCGCTGATTGCCTCCCAGGTGTGGGACATGAACTTCGACAGCGACACCAACGTGATCGAAGTGGCGATGCGCCGCTTGCGTCTGAAGATCGACGAAGGCCAGGACGTCAAGTTGATCCAGACCGTGCGAGGCATGGGCTATGTGCTTGAAGCGCCGGAGAGCGTTTAAATGTTCCGGTTCTTTTCGCTCACCCATCGTTTGGCTATCTTTTTCACGATGGTGGCTGCAGGCGTCGTGTTGGGGCTTGGAATGTTGTTTCTGGTTGCGACCGAACGCCACTTCCTGGAACTGGATCGAATCACTCTGAAAGATAAGCAGCACCTAATCGAAAGCATAGTAGTCAATGCCAACTCCACCGATGAAATCCCATCGCGCTTACGCGAGTCATTGAACAATCATCACGGCTTGTTTGTCATTGTCAAAAACGCTAATGGGGATGTTCTTTTCAAGACTGAAGGGTTTCAACCTCCAGCCACTTTGGACGCGCCAACACCAGAGCATCGGATTTCCGAGATTCAGAGTTGGAAAAACCAAGGCCGTGAATTTCGCGCGTTGAATTTGCGATTCAACCCTGCCAATAGTGCGGCGCCACCCCTGGATGCCCTGATTGCTATTGACATGGAAGATCACATGCAATTCATGGCGCAATTGCAGCGTACGCTTGCGCTCTATGCCATTTGTGCCATCTTCGTCAGCGGGATGCTGGGGTGGTTCGCAGCCTACAAAGGGATGGCACCGTTGCGCGCCATGAAGACCCAAGCCACAACGGTCAGCTCCCATCGTCTCGATGAGCGAATGCCCATCGAAGCAGTTCCTGTGGAAATGGCTGACTTGGCGCAGGAACTCAACAAAATGCTGGACAGGCTGCAAACTGACTTTCAAAGACTTTCAGAGTTCTCATCGGACTTGGCGCATGAAATTCGCACGCCCATCAGCAACCTGCTGACGCAAACCCAGGTCGCACTCGCCAGCAAGAGAGACGCAGACACTTACCGCGACATTCTGGCGTCGAACGCGGAGGAGTTTCAACGCTTGGCGCGCATGGTGTCGGATATGTTGTTCCTGGCCAAGACAGATCGTGGGGTTGACTTGCCGAACAAGGAGCAGTTTTCCGCGGCGAAAGAAGTCCAGGCGTTACTGGAGTTCTACGAAGCCGTTGCTGAAGAAAAGAGCGTCACACTGCGCCAGTTCGGTGATGGAGACATCATGGGCGACCGACTGATGTTTCGCCGAGCATTGAGCAATCTGCTGTCGAACGCATTGCGTCATACCAAAGACCATAGCGATGTAACGATTGACATCAGCGAGAGAGCGCAAGCCATTGTCGTAACGGTCGAGAACAAAGGGGAGGACATTGATCCCAAAATCATTCCTCGTCTGTTTGACCGCTTCTACCGTGCCGACCCGTCTCGGTCGCACCCACAATCCGATGGTGCTGGTCTGGGACTATCAATAACCCGTGCTATCGCACAAGCGCACGGAGGACGTGTGACGGTTGAATCCGGTGCGGGGAGAACAAAGTTCAGTCTGGAATTTCCTAGCAAGTTGGCGTAATAGGAACAACTAACGCCAACAGAACTTCCACCAGCGTAACAGCACCTTATCTACTTACTGATCGGGATCAGTTTTTCTGTAGAGACTTCCTTACGAAGGGTTTCCAACAAAATGTAACCGACTACTCATCACTTCGTCACGAATGAACGGAATAATGAATACGCAATTCATGCAACCCACATCGCCCCATGGAATTGCGTCATCTCCGCTGCTTTTTGGCGGTCGCGGAAGAACTTCATTTTGCACGCGCGGCCGAGAAACTTCATATAGAACAGTCGCCTCTTTCGCGTACCGTCAAGGAACTGGAGGAAGAGTTGGGGGCGCAGTTGTTCATCCGCACCAGTCGCAGCACGCGGCTGACCCTTGCAGGTAGGCTATTCCTGACGCATGTCCCTCGTGTCTTTACCGCGTTAGAGCAAGCCCGCGAAAGCGTGAAATCGGCCGCCAATGGCTTCCATGGGCAATTGCGTATTGCCTTATCCGATGGCATCACGCCGTCGCGCTTGCCTGCTCTGCTGGCGCGCTGCCGCGAGGAAGACCCGGAAATAGAAATACGACTCTTCGAGGTTCCGTTGGCCCAACAACTCAAGGGCTTGAATGATGACCTGTATGACGCGGGTTTCTCGATGGCAGACGAAGTGGGCGACGACACCATCGTCGAGCGGGCCTGGGAAGACGAATTGATGGTGGCCGTGCCCGCACGCCATCCGGCTCTAGCCTATAAGCGAATCCCGCTGGAGGAAGTGCTACGTTACCCTCTTGTGCTGGGCGATCCAGCCGTCTGGGAAGGCCATGCCCGCCAAATCGACCGAATCCTGCGCAAGCAGGAAAAGTAGCCCTTGGTGGTTCAGCACGTCGCTACATTTGATGTGATGATGGCGCTTGTGTCGGCCGGTCTGGCGTTAGGTCTTGCGGGCGCTGCGCATATTACTGCCAGCCGCGAACCGGGGGTCGTGGGCCGCCCGCTCGCAGGGCGTTCCCCCATGCTGACCACCTATCTGCTGCGCCGGGATACCGAACCGTCGCAGGCACTGGCTCGCTTTATTGAGCGACTGGCATCCCAGTGGTCCGATGACACCTAACGCCCAAACCCGCTTCTCAAGTGCCACACCTTCGAGGAATCAGGTCATGAGCCCGTTCAACATCTTAGCCTCATTGTCGTTAGCCACGCTACTAGCCTCCTGCGGTCAATCTTCTGCTCCAGGCGAGACGGTGGAATCCTTGGCAGCCGATCCCGAGCGGCTGAAAGAATTGCGCCAGCAGTGCAAGCTGGACCGTGCCAAGTTGGGCGACGAACTGTGCAACCGCGTGGCCGAAGCAACGAACCGCCGCTTCTTCGGCAATGGTAAGGTGCCGCATACACCGCCCAAGGAACCGCCGAAGTTCTAACCGAGGCCGGTAGGCCACGCATCGGTCGCTTTTTTGCTCGCCACGCCGCAACGCGCCTTTGCTTGCGGCGTTTTTACTGTCTTCGCTCTTGCCTGAATCGATGCTTTTTGCATCATCTTCGTTCTGATAACGGTCTTTGACCGGCACTGACCAGGCACCGATCCTGACGTCAGCCGCACGTTGTTGTGCCGCTTTTGAGCGGAATGCGCGCAGGAAAAATCGGAGGCCGGGAGATGCAAGGAACGAACGTGCTGTTCGGTCAGATTGCCGTGGTATTCGGCATCGTGATCGCCGGAGTGTGGAGCGCCACACAGTGGACGGCAGCGGCCCTGGGCTATCAGCTACGCCTTGGCTCGCCCTGGTTCGATCTGCTGGGCGCGCCGATCTACCACCCGTGGAAGCTGTTCGAGTGGTGGTTCTTCTTCGACGCCTATGCGTCGCACGTCTTTGACACCGGCGGCGCCATTGCCGCCGGCAGTGGCCTAGTGGCCGTGCTGGTCGCCATTGGCATGTCCATCTGGCGCTCGCGCCAATCGCGCTTGGTCACCACCTATGGCTCGGCCCGCTGGGCCGATACCGCGGAAATCCGCAAGGCCGGCCTGACCCAGCTATCCGGCGTTTTCCTCGGCCTGCATGACGGTCAGTACCTGCGCCACGAGGGGCCGGAACACATCCTGACCTTCGCGCCAACGCGCTCCGGATTCGGATCGCTTGGGCTCCGGTACTGTGCAGTGCTTCGAGATGGAGGAACTGATGCACAGCAAGGCCGCTGTCATGGCCGTTCTGCATTACCTCTTTGCCCGCTTTGATGAACGCTTCGACGGTGCGCCAACGCTGCTGATCCTCGACGAAGCGTGGCTGTTCCTCGATGACCCGGTGTTTGCCGCGCGCATCCGTCAATGGCTCAAGACGCTGCGCAAAAAGAACGTCAGCGTCATCTTCGCCACGCAGTCGCTGGCCGACATCAAGGATTCGACCATCGCGCCCGCGATCATCGAAAGCTGCGCCAGCCGCATCTTTCTGCCCAACCCGCAGGCGACCGAGCCGCAGATTCGCGCCATCTACGAAGGCTTCGGGCTGAACTCGCGCCAGATCGAGATCGTGGCGACGGCAGTGCCGAAGCGCGACTATTACTACCAATCCCGCCTAGGCAATCGGCTGTTCGACCTCGACCTGGGGGCGGCCACGCTGGCCTTCGCGGGTGCATCGAAGCCGCAGGACCAGCGCGACATGGACGCGGTGCTCGCTGCGACCTCTTCGACGTCCTCCGCATTCGCAGCCGCCTGGCTGCGCCATCGCGGCCTGCATTGGGCCGCTGACTTGTTGCCTTCGTTTCCGTCCCCCCACCCACAGGAGAACCGATCATGAAAAAGCGTCTTCTCGCCGCCGCCGTCTCGGCCATGCTTTGCGCGGCGACGACTGCCTATGCACAAAGGGTCGTGATTGATCCTACGAACCTCGTGCAGAACACACTCACGGCCATCCGTACGCTGGAGCAGATCAACAACCAGATCCAGCAGCTCCAGAACGAAGCGCAGATGCTGACGAACCAGGCGCGCAACCTGGCCCGTCTACCGTCCAGCGTGGTCGGCCAGTTGCGCGCCAACCTAGCGACGACCGATCGGTTGATCGCCCAGGCCCGGGGCTTGGCCTATGACGTGACGAACCTGGATCGGGAATTCGCGCGCCTGTACCCCGAGCAGTACACCACCACGGTGAGCGGCGACCAGATGTACCGCCATACACAGGAACGCTGGAAGAACGCGCTCAACGGCCTACAGACCACCATGCAGATGCAGGCGCAGGCATCGCAGAACTTGAGCGACGACGAAGGCGTGCTGGCTGACCTCGTGGGCAAGAGCCAATCGGCCCAGGGCGCGCTGCAAGCGATGCAGGCCATGAACCAGCTTCTGGCCTTGCAGGCCAAGCAGTCCATCCAGATGCAGCGGCTGCAGATCACCCAGGATCGGGCGGCCTCGCTGGAGCTGGCACGGCAGGCCGCCGCTGTCGAACGGGGCCGCGAGGTGACACGGCGCTTTCTTGGTGAGGGCACGCCGTACATGCCGCAGTCCGTCAATTTCTACAACCGCTGACAGGGGCTACCATGCAACGCGTGCCTGTCCTGTTCGCTTTCGCTCCCCTGCTGGCCGGTTGCGATCGACCGGCGCTCTCCGTACGTTCGCTGGCCACAGATCCGTCACGGTTGTACGCACTGCGTACGCAGTGCCGCGCAGGTCAGCATGACGCCCCGTTCTGCGCGCAAGTGATCCAAGCCGACCTGCGGCGCTTTCTCTCCGGGCAGTCCGGGCCCAGCGAGAACCAGACGCCAGCCGATCTACCGCTGATTCCACCGAGCTTCGATGAGCCCGCCGACTGCTCCGAGGCGGTAGCCTTCTCTGAACAGGACGACTCGCCATGAACGACGTTTCCGTCATCGACCGCTTTCTCGACGTCTTCTCGCGCTACATCGACTCGGGCTTTGGGCTGCTGCAAAGCGAAGTGGCGTTTCTGACCGCCACGCTGATCGTCATCGACATGACAATTGCCGGACTGTTCTGGGCGATGGGCCATGTCACCGGGCAGGGCGAGGACGTGATCGCAAAGCTGATCCGTAAAGTGCTCTACGTCGGAGCCTTCGCCTACATCATCGGCAATTTCAACACTCTGGCGGGCATCCTGTTTCGCTCCCTCGCCGGCCTGGGCCTGACGGCCAGCGGCTCGACCTTGAGCATGGGCAACTTCCTGCAACCGGGGCGGTTGGCCAAGGTCGGCATCGACGCCGGGTCGCCGATCCTCGACCAGATTAGGGAGCTTGCGGGATTCCCGGAGGTGTTCATCCACATCGCGCCCATCGTTGTGCTGTTCCTCGCCTGGATCGTGGTCATCGTCAGTTTCTTCTTGTTGGCGGTGCAGCTCTTCGTCTCGCTAATCGAGTTCAAGCTGACGACGCTAGCCGGCTTCGTGCTGGTGCCGTTCGCGCTCTGGAACAAGACGGCGTTCCTTGCCGAGAAAGTGCTGGGCAATGTGGTGTCCTCGGGCATCAAAGTGCTAGTGCTCGCCGTCATCGTGGGCATCGGCTCGGGACTGTTCGCCGAGTTCAATATACCGGCCGGAGCCGAGCCCTCCATCGACCAGGCGCTGGTCATCATGCTGGCCTCGCTGTCCATGCTGGCCCTGGGCATCTTCGGGCCGGGCATCGCGACCGGGTTGGTATCCGGTGGACCGCAACTCGGCGCGGGCGCGATGGCCGGTGCTGCCATCGGCGCGGCCGGAACCGCTGTCGCAGTCGGTGCCGCGGCTTCTGGCATTGGTAGTGCTGTGGCCGCCGGGGCACGCATGGCCCCGGCAGCTGCGAGAGCAGCAGCCAGCGGTGCGCGTTCGATGGCATCGAACGCCAGCAGTGCCAGGTCCGCATACCAAGCTGGTTCCGCTTCGGCCGGTGGCGGCCTCAAGGGCACTTCCGCTGGCGTGGGCAATGTCGCCAAGACCGGCGCGCAGGCAGCAGCGCAAAAGATTGCCGATGTAGCGCGCTCGCTCAAGGAGCGTGCGGCCTCTGCCTTGCGGCCCGATGACGCCATGACGGCATCCGGGGCCAGTGCTGCTGCCCAGGGCACAAGCGATGCCGCAGCGTCGCCCACATCCACCGGACAACCCGCTTGGGCCAAACGCCTGCATCGCAGGCAACAGATCACCCATGCCGCCACGACCGCCGCCCACACACTACGTGGCGGCGACGCCGGTAGCTCTAGTCAAGGCCCGAGTCTGCGTAGTCCTGACGATTGAAAGGAGAACCTGCCATGCGATTCAAACGACCTCAGGTGCGCTATGCCGATACGCCGCAGCCTGCCACTCCCTACCAATCCGCTGCTCTGGTCTGGGATGAGCGCATTGGCTCGGCCCGCGTATCCGAACGATGCAGCGGGCGATGAGCGGCCAGCCGCGAGAACTGGCGGTGTTTGAGCCGGGCGACGACGGCCGCACCATCATTGGCCGCGTGGCCGCCAAGGGGCTGGCCGACGAGCTGCGAGACCGGAGCTATCTGGTCATCGACGGCGTGGACGGCAAGGCGCACTATGTCGGGCTCAATGCCCGCGACGAACCCGGCAACTACCCGACCGGCGCGGTGGTGGAACTACGCGGTTCCGCCAAGGTGCGGACGGCGGATCACAACATCGCTGCGCTGGCAAGCGATGGCCTGTACCGCACCGACCATCATCTGGCGATTGCACAGGGCCAGACCCAAGCTGGGCGCGACCCGCAGGAGGTAGTCGCGGCCCATGTCCGAAGGCTGGAAGCCCTGCGCCGCGCCGGCATCGTGGAGCGCGTGGCCGAGGGGCTATGGAAGGTGCCCGACGATCTGCCCGAGCGTGGACGGCAGTACGACGCACAGCGCCTGGGCGGCGTGGCGGTGGAACTGAAGTCGCACCTGCCCATCGAGCGGCAGGCCCGCGTGATCGGCGCCACCTGGCTGGACCAGCAGTTGATCGGTGGGGGCAAGGGATTGGGCGATTTGGGATTTGGCAGCGAGGTCAAGGAGGCGCTACAGAAACGTGCCGACTTCCTGGCCGAACAAGGACTGGCCGAGAAGCGCGGCCAGCGTGTGATTCTGGTGCGCAATCTGCTGACGACGCTGCGTAATCGGGAAGTGGTGCAGGCCGCGCAGGACATAGCGGCTGATACCGGCCTGGAGCATCGCCCCGTGGCCGATGGCCACCGAGTGGCCGGCATCTATCGGCGCAACGTCATGCTCGCCAGTGGGCGCTACGCCATGCTCGATGACGGCATGGGATTCAGCCTGGTGCCGTGGAAGCCAGTGATCGAGCAGCGGCTGGGACAGCAGCTCGCCGCGACGGTGCGCGGCGGCGGGGTGTCATGGGAAATTGGACGGCGGCCTGGGCTGTCCCGAGGTTAGTCAGGCCGACGTCAACAATCCCACAGAATGGATTCCAAGCAATTTTCCGCACCCCAAACGTGGGCAATCAACCCGGGTAGTAGAGACGCAGACGCGCGTCGCGTTCGGCAGGTGACTCGTTCCGCAACTCGTTGACTACTTGCTCACGCGTCTTGCCTGGACCTGCCGCATCAGGTGTGCGGATAGGGTAGTTGCTTTCGCCGTAAGAAAGGAGGCCTTGCCGCATGGCAGCCTCGGCTTCTGTTTTGACTTGAGCACGGGTTTTATCGCTCTTGAAGTGTTCCGGGTGAACGATGACGCCCTTTTCGTTGTTGGCGGGATGCTCGTACGCTGCCGAAGCAATCCCTGGAAGGCCCAGGGTAACCACTGCGGCCGCGGCGGCAATCATGGAAGAAAGGGAGAGGCGTTTTTGGATCATGGTTGAAGCTCCTAGCGATAGTGAATAAAACTTGCATCTCTCATGCCTTGCTTGGGCGTTGAGGAGATGTGTTCATCGTAGGGAGCGCACCCCAACAGAATCTAGACAGCCCGATGATATTTTTGTCAGGGAGCGGCGCGAACTGGAGCGCAAGTTGGTGGACCTGCGCGGGGGGGCCAATGCGGAGGATGTAGGACCGACCACACGAGTAGACAGAAGTCACCAGCGGATCGGCGCGAACCTGCCGAAAGTGCCTTCTGGTTTGTCATCGTTGCGATGCTGATATCTGGTGCCGTTTTGTTCCTCTGGTGGGAGGAGCAGCATCCGAGGCTCAACCCCGCCATCTAACGCTCTCGCCATATGACAGACTTCTTGACGTCCTGATCCATTGCATCACGAGATGCCACTCTATAACCGACATTACTGGGCGCGGATCTCCACTCCCACACTTGTCACCCCGCACTCTGACCATGCGACTGGCTTGCCATGGTGCATGCGGGCGATCGCACCGACGATGGCCAAGCCTAGGCCATGGTTGCTTTGCCCATGGCTGCGAGCGGGATCGGCGCGAAAGAATCGATCGAAAAAATGGGGAAGTATTTCCGGATCAATGGTGTCGCCGCAATTGGTGACGGTGATGAGCACGCGGTCCTCGCCAATGGTCTTGAAACCAACCTGAACGATCGAACCCTCTCTCGCGTACTGCGTGGCATTTCCCAGCAAGTTTGACAACGCACGACGCAGCAGTGGTGAGTCGAAGGCACCTTGCACGTCACCAACCACTATGGCAGTGAGCCCTGCCTCGGCCAGAGACGCCTCGTGGTAGTCCAACACGTCTACAGCTACAGACGCAAGGCTTCGGCAGCAACGTGGTGCAGGAAAAGAAGTTCTCTGACCTGCTGGGCAACGTGATCAAGCGCTACCAGAACCGCTCCATTGAAACCGCGCAGGTGATGGAAGAACTGGTCGAGATGGCCAAGAAGTTCCGCGAGGCCGCCAGCCGTGGCGAAATGTTGGGCCTGACCGAGGACGAGGTGCGCTTTTACGACGCCCTGGCCACCAATGAATCAGCGGTCAAAGAACTGACCGACGAAACCCTCAAGAAGATCGCCCACGAACTGACCGAGAACCTGCGTCAGAACCTGACGGTGGACTGGTCCGAGCGTGAGAGTGTGCGGGCCAAGCTGCGGCTTATGGTCAAGCGGGTCTTGCGCAAGTACAAGTACCCGCCGGACTTGCAGGAAGAGGCTGTGGACCTGGTGTTGCGGCAGGCGCAGGTGTTTGGGGAGAACTGGGGTGGCGGCTAGCCTGACTCCGGTGCAGACCGAATCGCCAGTATTGGTGAGCACTTCGCTCAGGGATTCTTGGTACCGAAGGCTTTCACGGCATCAAGCAAGCCCTTTGCGAGCGTGCGGATGCCGCTCAAGTTGTAGCTGCCACCGATTTGTTCATCGGCGTAGCGGGCTTGAATGAAGTGGTTCGAGCACTCGGCAAGAATCGGTGCCAGCTCTTCTCCTGACGCCGCCAAAAATTCAGACTCAATAGCAGCCTGAGTGGGCAGTTCAAGAGACGCAAACACATCCGACAAGTTGTGCCCATGTGCCGTGGACATGATCTTGGCAGCCTTCACAAGACCATCCGAGGTTACGTCCCCGCCAGGTTTGCAGCAGCAGCCGATCAATCGGCAGGATGGTTGGCGTCTCGCACAACTCCGTTAAAGCTCTCCGGGAAGTCTTGCTGAAGAGCGGAAGACTCTGGCCCGAACTGTCCTCGCTCGATGATCATGAGTGGAGATCAGTGCTTAACAACCATGACAAATCGGTGGCTCAGAAAAAGATCACTCCCGATTGGAATTGGGTCCACGAACAAATGCAGCGCGAGGACGGCACGCTGGAAGTCATCTGGTGCGAGTGGCGCGAGGGGTGCCCCCATGGGGTCGGCTACAGCGCGTTCACAGAACACTATCGACGCTGGAGGAAGTCACTACACATAGTGATGCGGCAGCACCACGCACCAGGCGACAAACTGTTTGTAGACTTCGCGGGCCGAACAGTAGAGGTAAGAGACCCTCTTGGAGGGCCGTCCTCATTTGCACAGATTTTTGTGGCCGTCCTCGGCTATTCAAATCTCACCTATTTGGAGGCGGTCCCGAGCCAAAAGGTTGAACACTGGCAGCAATGCCATATCAACTGCTTTGCCGCATTGGGCGGAGTTCTCTGCGATGCCGCGCAGGGGTAAGGTCATAGTAGGCCCAGGAGATGTGATCGTCACGGCGTATCGCCTTCACGCGCTACCTGAGGGTTCTTCACCAGTTCCATCAGGATCTTCTCAATCTTCATCAGGCTATCGATCGCATCATCCAGCGGCATGGGCGTGCCACGACTGAGAGTGAACGCCGCTGCCATGTTGTCGCCACCCAGCAAGAACCCGAGACTCTCCTGCAGAACTGAATCTGGTACCTCTTGCGTGCAGGTCCCCGCGACCTTGCCTTTCAGGAACGTGAACCGTGGTGGTGTCAGCCGATGCATTCGCGTCGCGGTCGTGGCAAGTTGAGGCAGCACTTGGGCTCCGGGCGCCTTCTCCATCGCACCAACAAATCGCACAACGTCTTGAGTGACCTTCGCCGCGAGGTCCTCTGGCGACGAGAAAGAATTCACCACGTGTGCTGTCTTGAGCTGCCCCTTGAACGCGAGTAACTTCTCTGCGCCGGCGCCAGTGTCAACAAATTTTGGAAGCACAGGGTGGTGCTCCTCGTCGATCAGGTACATCAGCGTTGGCAGCCGAATGGCTTGCGCTTCCTCGTATTCGAGCTGAGTCATCGACTTCCCATCGTTAGGGTCGACGAAACCGTACCGCATGCCAATGATGCCGACGAAGATGTTCGAGGCGCGGACCAGTCGGAGGCACTCGGCCTTGGGCGTGTCAGGAAGTGCCCCGAAGAACTCCATCGCCTTGAAGGTAAGCTCCAATCGGGCAATGGCATCGCGCACAAGACGCCGGTGCACCTCAAGATCGATGAACGTGCTGCTGACGAATATCGTCTGCTTCATATGCTCACGTGCACAAGGCCGCTCGCACTGCGGGCCAATTTACCGACTTCAAGAACACGATGGCGTGCAGGACCATGAAAATCCAAGGCACCAGTGACTCGACGTGAGATAACGGCCGATAGAGTATCGGGTTCGTTCCACGATCAACATACTTCCATTCGGCGTCATACGGGCGAATCGGCAGCCGCTTCTCAATCTCATGCACCACGGCCCATTTGGCGGTGTTCAGGTTCCGGTACGACGTAATGATCACGTACCAGAGGTATGTCAGTGCGACCCCTGCGAGCGCTATGAGCCAATGATGCTCATTCGTGTCCTTGACTGTGAGGTACCCGACGAAACCAAGGATTGCTGTGTTCACTGCCAGGAAATACTGATTCGCCGTCGTTCTTCGCTGGCTGATGCGATCAGCCATTTCCACATACAGTTTGTACTGATCGAGCAGGTGGCTGTACCATTTCTCGTTGTGCGGGTACTCGGCGCCATCCTTAATCGGGATTTCGTTCCATAGCGTTTCTAGATCAATCTGTGGCATTAGCGACCGCCATGGATCAAGGTCTTGAGATTCTCCCAAGTCCAGTTATACATTTTCTCGTTCTCAGCGCCTCTCGGGCGTGTGCACTCAGCATCCCTATAGCCTTTCAACAGGAACAGCGGTTTGCCGAGCTGCTTGGCGATCAAATACTCTATCGATACACCCTTTGCGGTGTGAGTCTTGGTGCCGCACAGCACACAGACCACGTCAGCGCGGCTGATCCTTCCCTTGACCTTGTCCTGCCAGTCGCCGGTCAGGTGCTCCTTGACCGAGGCATCCGTTACCTCGAACGGCGTGTCCTCGTGCTTCGACTGCCCGATCAGGAATGTCTTAAGGGTCTCGTCGTTGTCGTAGTCAAAGCTGACGAACAGGCGTTTCCTAGTCGGCATGCCAGTCTCCTCTCAGGGGGATTCGTTTTACAGGTTGGGGCTTCAAAAGGTGGTCCGATTTTCTGGCATTTCTTCGAAATCGAGTAATGCAAAGTTGCACTTGAGCTACCCAACCAACGGGAGACCGCCATGGCGAACCTGACCCGAGTACGGCGTGCCATAAAACTGATCGAGAAGCTGCGTAGCTTGAGTGCCCCCGCTAACGGCGACACGATTTCTGACTCGTACTCCGAAGCAACACGATGCTGATCGAGGGTTCAACGACCGGTTCCGGCAAGAGCAGCCACTCAAGCAGCGCACCCGACTGACCGCAACCAGCCTGGAGCTGCCATGCCGGAGGTCAGTTCTGCAGCGAGTGCAGTCGTTGGCCAAGCGTCGAGGCGGCCTCGCCCGAGCGCATGAGAAGTCATTGGTGAACGACGGCCTTCTGCCGCTCCGCGGCATCGATTTACCCGCGCGAGCGTATCCATGGGACTGCGCACGCCGCTACCGCTAATCTTGAGCACTTGGCTGTAGATCATGGTCTGTCACGTCGGCACGGCCCAGCAGGTCCTGGGCTCTTCGGATTGAAAATCAAGCGTCTGACCAACTGCAGTCATCATTAGGAAGGGTGTCAGGCATCGAACTGGTTTCCTCCGGCTCAATGCTTGAACAGAGCTTCGAAGACATCTTCAAGCTCAGTCGGCCGGCCGGCCGCCAACGGTTTTGACAGGGCTGTCGCCTCCTCGCGCGTCAGGACAGCCGCACATGCTGCAAGCGCACGGTCGGGTTTGGGGCCGGACCCGGGCGCTGCAGCGGGGTAGTAGTCCTCAATCGCGCCTCTCGAGAGAACGCAGACTCCCTGCTCGCGCAGGCAGTCCAACAAGGGAACGAGGGCCGCAGCGGCTTCCGCGTCTTCAGTGCAGACCCGCATCCGGGCAATTTCCTTCTCCCAAACAAATAGACCTTCGAGGGCCTCGTAGGTCTTGGCGTCCACCGGGGCGCCTGCCTGTACGGCTTGGAGCGCCGCCTTGGCGGCTTCGTACCTGTCTTTCCATGAATCCTGGTTCGCACGCCGCTGAATTTGGCGCGGCTTGGGTTCTGCCTTCGTTCCCAATGCCGCAATCCGTCCATCAAGCGTCTGCAGCAGCTTGTCGCGAAGGTCTGAGGACTTCTTGTCAGTGCCCAAGTGCTTGAAGCCGTCGAAGATTGCGTCCAAGTCGGCGACCAGGCGAACCGAGATGCCGAAGCTCTCGAAGAAGTTACGGAACTTCAGGAAGTTCCCCTTGCCGGACACCCGAACAAGCGCGACGTTCCGCCGTTCGAAATCCCACTCATCTTTGAACAACTGGGCGACGTGCTTGCAGTAGGCATCGTCCGATTCGCCCTCGAAGAGCACCACGCTCTGGCTGAAGAACGCCGCGTCTGCGTGCTCGAACCGGGCAAGGCGGAATGTCTCTGCATCAGCTTTGTTGAGCGCAAAGTTCACTGGGAACAGCTTGGCGATTGGCTTTGGCGCTGCTGCCTGTTTTGCGACCCGCACGAACGATGCGGTGACGCCTGGGGCGAAGAACAGGGGCGAATGTGTCGTCACGAGGACCTGATAGTTCTCTGAGATGCGAGCCAGCGTGTTGAAGAGGACTCGTTGCGACCGCGGATGCAGGTAGAGCTCAGGCTCCTCGAAGAGAAAAATGAGTGGACGCGGCGCCTTACCACCAGCGTCGACCTGAACCTTCTGCTTATCCTGCCGATTCACGTAGGCCTGCAGCAGGGCGAACGTCAACGACCGTTTGATGCCATCGCCCTTGTTGTCGATGAGGTCGTGCGAGCCGTCGTCGATGAAAATTTGAGCGGCATTGAGGATGGTCTTCAGTTCCGGCGGCGGAATCTCGAGCTGCACTCTCACATTTGGAAAGTTCGCGCTTAGCAGTCCTTCCACTTCACTCTCTAGGTCACGGACTTTGGCGTGGCGGCCATCGACCACCTTCCCTTCTATGGTGACGCGGTTGAAGAGCGAGTTCACCTTTTCCAGCGCTGTGTTTACGTGGACAAGGTCTTCGGCCATGTCTTCCAACAGGAGACCCAATAGGCGACCGAACGACGTCGACTGGGATGTCTTCAGGTCGTCGTTCAAATTCTTGACGGCCGGGATGTAGATGGGCTCAGGCAGGAGCGGCGAAATCGAGGCGCTGATGCCGGAGGGCAGGGCGGTGTATCCCGACGTGAACTGTTCGGGCGGAAGCTTGGCAACTTGCTCCTTGACGAATGCCTTGGCCGTTCCGAGCAGCTTCAGCGGCTCGGAGTACGCTGCCTTGAACTCGGGGTAAGCCGACCAAAGGGCTTCCTCAATGGCCGCCTGCCCCTTCTTGCCGGACAGCGCTGCGTCAATCGCGTCTGACCTGTAGCGCTCCTCCTTCGGCTGCTGCGCCTTCACCTGGATGCTGACCGACTCCCCTGGTGCATAGGCCACGCGGAGCGCTAATTCCTCATCAACAATGAGTCCCGCAATCTTGCCCTTCGCTTCGTCAGACAGGCGAGCCAGGTGCGCCTCCGTGACGCCTGAGAGCTCAAAATCGAAGGACACCGGCTGGCTCGAGTCATAGAAGTGAGCGGACGGTATGTTCTTGGGTCGGTTCAACGCAAAGACGATGGCTTGCATGACCGACGACTTGCCCGCATTGTTCTCGCCGACGAGGCATGTGAAGGACTCCGGACTGAGGTTGTCGGCCTGGATGCCCTTGAAGTTTGATATTGCGATGTGCTTGAGCTTCATCTTGTTCCTCCCTGCAGAATTTCTGGATTCTTGTAGCACAGCAGGGTGCGGCAAGCCATACATGACTGATGTCGCCAGTCGACGACTAGATGACGCAGCAACGCGGCCAATGAGCGGGCCTGCGGTTGACGATGACCATGGCCGAGCTGCCGCCCCGTCGGCGCGTTTTACGGGGGCCATTTTTGAGCGCTCGAGGCGAGGCCATTGCGCCGTGGCTAGGCAGAGGAAGCTTCACCTCCATGCGCGTCAGCTTCGCTTGAGCTTCTCAAGTTGCTCAGCGCTCGGCGCATCTACAAATTTAACCTTGCCAGAGCCATAGATCAGCGTGCAGCGCTCTGGCATACCCAACAAGTCTCTGCAGACAAGGCTGACTTGGATCGAACGGGGCAAATGGACTTTGCGTCGACTGCTTATGATCCGAATGGAGTCACAGATCAATGCGAACCCAAGGTCAGGGATCAGCCTGATTCAGACTTTGACTTGACTCGGGTCAAACCGAAGCATGGCTGCCCCCTCCCTGCCTGCAGCGCAATGGCCCAATGCAGGGTGCCTATACGTGCCAGTCGAGTGCGCCCAATCTCAGAGTCAATTGAACGGATCGGTGGCAAGCCTGCCGGACTCAATGATCAGCCAAGCCCCCTACCACCTGTCGATGGCAGTCCTAAGCGGGTTTGGCTGACAAATCCACAAAGCAGCAGTGCAACTTTTCCCTCAGTTCCTGTTGGACGTCGGGGTTGGACAAGCCTGTCGTTCCATCGCATGCAACGAGGTTTTGACGACAGGAGTCAGGCCAATCTTCCAGGTCGTCATCGAGAGCTATCCACTGCCGGGGCTTTCGGCGCAGCGTGTCTTCCTGAACTTGCACGCCCCGGGGGGTGGTGCGGAACATGGACAGGTTCCAGGGGTCCACACCATGCACGCGTCCGTGGTACGTCCCACCAATGAACCGGGCACGCAGGGAGGCCGGAAACCGTTTGAGGGTTGCGCTGTATCCGGGACGGATGCACCAGGTGCTACTCAGTACCAAGGCGACTGTTGGGTAGGGTTCAAGCACAGACTCCAAGATAGGAACCCATTCGAAAAGAGAATGTCCAGCCGCCTCGTACGGACTCATGTAAATGCCCTTGCGGGGATGCCAGAGCACTTTTTCGTGGTGGACAACACCGTCAAGGTCCAGGTACAGAACCATGTCCGCACTGCGCGGAGTGGATGCTGAAAGATATGGGGAATTTTGGCCTGAGGGCATTGCCGTAGGGATTCTGCTTGGCGTTAGTTGGTCTGGGGCTTTGGGTCCGTGGCAGGCGTCACCTGACCACTCCTCTCGAATGGAGCCCTGCTGAGCGGTTCGTATCTGGGGCCTCGGTGCACACCACCGAAACAAGCCCGCCTGTAGATGTGCAGTCTGCCCTTGCTCGGTCAATGCTTCAAGATTCGCGCCCAACACTTGCTGGTTGAACAGCAAAGGAGGCCGAAATATGCAAGGTCAACGGTTGACTTGCCGGAAAGTCCCTGTAGACCCGTAGCAGTCGGTGGGCATCGCGGGCCTGCTCTCGCGTAGCGGTCTGTAGGCACTTCAAGCCCTGGGCCCGCCTCGGCATCGTCGAGCGCCGGCCATCCAACGGCCAAGCAGGCCGCGCCCTGCCTAGACCTGGCTGCGGGCCGCCACGCTGGCCTCGCCCTCGCTGGCCGGCCTGGGCGGTGTCTGGTCGAAAAGTGGGAAGGCTTGGCCGTCAACCCGCGCCTGGCGCTGGTCGGGACGGAAAACGACCACTCGGTGCATCAGGACGTAGGACGCGTGCAGCTGGCAGCGCGACGTGTCCTTCAAGCCGCTGCCTGCCGACGGTTAGGCTCCGTGATCCACACTGCCCAAGATTGGTTTGCGGGGGCCAATGCCTCGCGGGAGAACACATCCGCTCGGCGGCAACCCTGGGGAAGGCGCTTGGTTACCGGGAGATCGATGATGGCGGCTATATCGCGATGGGACGCATGTCTGGCGATCAGCGGATGACAGCATCCAGCCTTGGAAAGTCAGCAGTTCCAGCGAAATTAGCCAACCCCACCCAATGGTCACAATCGTGATCGGCTAAATCTGCGTGGGCACAAGACGGGCACAGAATGGGCACAACTTGGGCACAAACAAAAACGCCCACTAAGAAGTGGGCGTTTACTATTAGCGAGAACCGCTATTTTATTGGTTGCGCGAGAAGGATTTGAACCTCCGACCTTTGGGTTATGAGCCCAACGAGCTACCAGACTGCTCCATCGCGCGGCAAGAAATAAATTATACCCTATTATTCAGCTGCTGCCGAATTATTTTCACTTTCAGCAGCACGATCCACCAATTCAACCACCGCCATGGGAGCATTGTCGCCCACGCGGAAACCCATCTTCAGGATGCGCGTGTAACCACCAGGACGAACCTTGAAGCGAGGGCCGAGGTCATTGAAGAGCTTGGTCACGCTGTCGCGGTCGCGCAGGCGATTGAATGCCAAACGGCGGTTGGCGACGGAGTCTTCCTTGGCCAGGGTAATCATGGGCTCGATCACGCGGCGCAATTCCTTGGCCTTGGGAACGGTGGTCTTGATGACTTCATGCTCGATGAGCGAGTTCATCATGTTCTGCAGCATCGCGAGGCGGTGCGAACTGGTGCGATTGAGTTTGCGGAGGCCGTGTCCGTGGCGCATGGTGCTTTCCTTCTACTGTCTATGTAATTAAATCGGGCAGCCGTGTCAGGTACTTCCCGAGGCACAGTCCCCCATACAGGGAACAAAAAGTCCCCCTTGCGGAGGACTAAATTTAGGCTTCCCCCTTAAATTGGGGGAAGCTTTTTATTATAAAGGGCCCGCTCAGCGCTTGTCCAGGCCAGCTGGTGGCCAATTCTCAAGCTTCATGCCCAGCGTAAGACCACGTGATGCGAGCACTTCCTTGATCTCATTGAGTGACTTGCGGCCCAGGTTCGGCGTCTTGAGCAGCTCGTTCTCGGTGCGCTGAATCAGATCACCAATGTAGTAGATGTTCTCGGCCTTCAGGCAGTTGGCGGAACGCACGGTCAGTTCCAACTCGTCCACGGGGCGCAGCAGGATCGGATCAAACGTGGCATTGCCGCGTGGACCTGCAGGTGCGTCGAACGCGGCCAGCTCGCCACCTTCCAGCTGTGCAAACACAGCCAGTTGTTCCACCAGAATCTTGGCCGAGGCTCGCACTGCATCTTCGGCAGTGATAGCACCATTGGTTTCGATCTCGACAACCAGCTTGTCCAGGTCGGTACGCTGCTCCACGCGAGCGCTTTCCACGGTGTAGCTCACGCGCTTTACGGGCGAGAACGACGCGTCCAGCACAATGCGGCCAATCGACTTGGTCGATTCGTCCGCATAACGGCGCAGGTTACCCGGCACGTAGCCACGGCCCTTCTCGACCTTGATCTGCATGTCCAGCTTCCCGCCTGCCGACAGGTTAGCGATCACATGATCAGGGTTGACGATTTCCACGTCATGAGGGGTCTGGATGTCGCGGGCAGTGACCACACCTTCGCCATCCTTGCGCAGGCTCAACGTCACTTCGTCACGGTTGTGGAGCTTGAACACCACACCCTTGAGGTTCAACAAGATGTTGACCACGTCCTCTTGAACGCCATCAATGGACGAATACTCGTGCAGCACCCCTGCAATCGTGACTTCCGTCGCTGCGTAACCCACCATGGACGAGAGCAGGACACGCCGGATGGCGTTGCCCAGCGTGTGGCCGTACCCACGCTCGAACGGCTCCAGTGCGACCTTGGCACGGTTGTGGCCAAGCTGCTCGACATTGATCGCCTTGGGTTTCAGCAAATTGGTTTGCATTCAGACTTCCTCTCAATACCCCCAGCTCGTTACACCGGTAAGGCTGGTGAAGCGCCTAAACCGCGATGCCTCGCGGTTCAGGGACGGTTTTCTCGAAATACGTACCGTGCGATTAGCGCGAGTACAACTCAACGATCAGGGATTCGTTGATGTCGGCGCCAAATTCATCACGGTCAGGCACCTTCTTGAAGATGCCTTCGGCCTTGTCGGCGTTCACTTCCACCCAGGCAGGCATACCCACTTGGGCTGCCAGTTGAAGGGCTTCAACAATACGACTCTGCTTCTTGGACTTCTCGCGCACGGCAACCACATCACCAACCTTCACCAGATAGGAAGGGATGTTGACCGACTGGCCGTTCACGGTGATGGCTTTATGGGACACCAGCTGACGAGCTTCTGCACGCGTGGAGCCGAAACCCATGCGGTACACAACATTGTCCAGACGGGATTCCAGCAGGAACAGCAGGTTGGCGCCGGTATTCCCCTTGCGACCGTCTGCTGCTTCGAAGTAACGGCGGAATTGCTTCTCCAAAATGCCGTACATGCGCTTGACCTTCTGCTTTTCGCGCAGTTGCAGGCCGTAATCAGAGGTGCGAGCACCCGAAGTGCGGCCGTGCTGACCAGGCTTCGAATCGAATTTGGACTTGTCGGCAATCGAGCGGCGAGCGCTCTTGAGGAACAGGTCCGTGCCTTCACGGCGGGAGAGTTTGGCCTTGGGGCCGAGGTAACGTGCCACTTGAGCTTCCTTTATGTCATCTACCGCAAAACATTGCGGGAGCCACCTGCAGCGCCGAGGCGTGGACAGGTGGCGGTGGGCTTAGAGAATTAGATACGACGACGCTTCTGAGGGCGGCAACCGTTGTGGGGCACCGGCGTCACATCGGAAATCGAAGTGATGCGGATGCCCAGTGCGCCCAGAGCGCGCACAGAGGATTCGCGTCCAGGACCAGGGCCCTTGATCTCTACATCCAGGTTCTTGATACCTTGGTCGATGGCAGCGCGACCTGCCACTTCCGATGCCACCTGAGCAGCGAACGGAGTGGATTTACGCGAACCCTTGAATCCTTGACCGCCAGACGATGCCCACGACAGTGCATTGCCCTGGCGATCGGTAATCGTAATGATGGTGTTGTTGAACGAAGCATGCACGTGTGCAATGCCGTCAGAAACGTTCTTGCGAACCTTCTTGCGTACGCGCTGGGCGGCGTTATTGGCAGGTGATTTAGCCATATTGATCTCTCAATCTTTATTTCTTCAGTGCCGCTGCACCCTTGCGCGGACCCTTGCGAGTACGGGCATTGGTACGGGTACGCTGACCACGCATCGGCAGGCCGCGGCGATGGCGGAAACCACGGTAGCAACCGATATCCATCAAGCGCTTGATGTTCATCGTGGTCTCGCGGCGCAGGTCACCTTCGATGGTGAACTGTTCGATCTGCTCACGGATTTTTTCCAGATCGCTATCAGAAAGATCCTTGATCTTCTTGCTGTAAGCGATACCAGTTGCCTCGCAGATCTTGCGAGCGCGGGTGCGACCAATGCCAAAAATGGCGGTCAAACCGATTTCCGCGTGCTTGTGCGGCGGAATGTTAATGCCAGCGATACGTGCCATATGCGTCCTCTAATACTTTCCAATCAACCTTGGCGCTGCTTGTGACGCAGATCCGTGCAGATCACACGCACCACACCCTTGCGGCGGATGATCTTGCAGTTGCGGCAGATTTTTTTGACCGAAGCCGAAACTCTCATTGCATTCTCCTAAAACTTTTCCATCCGTCCCGGCTGCTTTGCACGGAACACATTGTGTGCCCGCGAAAACCGTGGGGCTTCAACTTAACGATATCGAGATCTTCGCAGCCGGCAACCGCAAGCGCGGCTGCCGCCTCATCAACTGCCCGTGTTGCCCTTGAAATTGGCCTTCTTGAGCAACGACTCGTACTGTTGCGACATCATGTAGTTTTGAACCTGGGCCATGAAATCCATGGTCACCACCACGATGATCAGCAGCGAGGTCCCGCCAAAATAGAACGGAACGTTGTACTTCAAGATCAGGAATTCTGGCAGAAGGCAAACGAACGTGATGTACACGGCACCTGCCAAAGTCAGTCGAACCAAAATCTTGTCGATGTAACGTGCCGTTTGCTCACCGGGGCGAATGCCTGGGATGAACGCACCGCTCTTCTTCAGGTTGTCCGCCGTCTCACGGCTGTTGAACACCAGCGCCGTGTAGAAGAAACAGAAAAACACGATAGCTGCGGCATAAAACATCACGTAGATCGGCTGGCCAGGGGTCAGCGCACCCGAAATGTCTTTCAACCAGCGCATCGACTCACCTGCACTGAACCAATTCACCACCGTCGCCGGCAGCAAAATGATCGACGAAGCAAAGATAGGAGGGATCACGCCCGCCATGTTCAACTTCAGCGGAAGATGCGACGACTGACCACCGTAGACCTTGTTGCCGACCTGCCGGCGCGCATAGTTCACCAGAATCTTGCGCTGGCCACGCTCCACAAAGACTACGAAGTAGGTCACCAGACCAACGACGAGAACGATGAAAATAGCAGCCAGGATACTCATGGCGCCGGTACGAACCAGTTCCAGAAGACCCCCGATGGAACTTGGCAGACCGGCTGCAATGCCCGCAAAGATCAGGATCGAAATCCCATTCCCCAAGCCGCGCTCGGTGATCTGCTCACCCAGCCACATCAGGAACATTGTGCCGGCCGTCAAGCTGACCACAGCCGTCATGCGGAACCCGAAACCCGGGCTCAATACCAAGCCGACAGAACTTTCCAGCGCCACAGCAATGCCGAGCGACTGAAAAAGAGCCAGACCAAGCGTTCCATAACGGGTGTACTGCGTGATCTTCCGGCGGCCAGCTTCGCCTTCCTTCTTCAACTGTTCAAACGTTGGCACCACATAGGTCATCAGCTGCATGATGATCGATGCCGAGATGTACGGCATGATCCCCAGAGCAAACACCGTGAAGCGCGAGAGCGCACCGCCGGAGAACATGTTGAACAGGTTCAGAATGCCGCCTTGCTGGCCACTGAACAGCTGCTGGAGTTGGGCTGGATCGATACCAGGCACGGGGATATGAGCCCCGACGCGATACACGACCAGCGCAAGCAACAGAAAAACCAGACGGCGACGCAGATCGCCGAACTTGCCGGTCTTTGCAATTTGAGCCGCGCTAGTAGCCACAGATGCCTTCCTTCAGAGCCACACTCAGGCGACGCTGCCGCCAGCGGCTTCGATAGCCGCCTTGGCACCCACCGTAGCACCCACACCATTGAGCTTGACAGCTTTGGTGAGGGAACCGCTCTTGATGACCTTCACCACCTTGGCGAGTTCACCGATCAAGCCTGCTTGCTTCAGCGCCAGGACGTCAACCTCTGCCAGACCCAGCTGGTCCAAAGCCGTCAAGGTGACTTCTGCATTGAACTTCAGTTGGTGCGACTTGAAACCACGCTTGGGCAAGCGACGTTGCAAAGGCATCTGACCGCCTTCGAAACCTACCTTGTGGTACCCGCCCGAACGCGACTTCTGACCCTTGTGACCACGACCAGCGGTCTTGCCCAGGCCGGAGCCGATACCACGGCCTACACGGCGCTTGGCATGCTTGGCGCCGTCTGCGGGCTTGATGCTATTGAGTTCCATGATCGATCTCTCAGACGATTTTGACCAGATAGCTGATCTTGTTAATCATGCCGCGCACTTCGGGCGAGTCCTTCAGTTCGCTGACGCTGTTCAGCTTGCGAAGACCCAGGCCACGGACAGTGGCGCGGTGCGATTCCTTGGTGCCGATGGGGCTGCGCACCAGTTGAATCTTGACGGTTTGTTGCGTTGTCATATTCCAGCTCCGATTCAGGCGAAGATGTCTTCGACTGTCTTGCCGCGCTTGGCTGCCACATTCGACGGAGTGGTCGAATTGACAAGCGCATCAAACGTTGCACGGACCATGTTGTAAGGGTTCGACGAACCATGGCTTTTGGCCACGATATCCGTCACGCCCAACACCTCGAAAACCGCGCGCATGGGACCACCAGCGATGATGCCGGTACCCTTGGGAGCCGGAGCCATCATCACTACAGCAGCGCCGTGGTGACCGGTCACGTTATGGAAGATCGTCCCGTTCTTCAACGAAACCTTCACCATGTTGCGACGGGCCTCTTCCATGGCCTTCTGCACAGCTGCAGGCACTTCCTTGGACTTGCCCTTGCCCATGCCCACGCGACCGTCACCATCGCCAACCACAGTCAATGCAGCGAAGCCGAGAATGCGGCCGCCCTTCACGACTTTGGTCACGCGGTTGACCGCGATCATTTTTTCGCGCAGACCGTCGTCACGACCTTCGTCTTGCACTTTGGGTTGAAATTTAGCCATTTTGTATTCCGCTCCGCTTAGAACTGCAGGCCGGCTTCACGGGCTGCGTCGGCCAGAGCCTTGACGCGACCGTGGTAGGCAAAGCCTGCGCGATCAAATGCAACCTTCTCGACGCCGGCAGCCTTCGCCTTTTCAGCGATGCGCTTGCCGATGATCTGGGCTGCAGCGGCATTGCCACCCTTGCCCGAGCCGCCGAGCGACTTGCGCACGTCGGCTTCTGCCGTGGATGCACTGGCCAGCACCTTGCTGCCGTCGCCGGAGATCACGCTCGCATAGATATGGAGGTTCGTACGGTTCACCGTCAGACGTGCAACGCCTTGCTGTGCAATGCGGATGCGCGTTTGACGCGAACGACGAAGACGCTGCTCTTTCTTGGTCAACATGTTGCAGCTCCTTATTTCTTCTTGGTCTCTTTGATCGTGATTTTTTCGTCCGCATAGCGGATGCCTTTGCCCTTGTAGGGCTCGGGCGGACGAACAGCACGAATCTCGGCGGCAATCTGACCCACGCGCTGACGGTCCGCACCCTTCACAACCACTTCAGTGGGCGTGGGGGTTGCAACCGTGATGCCTGCGGGCATCTCGATATTGACGGGGTGAGAATAACCGACGGCCAGGTTCAGCTTGGCACCGGACGCAGCAGCCTTGTAGCCCACGCCGATCAGTGTCAACTTCTTCTCGAAGCCCTTGCTCACGCCAACCACCATATTGTTGACGAGCTGGCGAATCGTGCCGCTCATGGCATTGGCTTCGCGCGAGTCGTTGATGGGCTCAAAGCTGAGCTTGCCATCATTGCTCGACACCTTCACCAGCACGTTCTGCGCCAACGACAGGGAACCACCAGAACCCTTCACGGAGATCTGGTCATCTTTCACGGACACATCCACGCCAGCGGGGATGGTCACGGGCATTTTTCCTACTCGGGACATTTCAGTTTCTCCTCAATGCCGCGCTTAGGCCACGTAGCAAAGCACTTCGCCACCAACACCGGTAGCGCGCGCCTTGCGATCGGTCATCACACCCTTGGGTGTCGTGACAATTGCCACACCCAGGCCGTTCATGACTTGTGGAATGGAATCACGGCCTTTGTAGACACGCAGTCCAGGGCGGCTGACGCGCTCGATGCGCTCAATCACGGGACGACCTGCGTAGTACTTCAGGGCGATTTCAAGTTCGGACTTGCCGGCTTCGGTCTTCACCTGGAAACCGTCGATATAACCCTCGTCCTTCAGCACCTGTGCGATGGCAATCTTCACCTTGGAAGAAGGCACCAGCACCGTGGCCTTCGAGACCATTTGTGCGTTGCGAATGCGGGTCAGCAAGTCAGCGATGGGATCACTCATGCTCATGTTGTATCTCTCCTGCCTGCTTACCAGCTGGCCTTGGTGACACCGGGGATGTCGCCTGCAAAAGCCAGTTCGCGGATCTTGGCGCGGGCCAGACCGAATTGACGGAACGTTCCACGTGGGCGACCGGTGATTTCGCAACGGTTGCGCTGACGCGTCGGGTTGGCATTGCGAGGAAGCTTCTGCAGGCCCAGACGGGCTGCGTCACGCTCTTCGTCGCTGCGCTTTGCGTCGCCAGCAATAGCCTTCAGTTCTGCATACTTTGCTGCGTACTTGGCTGCCAATTTTTCGCGCTTCAGTTCGCGCTGGATCAAAGCTACTTTAGCCATGCTTCGCCTCAGTTCTTGAACGGGAAACGGAAACCGGCGAGAAGCGCCTTGGCTTCTTCGTCAGACTTGGCCGTCGTGGTGATGCTGATATTGAGACCGCGCAGGGCGTCAACCTTGTCGTACTCGATTTCAGGGAAAATGATCTGTTCCTTGACACCGATGTTGTAGTTGCCA
Source organism: Acidovorax delafieldii 2AN (assembly GCF_000175235.1). Classification (GTDB taxonomy): domain Bacteria; phylum Pseudomonadota; class Gammaproteobacteria; order Burkholderiales; family Burkholderiaceae_C; genus Acidovorax; species Acidovorax delafieldii_B. The sequence goes on along the minus strand of NZ_ACQT01000013.1, from coordinate 14,755 downwards.
CGGCCGTCGAAGGCGCGGCCAGAGATACCACGGAAGTCACGAACGCGGGGCAGAGCCACGGTCACGAAACGATCCAGGAACTCATACATCTGCACGCCACGCAGCGTGACCATGCAACCGATGGCCTGGCCTTCGCGGATCTTGAAACCAGCGATAGCCTTCTTGGCCTTGGTCACCACAGGCTTCTGGCCCGCGATCTTGGTCAGGTCCGCCACGGCGTTGTCCATCACCTTCTTGTCCGACACGGCCTCACTCACACCCATGTTCAGGGTGATCTTGGTCAGACGTGGAACCTGCATTGGCGAGGTGTAACCGAACTGCTTGGTCAGCTCGGGGGCGATCTTGTCGCGGTAAATTTCTTGCAGTCGTGCCATGTTTACCCCTTAGGCCGCCTTGATTTCGGCACCGCTGGACTTGAACACGCGAACGCGCGAACCGTCAGCCTGCACCTTGATGCCCACGCGATCAGCCTTGCCGGTGGCGGCATTGAAAATCGCCACGTTGGACTGATGGATCGGCATGGCTTTCTCAACGATGCCGCCGGTCGTACCCTTCATGGGGTTTGGCTTGGCGTGCTTCTTGACGAGGTTGATGCCTTCGATGACCACATGCGAGTCATCCTTGCGCAGCGTGACGGTGCCACGCTTGCCCTTGTCACGGCCGGTCAGCACGATGACTTCGTCGCCCTTGCGAATCTTGTTCATGGCGCGTCCTCAGAGAACTTCGGGAGCCAGGGACACGATCTTCATGAACCGCTCGGTACGCAGTTCACGCGTCACGGGGCCAAAGATGCGGGTGCCGATAGGCTCCAGCTTGGAGTTGAGCAACACCGCAGCGTTGCCGTCGAATTTAACGAGCGAGCCATCGCCACGACGAATACCCTTCGCCGTACGGACCACCACTGCGCTGTAAACCTCGCCTTTTTTGACGCGGCCACGCGGAGCTGCTTCCTTGATGCTCACCTTGATGATGTCGCCAACGCTTGCATAGCGACGCTTCGAGCCACCCAGCACCTTGATGCAAAGGACGGACTTAGCGCCGGTATTATCGGCAACCTCTAACCGAGATTCTGTCTGGATCATTTCAATATTCCCAACTTGCACCAGAAGACAACAGCCCCAGAGAACTTCTCAAGGGCTGCAGATCAGCCAGTCAGTCTTGGGCCCGTCGTCCGCGCCGCAAACCATTTGCAGCACTTCCCGCTGGGCAGAAACTTCGCGGTTTGAACGCGAAGCCCTCGATTATTGCAAAGGCCGCGAGGCAAGTCAAGCACTAGCAAGCCGGCGCATGCAAATACTGTTGCGCCAGGACCAGAAATTCTTCCAACCGGGGGTTGATGCCCAACTCTTCCTGAAGGATTGCCGCAACCTGGGGCGCCAGTTCCATGGCCGCCTTCGCATCCAGAAAAAGGAGCCGCGAGCGGCGCGCCAGCATGTCTTCCACTGTTCGGGCGTACTCGTAACGCGCTGCAAACCGTACCATCGCCTCGGTCAGCCCTTCGCGCATCTGATGGGTCCCGCCGGGCAGACTGCCCACAAAGCTGGCTTCAGCGCCATACGAGTGCATTCCCTGAGGCTCGCTGATACGAGGAAGCGCCTGCGGCGCCGGCGACCCCACCATGGGGAGATGATTTGTAACGCCCGCAGGCTTCTCGGGCAGGAGTTGCAGAGCGAAGCATTTTTGCAACACATCCTCTGCCATGGCGCGATAGGTTGTCCATTTCCCACCGGTCACCGTCACCAGGCCGCTGCGGCTTGCCAAAACCGTGTGCTCGCGGCTGATTCGTTTGGTGTTCTCGCCATCGTCATCCTGCGGCTTCACCAAAGGGCGCAGCCCCACCCAGATGCTGCGGATGTCCTGCGCCTTGGGGGCACGGGTCAGATATCGCGCCGACTCGCTGAGGATGAAGTCCACCTCCTCCCGGAAGGGCTCGGGCTCTCGCACCACATCCTGCCGAGGGCTGTCCGTGGTGCCCAGAATGAGCTTCCCGAGCCATGGCACGGCAAACAAGACCCGCCCGTCGGCTGTTTTGGGAACCATCAAAGCGTGGTCCGAGGGAAGGAATTCGCGATCCACCACGATGTGGACGCCCTGGCTGGGCGCCACCATGGGAGTCACCGGTCGCCCCAGGGCCTCCCCATCCATCTGCCGCAAGGTGTCCACCCACACGCCGGTGGCGTTGACAACGCAACGCGCCCGCACCGTGTACTGGCGCCCGCTTTCGGCATCCTCGCAGACCAGCCCCGCCACGCTGGTGCCCTCGTGGATCAGTGCACGCACAGGGCAATAGTTCAGCACGAGCGCGCCGAGGCTGGCTGCGGTTCTGGCCAGGGCCAGGGCCAGCCGGGCGTCATCGAACTGGCCATCCCAATATTTGACGCCACCCTTGAGGCCCTCAGTTCGGACGGTGGGCAGGCATTGCAAGGTGCGCCTCGCCCCCAGAAACTCGGTGGCGCCGAGCCCAGCCTTGCCCGCGAGGACGTCGTATGTCATCAGGCCCGCCCCGTAGAACGGGGTTTCCCACCATTTATAGGAAGGCATCACGAAAGGCAAAGGCTGCGCCAGGTGAGGGGCGTTGTGCAGCAGGGTCGTGCGCTCATGCAAGGCTTCCCTGACCAGTGCGATGTTGCCCTGGGCAAGGTACCGGACGCCGCCATGCACCAGCTTGGTCGCCCGGGACGAGGTTCCTTTGGCGAAGTCATGCGAATCCACCAACACCACGCTGAAACCCCGGGCTGCTGCGTCCAGCGCCACCCCCAGTCCGGTCGCCCCTCCGCCAATGACGGCAAGATCAAAGGTGCGAGGTTCGCCCAGACGGGCGAGCAGTTCATCACGGCGCGTAGGCAGGGGAGCAGAAACAGAAGTCATGGGAGTCCATTGTCCATGGGTCACCATAAAAATAAGGGTAAACCCTTGATATTGTCCCGCCAACTGGAATGGCCCACACTGCCGCCGCCAAATTCTGCGGGAGCCAAAGGCCGGCGAGGAAGCCCCCCCCCCCCTGCCGCCGGGCGGCACGGCAGCGAGGGGGCAAGCACCGCGGTACGGTACTGATCAGCGCACCTTGCCGTCCTTCCACGCCTGCAACAACTTGTTGTAGGCAATGGTTTCACCCTTTGGTTTTTCGTTCGCCAGCTTGGCCCAGGGCGCCTGCTTGGTGCTCAGCCACTTCGATGGATCGCTCTTGGGATTCAGCTTGGGCGCGCAGTGCTCCATACCGGCGCGCTCCAGCCGTGCCATGACCTGGTCCATTTCGTCGGCCAGCGTGTCCATGGCGCCCTGCGGCGTCTTCTCGCCCGTGACGGCCTGGGCCACGTTCTTCCACCACAGCTGGGCCAGCTTGGGGTAGTCGGGCACGTTGGTGCCGGTGGGCGACCAGGCCACGCGGGCCGGGCTGCGGTAGAACTCGACCAAACCACCAAGCTTGGGCGCCATGTCCGTCATGGCCTTGGACTGGATGTCGCTCTCGCGGATCGGCGTCAGGCCCACCATGGTTTTCTTCAGCGAGGCGGTCTTGGCCGTCACGAACTGGGCATACAGCCAGGCGGCAGCCGTCTTGTCGGCATCATGGTTCTTGAAGAAGGTCCACGAACCCACGTCCTGGTAGCCGTTCTGCATGCCCTGCTTCCAGTACGGGCCGTTGGGGCCGGGCGCCATGCGCCACTTGGGTGTGCCATCGGCATTCACCACGGGCAGGCCGGGCTTGTTCATGTCGGCGGTGAAGGCGGTGTACCAGAAGATCTGCTGGGCGATCTGGCCCTGCGCCGGCACTGGGCCGGCTTCGCCAAAGGTCATGCCGGTGGCTTCCTTGGGCGCGTACTTCTTCATCCAGTCCACGTACTTGGTCAGCGCGTAGACGGCTGCGGGCGAGTTCGTCGCGCCGCCACGGGCCACCGAGGCACCCACCGGAGTGCACTTGTCGTCGGCCACTCGGATGCCCCATTCGTCGATCGGCAGGCCGTTGGGGTTGCCGATATCCGCCGAGCCGGCCATCGAGAGCCATGCATCGGTGAAGCGCCAGCCCAACGACGGGTCCTTCTTGCCGTAGTCCATGTGGCCATAGATAGCCTTGCCGTCGATCTGCTTCACGTCGTTGGTGAAGAACTCGGCGATGTCCTCGTAGGCGCTCCAGTTCAACGGCACACCCAGTTCGTAACCATACTTCGCCTTGAACTTGTCCTTGATGTCCTTGCGGTCGAAAAGATCGGCACGGAACCAGTACAGGTTGGCGAACTGCTGGTCGGGCAACTGGTACAGCTTGCCGTCCGGCGCGGTAGTGAACTTGGTGCCGATGAAGTCCTTCAAGTCCAGACCCGGGTTGGTGTATTCCTTGCCCGCCCCCACCATGTAATCGGTGAGGTTCATGATCTTGCCGTACCGGTAGTGCGTGCCGATCAAGTCGGAATCGGAAATCCAGCCGTCATAAATGCTCTTGCCCGACTGCATGGAGGTCTGCAGTTTCTCGACCACATCGCCCTCCTGGATCAGGTCGTGCTTGACCTTGATGCCCGTGATTTCCTCGAAGGCCTTCGCGAGGGTCTTGGATTCGTACTCGTGGGTGGTGATGGTTTCGGAGACGACCGAGATCTCCTTCACGCCCTTGGCCTGCAGCTTCTTGGCCGCGTCGATGAACCATTTCATCTCCGCCATTTGCTGATCCTTGCTCAGCGTGGAGGGCTGGAACTCGCTGTCGATCCATTTCTTGGCTTCCGCCTCGCCTGCGATGGCGGCCTGGCCCGTCATGACTGCCACTGCCAGTGCCAGCGCTGTGTACCGCGTCTTCATAGTGCCTGTCTCCTCATGGTCATCTCCCCTTTAGGATGCAAGGGTTGCGCCGCCCCGGGGAAGGGTTGGGCCGCACAACAGAAATCACGGCGGTGGCGGTCTCAGCCCTTGCGCATGATGAGTGCCAGCAGCCCCATCGACAGAGCGAAGCTGATCCACACCGAAGGGTCGCCGTCCAGGCCAAACCACTGGGCAAACTTGCCGCCCAGACCCACGAAAATCAGGTTGACATAAGCCGCCGTCAGCAGGCCGATGAAGAGCCGGTCACCACGCGTGGTTTCGATGGGCAAAAAACCCTTGCGCATCACCGTGGGCGACTTGATCTCCCACACCGTCATGCCGATGAGCATGAGCACGATGCACGTGAAGAACACGGCCACGGGCGTGGTCCAGGCCATCCAATCAAACATCTGATACGTTCCTTTCCGTTGAGAGCGCCCAAAACTGGCGCGGCCCAGGCCAAAGACGCCGGGAAAGGGCCGCCCCGCAGTGAGGGCGTCGTCCCCCTGGAGGGGGAAGGCGCCGCAGGCGGCTCAGGGGGAGCATCACACCCGTCCCATCGCGAAGCCCTTCGCGATGTAGTGCCGCACAAACCAGATCACGATGGCGCCGGGCACGATGGTCAGCACGCCGGCGGCGGCGAGCGTCGCCCAGTCCATGCCGCTGGCGCTCACGGTGCGCGTCATGGTGGCCACGATGGGCTTGGCGTTCACGCTGGTCAGCGTGCGGGCCAAGAGCAGTTCCACCCAGCTGAACATGAAGCAGAAGAACGCCGCCACGCCCACGCCGGCCTTGATCAGAGGCAGGAAGATGGTGAGAAAGAAGCGCGGAAAGCTGTAGCCGTCGATGTAGGCCGTCTCGTCGATCTCGCGCGGGATGCCGCTCATGAAGCCTTCCAGGATCCACACCGCCAGCGGCACGTTGAACAAGAGGTGCGCCAAAGCGACGGCGATGTGCGTGTCCATCAGCCCCACGGTGGTGTAGAGCTGGAAGAACGGCAGCAGGAACACCGCAGGCGGCGTCATGCGGTTGGTGAGCAGCCAGAAGAACACATGCTTATCGCCCAGGAACTGGTACCGGCTGAACGCATAGGCGGCCGGCAGCGCCACGGTGAGCGAGATCACCGTGTTGATGCCCACATAGATCAGGCTGTTGATGTAGCCCGAGTACCACGACTCGTCGGTGAAGATGGTCTTGTAGTTGTCCCAGGTGAAGTGCTGGGGAAAGAACGAGAACGTGGACAGGATCTCCGCGTTCGTCTTGAAGCTCATGTTCACCATCCAGTAGATGGGCAACACCGCGAACACCAGGTAGAGGGAGAGGAAGATCGACCGCTTCTGAAAGCGCTTTTCATTCATGGCCGGCCCCTTCGTCGCTGGCGGTACCCACGCGCTGCATCCAGTTGTAGAGGATGAAGCACAGCAGCAGGATGATGAAGAAATAGATCAGCGAGAACGCCGCCGCGGGCCCCAGGTCGAACTGCCCCACCGCTTTGGTGGTGAGGTACTGGCTCAAAAACGTCGTGGCATTGCCCGGCCCGCCGCCCGTGAGCACGAAAGGCTCGGTGTAGATCATGAAGCTGTCCATGAAGCGCAGCAGCACGGCAATCATCAGCACGCCGCGCATCTTGGGGAGCTGGATGTAGCGGAACACGGCGAACTTGCTGGCGCCGTCGATGCGCGCGGCCTGGTAGTAGGCATCCGGAATGGACCGCAGGCCGGCAAAGGCCAGCAGCGCGACCAGCGGCGTCCAGTGCCACACATCCATCAGCAGCACCGTGAGCCACGCCTGCGTGGCGTTGCCCGTGTAGCTGTAGTCGATGCCCATCTCCTGGAGCAACCGACCCATGAGGCCGATATCGGCACGGCCATAGATCTGCCAGATGGTGCCCACCACGTTCCACGGAATCAGCAGCGACAGCGCCACCACCACCAGCACGGCGGACGACTTCCAGCCCTGCGCGGGCATGGACAGCGCGAGCAGGATGCCCAGCGGAATCTCCACGGCCAGCACGGCCAGCGAGAAAGTGAGCTGGCGCAGCAGGGCGGCGTGCAGTTCCTCGTCGCGCATCACCTGCACGAACCACTCGGTGCCCACGAACACGCGGCGCTCGGGCGAGATGATGTCCTGCACCGAGTAGTTCACCACCGTCATCAGCGGCAGGATGGCCGAGAAGGCCACACACAGGATCACGGGCAGGATCAGGAACCAGGCCTTCTGGTTCACGGGTTTGGTGGTGGCGCTCATACTTCTTGCCTCCACACTTGGCACGGCGTGTCCTCGTTGCCCCCCGAGGGGGTGCGAGCTTGCTTGAAGCGGGTCTGCGCTGCGCTCATACCACGAGCTCCTCGTTTTGATAGAAGCAGGTGTGCTCCCCCAGCACCTGCAGCCAGATGGCATCACCAGCGGATGGCAAGCGCGTTTCCGGGGTGAATCGCGCCTTGAGCGTGTGCTCGCCCACCTTGGCCGTGAGCATCAGGTAGGTGCCGATGTCCTGCACCTGGGCCACCGTGCAGGCGACGGAGCCCGGCTGCTGCGCAGGGGCCAGGGCCAGGTATTCGGGCCGGATGCCTAGCTTCAACGGGCCGCCGGGCAAGGCACGCCCGGCTGGGGCGGTGAGACGGCTTCCAGCCACGTCCAGGGCCGTGCCCTCCACCTGCGCGGGCAGGAAGTTCATGCCCGGCGATCCAATGAAATGCCCCACGAAGGTATGCGCCGGCTTTTCAAACAATGCATCGGCAGAGCCCACCTGCACCGCGCGGCCACGCGTCATCACCACCACTTGGTCGGCAAAGGTGAGCGCCTCCACCTGATCGTGGGTCACATAGATCAGGGTGAGCTTGAGTTCGTGGTGAATCTGCTTGAGCTTGCGCCGCAACTGCCACTTGAGGTGCGGGTCGATCACGGTGAGTGGCTCGTCGAAAAGAACGGCCGCCACGTCCGAACGCACGAGGCCCCGGCCCAGCGAGATCTTTTGCTTCTGGTCGGCCGACAGGCCCGCGGCACGCATATTGAGCTGGTGGCTCATCTCCAGCATCTCGGCAATGGCGCCCACGCGCTGCCGGATCTGCGCTTCAGGCACCTTGCGGTTCTTCAGCGGAAACGCCAGGTTCTCGGCCACCGTCATGGTGTCGTAGATGACCGGGAACTGGAACACCTGGGCGATGTTGCGCTCCTGCGGGCTGGCCCGCGTCACGTCGCGGCCATCAAATAGCACGTTGCCATGCGAAGGCACCAGCAGCCCCGACATGATGTTGAGCATGGTGGTCTTGCCGCAGCCCGAAGGGCCCAGCAGCGCATAGGCGCCCCCGTCTTCGAAATCCATCTTGAGCGGCAACAACGCGTAATCGCTGTCCTGCTGCGGATGGGGCTTGTACGAGTGCGCCAGATCAAGACTGATGCGAGCCATTCAACGTCCTCCCCGGTGCGCGGGGGCCCGCGCCAGCCGCCCATCAGCGCCAAACACGTAGGCCTGCGCCGGATCCAGGTGCAAAGTGATGGCCGCGCCCAATTCAAAGTAATGCACGCCGGTGAGCTGCGCAACCAGGCTGCCCCAAGGGGTCGACGCGTGCACATAGGTGTCCGAGCCGGAAATCTCGGCCAGCTCCACCACACCGCCCACGCTCACGTCGCCAGGACGGGCCTGAACGCGCAGAGCGCTGGCTCGCATTCCCACAGTGAGGCCGGCCGCCGCTGCCACGCCTGCGGGCAGCGGCAGCACAAGCTCCGCGCCGCCATGCAGGCGTACACCCTGCGGCGATGCGGATGCCGCCACCAGGTTCATGGGCGGGTCGCTGAAAGCGCGCGCCACGCGCAGCGAGTTGGGTGCATGGAACACCTCGGCCGTGGGGCCGTACTGCAGCAGCCGACCTTCGTCGAGCACGGCGGTGTAGCCCCCCAGCAGCAGGGCCTCGCCAGGCTCCGTGGTGGCATAGACCACGGTCGACTGGCCCGCGGCGAACAGCTGCGTCAGCTCTTCACGCAGTTCTTCGCGCAACTTGTAGTCCAGGTTCACCAGAGGCTCGTCCAGCAGCATCAGCGGCGCGCCCTTGGCGAGCGCACGCGCCAGCGCCACGCGTTGCTGCTGGCCACCCGACAGCTCGGCGGGATAACGGTCGAGGAACATCTCGATGTGCAGGCGGCTGGCGATGTCGCGCACACGCGCCTCAATGTTCTTCTCGCCACGCAGTCTCAGGGGCGAACCGATATTGGCGGCCACCTTCATCGAGGGGTAGTTGATGAACTGCTGGTACACCATGGCCACGTTGCGCTCGCGCACAGGCACGCCAGTGACATCCACCCCATCGACCAGCACGCGCCCGGCCGTCGGCACATCCAGCCCCGCCATGATGCGCATGAGACTGGTCTTGCCCGCCTGCGTGGCGCCCAGCAGCACCGTCACCGCGCCGCTGTGGAGCGCCAGGCCCATCTCGTGCAGCCACGTTTGCGCTCCCACCTTCTTGCTGATGCTGTCCAATGCCAGCTGCATCACGCAACCTTTCTATGTGCAGGGGTCGCCCCGGTGCGGCAGCACCGGAGCACAGCAGACCCTGCTGTTTTCGATTGCGTTCATTTTTGTTCCTTTTTGATCGTATCGAATCAAGGTTTACCCTGATCAGGTTCGTTTTTGTTCGATTTAAAGTAATCGCCAACCCATCTCCTTCCCATTCGCGTGAATACGAACCCCCGACAACTGCGCCTTCTCGACGAGGTCCGCGCGCGCAAATCCGCCACCGTGGAACAACTGGCCGACACCCTGGGCGTGACCCTGCAGACCGTGCGCCGCGACGTGCAGCGCCTGGCCGAATCAGGCCTGCTCACGCGCTTCCACGGCGGCGTACGGGTGCCCAGCTCCACGGTGGAGAACCTGGCGCACACCCAGCGCGAAACGCTCAATGCCGAAGGCAAGGCCCGCATTGCGCACGCCGTGGCACAGCAAGTGCCCAACGACTGCTCGCTGATCCTCAACATCGGCACCACCACCGAAGCCATCGCCAAGGCGCTGTTGCACCACCGGGGCCTGCGCGTGATCACCAACAACCTCAATGTGGCCGCCATCCTGAGCGGCAACCCCGGGTGCGAAGTCATCGTGACCGGTGGCGTGGTGCGGGCACGCGACCGCGGCATCGTGGGCGAGGCGGCCGTGGATTTCATCCGCCAGTTCAAGGTGGACATCGCTCTCATCGGCATCTCGGGCATCGAACCCGACGGCTCGCTGCGCGACTTCGACTACCGCGAGGTGAAGGTGGCGCAAACCATCATCGAGCAAGCGCGCGAGGTGTGGCTGGCGGCCGACCACAGCAAGTTCAACCGCCCGGCGATGGTGCAGCTGGCCACCTTGCAGCAAATCGATCGCCTTTTCACCGACGCGCCGCCGCCCGAGCCTTTTCCGGCTCTGTTGCAGGACGCCGAAGTCATCTGCACCGTCGCTGCATGACAGACAGAGTGCATCCCCTTGAGTCGCTTCGCGCCTCGGCGCCACCGCCAGATGCGACTGCTCTTCGGGCACGTTCAAGCCTGCGCGGACAGGCTTGGAGCCGCGGCCCTCAGCCCCTTCGCTCCAATTGCTGCGCAATGTGGGAACAGGGACATCGCCAGCGCACGCAAGTGAAACGCCGCTGCGCAGCGGGGGCGGCCCTTGCGCGGCCGTCGCTCGCCCAGGCAGCGCGTGTTCAACGCGCCAGCTACCTGAAGAACCACGGCAAGCGCAGCGCCCATGAATTTCGCAGCCCAGGGCAGCGCTCCACCTGTCTTATCCTCGTGGCCCTATGACCTACCTGCTCGCCCTCGACCAAGGCACCTCCAGCTCCCGCAGCATCGTCTTTGACGAAGGCGGCCACATCGTGGCGCAGGCGCAGGTGGAACTGCCGCAGATCTACCCCCAGCCCGGCTGGGTGGAGCACGACCCGCTGGAGATCTGGCGCACGCAGCTGGCCACCGCGCGCGAGGCGCTGGCCAAGGCGGGCATTGCCGCGAACGCCGTGCGCGCCGTGGGCATCACCAACCAGCGCGAAACCACGGTGCTGTGGAACCGCCAAACCGGCGAGCCCGTGCACCACGCCATCGTGTGGCAGGACCGGCGCGCCGAGCCTGCCTGCGCCCAGCTGCGCGAACAAGGCCATGCCGCCACCATCCAGGCCAAGACCGGCCTGCTGGTGGACGCCTACTTCTCCGGCACCAAGCTGCAGTGGATGCTGGACCACGTGCCCGGCGCACGCGAAGCCGCCGAGCGCGGCGAGCTGGCCTTTGGCACGGTGGACAGTTGGTTGATGTGGAAGCTCACCCATGGCCAGGTGCATGTGACGGACGTCAGCAACGCCTCGCGCACCATGCTGTTCAATGTGCACACCAACCAGTGGGACGACGATCTGCTGACGCTGCTGCGCATTCCGAAAACGCTGTTGCCCGAGGTGCTGCCGTCCAGCGCCCACTTCGGCGACACGGCGGCCGACCTGCTGGGTCACCCCCTGCGCATCGGCGGCGTGGCGGGCGACCAGCAAAGCGCACTGTTCGGCCAGGCCTGCTTCACGGCCGGCATGGCCAAGAACACCTACGGCACGGGCTGCTTCATGCTGATGCACACAGGGGGCACGTTCCAGACATCGCAAAACGGACTGCTCACCACCAGTGCCGCGCAAGCCACCACGCAGCCCGAATTCGCCATGGAAGGCTCGGTGTTCGTGGGCGGCGCCGTGGTGCAGTGGCTGCGCGACGGGCTGCGCGCCATCACCAACAGCAGCGAGGTCGAATCCCTGGCGCAAACCGTGCCCGACTCGGGCGGCGTGATGATGGTGCCCGCCTTCACCGGGCTGGGGGCGCCCTACTGGAAGCCCGACGCGCGCGGCACCATCACCGGGCTCACGCGCGGCACGACCATTGCCCACATCGCACGTGCCGCGCTGGAGAGCATTGCCTACCAGAGCGCCGCTTTGCTGCAGGCCATGAGCCGCGACGCCGTGGCCGCGGGCGGCGCGCCGGTGAGCGAGCTGCGCGTGGACGGCGGCGCGTGTGTGAACGATCTGCTCATGCAGTTCCAGGCCGACCTGCTCGGCATTCCCGTGGTGCGCCCCGCCGTGATCGAAACCACCGCCCTGGGCGCCGCTTATCTGGCTGGGCTGTCGAGCGGCGTGTACCGCAGCACCGCCGAACTCTCGCACCTGTGGCGCGCCGACCGCCGCTTTGTGCCCACCCTTGGCAGCGCCCGCGCCCAGGAACTCATGGCGGGCTGGGAGCACGCGGTGCGGCAGGCGACGGCCGGGTAGTCGCCGCCGGTCTGCCACGGCAACGCCCACACGGGCACCGGCCCGGGCAGCACCCGAACGTCACGCAGCGTTGGGGAGCGCCCGCCGCTCCATCCGCATCGGAACCGCGGCATGGGGCGGGACGCACCCCGCTGCAGGTGTTGAATCCAGTGTCCCGCATTGGAAGCTCGTTGAAGAAACAAAGATGTCGAAGTCGCCGTCAGGCACGCCGCAAACCGCAGCGATAGCCGTAGCTATCGCGAGGACTTGCAACGCAGCATGGCGGAGACCATCGGCATCGTTATGAAGCTCACTTCCCATGCACGGCACCAGTGCACCGTGTCCGGCGCGAGGCATCCTCTGCCCATCCGGATGGCCATGGGGCGGACCATACCCCGCGCCTGGGCTCACGCCAACGATGGGCACCGTTGCGCCGCCGACGGGCTCGCCCGCGCCACACCTCGCAGCGGCAATCCCTCGGCCCCGCAGCCGTCAAGGCCGGCGCCTTGCGCCACGCCTGGCAGATGCTGTCTGCAGGCCCGGCAAACCCCAAAGCCCCGCATCCGCCCTAAACTTGCGGGCTTTGACCCCAGGGCCCGCCCGACATGACCACCGCCGCTTCGCCTTCCACCCCTTCTTCCTCCTTGCCCACCATCGCCTTCATCGGCGGGGGCAACATGGCCAGCGCCATCATTGGCGGGCTGATTCACCAGGGCCACCCGGCCAGCCAGATCGAAGTGGTCGAGCCGTGGGACGAGGCCCGCGAAGCCCTGCGCCAGAACTACGGACTGCAGGCCCAGGCAGAGCCCGGCCCCGCGCTGCAGCGCGCCCAGATCGTGGTCTGGGCCGTGAAGCCCCAGACCTTCAAGGACGCTGCCGCGCAAGCCAGGCCCTATGCCCAGGAAGCCCTGCACCTGAGCGTGGCCGCCGGCATCCGCTCGGACAGCATTGCCCAGTGGCTGGGCAGCGAGCGCGTCGTGCGCACCATGCCCAACACCCCCGCCCTGGTCGGCAAGGGCATGAGCGCGCTGTACGCTCGCCCCGCCGTCAGCGCGCAAGACCGCCAGAACATCGAGTCCATCATGGCCACCACCGGCGAGTTTCTGTGGGTGGAGGCAGAGCAGCAGCTCGACGCCGTCACGGCGCTGTCGGGCTCGGGCCCGGCCTACGTGTTCTATTTCCTTGAAGCCATGGCGCGCGCCGGCACCGGCATGGGCCTCAGCGCCGAACAGGCCTACCGGCTGGCGGTGGGCACCTTCGTGGGCGCATCGGAACTGGCACGCCGCTCGCAAGAGCCGCCCGAAGTGCTGCGCCAGCGTGTCACCTCCAAGGGCGGCACCACCTACGCGGCCATCCAGTCGATGGAGCACGACGCGGTGGGCGACAAGTTCGTGCAGGCCATGCAGGCCGCCTGCCAGCGGGCGCGTGAACTGGGTGACGAGTTCGGCAAATAAATGCCAAATCAGGCTCTGGCGCTTGCTGGTCAAGCACCTATAGCTATCAAAAGCATTGCACATCAGCGCAGCAGATAGCTGCCGGCAATGCCGGCGAACAGCGTGAACCCCACCCAGTGGTTCATGCGGAACGCACGAAAGCACCCTTCGCGGGTGCGCGTGCGGATCAGCCACCAGTGCCACGCCACCTGCCCCAGCGCCACGGCGATTGCTACGTAAAAAATAGCGCCCAGCGCATAGGGCGCAAGCGCTACCAGCCAAAAACCCACAAACAGCAGGTAGAACACGACGATGGCGGCCACATCGAATCGCCCGAGCGTGATGGCCGACGTCTTCATGCCGATCTTCAGGTCGTCATCGCGGTCCACCATGGCGTATTCGGTATCGTAGGCCAGCACCCAGAACAGGTTGCCCAGCCACAGCAGCCACGCCGTGGCCGGCACCTGCCGCTGCACGGCAGCAAACGCGATCACAATGCCGAAATTGAAGGCAATGCCCAGCACCGCCTGCGGCATGGCGAAAAAGCGCTTGGTGAACGGATACAGAATCGTCACCAGCAGCGCCGGCACCGACCAGGCCACCGCTACCGCATTGGTGGTCAGCACCAGCCCCAGCGAAATGAGCGACAGCACCGCGCCCACGGCAAGGGCCTCCTTCACCGACACCTGCCCCGAGGTGATGGGCCGCTGCGCCGTGCGCTTGACGTGGCGGTCGAAGTCGCGGTCGGCCACGTCGTTGATGCAGCAGCCGGCACTGCGCATGAGCACGGTGCCCAGCACGAACACCGCCAGCAGATGCCAGCCCGGAAAGCCACCCGCCGCCAGCCACAAGGCACTCAGGGTGGGCCACACCAGCACGAGCCAGCCGGCGGGCCGGTCCCAGCGGACGAGGTCGAGGTAAAGGGACAGGCGGCTGCGCGAAGAAGAAGTCATGCGAAACAAGGCAAACGAAGCAAAGAATCAGAAGAACGGCACCAGCGCAAAACCCACCGGCGCGGGCCCTTGCCAGGCCGCGGGCAGGCGGCGCAAAGGCAGGCAAACCGCGCGTTATACGCCACCCCGGGTCCGGGCGCCCGAGAGCCGACGCTCAGGCACACAGGCAGTCAGACATCAGGCGCGTGCAGGGTACGACGCCGCCCGCAGTGGCGCATTGTCACGTCCCGCAGCGAACCCACGCAAAAACTCCACGATGCCCGAACCGGCGCCCAGGCGGTTTGCCAGCACGCCCGCCTGCAGCACGTCGCGCGCAAGGCCCACGTCGGCCTGTACCGCGCTG